>CP032508.2:970500-1294000 GCA_009497875.2 gamma proteobacterium SS-5 | reverse complement strand
CCATTACGGGCTTAGATCAGAAAATCAGTAAGGCGAAGATAGCACTATTGGCCGCCTCTGCAAACAGGCGACCCCATTCACTCGGCGGTTTGTGCTCAAACCGCCTCGCTCTTCAGGCGCCGCCCCATCAGCTTGATCACCGCCTCACGCGGGGCCAGGCCGCTGTAGAGCACCTGATAGACCTGCTCGGTGATGGGCATGTCCACCCCCAGGCGCTGGGCCAGTTGATAGACCTCGCGGGCGGTGCCCACCCCCTCCACCTCCTGAGCGATCTCGGCCCGGGCCTGCTCTATGCCCTGCCCCGCCGCCAGGGCCAGGCCCATACGCCGGTTGCGTGACTGATTATCGGTGCAGGTGAGCACCAGATCCCCCAGTCCCGCCAGGCCCATGAAGGTCTCCGCCTGACCGCCCAGGGCCACCCCCAGGCGGGTGATCTCGGCCAGGCCACGGGTGATCAGGGCGGCGCGGGTGTTGGCGCCAAAGCCCAGGCCATCGGCAATGCCGGCACCTATGGCCATGACATTCTTCACCGCCCCGCCGATCTGTACGCCGACCAGATCCAGGCTGGTGTAGGGGCGAAAGCAGTCGGCCCCGAACAGGTCGGCGACCTGCTGCGCCCGGGCCGCATGGCTACAGGCCAGGGTCACTGCGGTGGGCAGCTGCCGCGCCACTTCGCCGGCAAAGGTGGGGCCGGACAGCACCAGCAGGTCATGCCCAGGCAGGCTGTCCGCCGCCACCTGGCTGAGCAGGCGGCCATCGCCCGGATGCAGGCCCTTGCTGGCCCAGGCCAGGGGGGTTGCCGCAGCCAGATGCGGGCGCACCTGCTGCAATACCTCGGCAAAGGCGTGGCTGGGCACCACCAGCAGCAGCAGTGCGCAGTCGGCCAGGGCGGTGGCCAGATCGGCCTGGGGCGTTATCCCCTCGGGCAGGGGGATGCCGGGCAGAAAGCGGCGGTTTTCACCCTCCTGCCGCAGCCTGGCGACCTGCTCCGGGTCGTGGTCCCAAAGCCGCACCTGCTGGCCGTTGCGCGCCAGCAGCATGGCCAGGGCGGTGCCCCAGGAACCCGCGCCCAATACCGCAATGGGGCCGTTCAAGGGGCCGCCTCAGTGGCTGGTTTCAGGGGCCGTGGGTGCGCCATCGGACTCGCCCTGCTGCTTGGCCTGCTGCTCCTGGATGTGCTGCGCCAGCAGGGCATCGAAGTTGACCGGGGCGAGCAGGAATTGCGGGAAGCTGCCCTTGGTGACCAGGTCCGACACGGCCTCGCGTGCATAGGGAAAGAGGACATTGGGGCAGTAGCTGCCCAGCATCTGCGCCATTTCATTATCGGCAAAGCCGCGCAGGATGAAGATACCGGCCTGCTCCACCTCGGCGAGAAAGGCGGTGTTTTCGCCTACCTTGTTGGTGACCGTGACCTTGAGCACCACCTCATACACGCCTTCGTCCAGGCGATTGGCCTCGGTACCCAGTTGCAGGTCGATCTTCGGTTTCCATTCCTGCAGGAAGATCTGCGGCGAGTTGGGGGTCTCGAAGGAGACATCCTTGAGATAGATACGCTGGAGTTCAAATTGCTTGTTGTTGGCGGTCTGTTCGCTCATGTCTGGCCTCTTGGGTTGATGCACCGCCACACAGCGGCATAAAAAGGGGACCGGCCGCCAGCGCCGGGCGGCGGCCGCAGTGGTTCGGTCTGAAGGCCTGGCATGATAACAGAGGTGGCAAAAACGGGCACAGGGGACTGATCAGCAACCGGGACCTGCAACCGGCAATGGGCAAAACTGTGACGGGGTTCAAATCGGCTTCATGACCCAGGCGACAGTTTTTCCGCCGTTACGCGCCTATGCTTTGACTCAGGTAAACACAGGTGTACCGGGAGGTCATCATGAACCAACTACTCAGCTTCGTCAGCGACAACCTGTTTCTCATCGGCGGCCTGGCCTTCGCCTGGATGCTCTACAACATGGGCTCCAGGTCCGAACGCAACATGCTGCTGGTGGTGGGTGCCAGCATCCTCGCCTACAGCATGAGCGACCAGATCAAGGTCGCCCTCGGCGTCCTCATCCTCGGCGGTGCGCTGATGCTGGTGGAACACTTCAGGAGCCGGGCCTAGGAGCCTGTCGGATTTAACCATGAACCGCGGATTGCGCCGATTATAGAAGATTAAGTGTTTGTTTTAATAGGGTAAAATAATCTACGAGACCATCTGCTGGATCAGTGGATGTATCCAGCAAAGTGACTGAAAAATCGGTGTAAATCTGTGAAATCTGCGGTTCAGCTGTTTTTTAGGTTTAACGCCCAACCACGGCCAACCGCTGGCCGCTGACCAGTGAAAGGAGAAGCTACATGCAAAGCCATCTGGCCGAGCGCGGCCTGGATCAAGAGTACGGGCATTTTGCCGGGGTGCATGGGGGCGTGGTCACCCTGAAGAGCCTGGCCTACTTCAGCCGCTTTGGCGAGACCGTACCCAAGCAGCTGTGCCGCTGGGCCATGCGCACCCAGCAGACCGAGCAGCTGGAACAGATGCTGGCCGAGCGCATCCGCCGGGGAGAGGCGGTGCAGGACTGGTACGAATTTGCCCGCCCCCTGGTGGAGCCCATCCTGGGGGAATAGGACGGACAGGCATAAGACCCGCGCTTCTCCCCTTCAAGGCCTGCGCATTCAACCCTCTACCTGGGTGTGCTCGTCAATGCGGAAGGCCTTGATCTGCGCGCCGACCAGGGTGACCGTGCCCTGGCGGCGGCCCGCCTCCTCGCTGTAATAACTGAATGAAAACACCCGGCGCAGGCGCAGGCCCTTGGGGGTGCGTTGCAGACGGAGGGATTCCAGCGCGGCGCTGCCATCGAGAAACTGTACCCCCTGACGCTGGCACAGGGTCTGGGCCAGGGCCGAGGCCAGCTCGCGGGCGCGGGCGGCGTCCAGCCAGAAGGCAACCAGCGCCAGCAGGCCGATCAGCAGGGGCAGAGCGGCGGAAGACACGGCAGGGGCATGAACAGGGGACGGGGCAAGGGCTGGCCGCCCCTCAGCCCTTCATGGAGTCGAAGAACTCGTTGTTGGTCTTGGTCTTTTTCAGCCGATCGTAGAGGAATTCCATCGCCGCCAGCTCGTCCATCGGGTGCAGTATCTTGCGCAGGATCCACATCTTTTGCAGGTCATCGGGCTTCATCAGCAGGTCCTCGCGGCGGGTGCCTGAGCGGTTGATGTTGATTGCCGGGAAGATGCGCTTTTCGGCGATGCGCCGATCCAGGTGCACCTCCATGTTGCCGGTGCCCTTGAATTCCTCGTAGATCACATCGTCCATGCGTGAGCCGGTCTCCACCAATGCGGTGGCGATGATGGTCAGCGAACCGCCCTCCTCCACGTTACGCGCCGCGCCAAAGAAGCGTTTGGGCTTGTGCAGCGCGTTGGCGTCCACGCCCCCGGTGAGTACCTTGCCGGAGGAAGGGATCACCGTATTGTAGGCCCGTGCCAGGCGGGTGATGGAGTCCAGCAGTATGACCACGTCGCGCTTGTGCTCGACCAGGCGCTTGGCCTTTTCGATCACCATCTCGGCCACCTGGACGTGGCGGGTGGCGGGCTCATCGAAGGTGGAGGCGACCACCTCGGCGCGTACCGAGCGCTGCATCTCGGTGACCTCTTCCGGCCGCTCGTCGATCAGCAGTACGATCAGATAACACTCGGGGTGATTGTGGGCGATGGACTGGGCCACGTTCTGCATCAGCATGGTCTTGCCCGCCTTGGGCGGCGAGACGATCAGGCCGCGCTGGCCCTTGCCGATGGGGGCGCACAGTTCGATGGTGCGGGCGGTGAGGTCTTCGGTGCTGCCGTTACCCAGCTCCAGGGAAAATTTCTGATTGGCGAACAGGGGGGTGAAATTTTCGAACAGGATCTTGTTCTTGGCGTTGTCTGGCCGGTCGAAGTTGATCTCATCCACCTTGAGCAGGGCAAAGTAGCGTTCACCCTCCTTGGGGGGTCGAATCTTGCCGGAGATGGTGTCGCCGGTGCGCAGATTGAAGCGGCGGATCTGACTGGGGGAGACGTAGATGTCATCGGGGCCGGCCAGATAGGAGCTGTCGGCGGAGCGGAGAAAGCCGAAACCGTCGGCGAGGATCTCCAGCACGCCATCGCCGTAGATGTCTTCGCCGCGTTTGGCCTGGGCCTTGAGAATGGCGAAGATAACGTCCTGTTTGCGTGATCGGGCCATGCCCTCTATGCCCATCTCCGTGGCCAGATCAACAAGTTGTGAAGCGGGTTTCTGCTTGAGTTCAGTCAGGTTCATAGAGGATGATTTTTATTTGAATGGTACGAGGGGATCAGGCGCACCGCAGGGGCGGTTGATGCGCGGAATGGCATTATCTGGGGCAATGGGTTTTGGAAGTAGCTTGGGTGCCGGGACCGACACCGTAGCCGGAGTGTAACACCAAAAAGAAACCGTCAACAAGACATTCCTGCCCCCTACCCAGACAAGGGGGCAAATAGAGAAATATCCTGGCCGAGGGGCGAAGCAGCCTGGGTCGGCTTCGGCCCCGCCTTCGACAGGCCCTTCGGCAGGCTCGAGACGGCGCTCAGGCGGTGTCAGCCCAGCCTATACCTCGCCGTGCGCCCCAAGGGCAGTGGACTCAGGGCCGAACCGGGTCAGATATTGCCGTCGAGGAAGGCGGTCAGCTGGGACTTGGACACGGCACCCACCTTGGTGGCCTCCACATCGCCCTCCTTGAACAGCATCAGCGTGGGGATGCCACGGATACCGAAGCGCGGCGGGGTTTGCGGGTTGTCGTCGATGTTCAGCTTGGCTACCTTGACCCGGCCCTGGTATTCACCGGCGATCTCATCCAGCACCGGGGCAATCATCTTGCAGGGGCCACACCACTCGGCCCAGTAATCCACCAGCACGGGTATGTCGGACTTGACCACTTCGTCTTCAAAGCTGGCATCGGTCAACTGAACTATATGTTCGCTCACTTCAATCTCACTCCTGATTCAATACGTTTGGGGGCAGGACCGCCCCGATGGGTGTATTTCAGCCCAAACCCCTCTGCAATGCAACCGTATTGCCCGGCCCGAATTTGCTGTATGCTTTCCGGCCCATGAACAATGAACAACCCAATCAACACCTCAGCAACGTCCATTTCGACAGCTTCGGTCTGAAAACGGAAATCAATAACGGCCTGCGCGACGCCGGCTTCGATCTCTGCACCCCGATCCAGGCCCTGGCCATACCCCTGGCCCTGCAGGGCAAGGACCTGGCCGGTCAGGCCCAGACCGGCACCGGCAAGACCGCCGCCTTCATGCTGCCCTTGCTTGAGCGCCTGCTCAGCGTCGAGGCCAAGGGCAACAATCAGCCGCGGGCGCTGATTGTTGCCCCCACCCGGGAGCTGGTATTCCAGATCCACAAGGACGCCGAACTGCTCGGCCGCCACACCGGCCTGCGCATTGGCGTGGTGTTCGGCGGTGCCGACTACGACCGTCAGCGCGAGATGGTCTCCGCCGGGCTGGACATCCTCATCGGCACCCCAGGCAGGCTGATCGACTTCTTCAAGCAGCACATCTACAACCTCAAGAGCATCGAGGTGCTGGTGCTGGACGAGGCCGATCGCATGTTCGATCTGGGCTTCATTAAGGACATCCGCTACCTGCTGCGGCGTATGCCGCCGCCACAGGAGCGCCTTGGCATGCTGTTCTCCGCCACCCTCTCCTACCGGGTCAAGGAACTGGCCTACGAGCACATGAACAACCCTCAGGACGTGATCGTCGAGACCGACAGCATCACCGCCGATCGCATCCAGGAGACCGCCTACATGGTGGCCAACGAGGAGAAGATCCCCCTGCTGCTGGGCCTGATGCAGCACAAGGGCATGAGCCGCACCATAGTCTTCGTCAACACCAAGCGGGTGGCCGACCGGGTCTGGGGCTTTTTGGAGGGCAATGGCTTTCCCACCGCCATACTTTCGGGTGATGTGCCACAGAAAAAGCGCATGTCCCTGCTGAAGAAGTTCCAGGACGGCGAGGTGGCGGTGCTGGTGGCCACCGACGTGGCCGCCCGCGGCCTGCATATCCCGGCGGTCAGCCATGTGATCAACTACGATCTACCGGAAGACAGCGAGGATTATGTCCACCGCATCGGCCGCACCGCCCGCGCCGGTGCCAGCGGCGACGCCATCAGCTTTGTCTGCGAGACCTACGCCTTCTCCCTGCCCGAGATCGAGGACTATGTGCAGCACAAGATCCCGGTCAACCCGGTCAATCCCGAACTCCTCGCCAAGGTCGATCCGAAAAGCATGATCAAGACCGACCGGCCACCGCCCCGAGGCCGATCCGGCGGTAATCGTTCCGGCGGTAATCGCCGCGGGCCGCCACGGCGGTAGCCAAAGTTTGAAGGTGAAAAATCTGCCGAAGACAACCCCTGTTCAAACTTCAAACCTTACCCTTCAACCTTTTCCGGCAATAAGCCGGCAAAGTCTCGTACCGCCGGAAACTCCTCCACCTGACGCTGGGGCAGGCGGGAGTCCGGTGCCAGGATCGCCAGCAGCCAGCGGATGCCGTATTCCCGTGCCGAGCGCAGCACCGGCAGGCTGTCATCCACGAACAGGGTGCGTGCCGGGTCGAAGGGTTCCACCTGCCGCAGACGCTGCCAGAAGGCCTGCTCCTCCTTGGCGTGGCCCAGATCGTGGGAGGAGATGATGGCATCGAAATACCCGGCCAGCCGGGTGCGCTCCATCTTCAGCTGCAAGGCCTTCTGATGGGCATTGGTCACCAGCAGTACGCGCTTGCCCAGCCGCCCCAGGCCCTCAAGGAAGTCCACCACATGGGGATGCACCGCGATCAGGTGACTGACCTCCTCCTTCAACAGGGCGATATCCAGGCCCAGCTTCTGGCTCCAGCTGTCGATGCAATACCACTCCAGGGTGCCGAGCACGTCCTCGTAACGGGCCATGAGTTCCGCCCTGGCCTGCTCCAGCGGCAGCCCCTTGGCCTCGGCATAGCGCTGGGGCACGAACTCCAGCCAGAAGTGGTTGTCGAAGTGCAGATCCAGCAGGGTGCCGTCCATATCCAGCAGTACGCAATCCACTGCCGACCAATCAATCAGGGAAGTTGTCATAAAAAAACCTGCGTGTCATGAAAATCCGATAGAAATGCCCGTTCACATTTTTTAGTATAGGCCCGGCTGTGAAGATACAGCCATTAGTCTCCAGCGACCAGCGGAAGGCCCTGCTCCCGGCACCCCATTCCCTGCCGCGCCAAAAAAACCGGACCCGTCAGCATGAAATCACATCCCCCGCTCAAATCTGCGCGCCGTACCGGCCTGATAGCCCTCTGTCTGTTCACCTTGACCGCCCTGCTGCCTGGGCTGGCGGCCGCCTCCTACCTGGCCGAGAGCGACAACCCCGCCCTGTTCAAGCTGCAAGCCCAACTGCATGAGATCAATCAGGACTACACAGATGGCCCCTATCGCCAGGCCAGCCTGATCAACCTCAACCAGGCTGTCAACCGTTGGTATCTGCTGGCCCTGACCGACCGCCAGGGCCGCCAGTCGGTGTACAACCTGATCACCCTGGACGACCGCCTGGTGCTGGACCTGGACAATAGGGCCGCGGAGGTTCTGATCACCGGCGAGCGTGACGAACAGGATTATGATTGTCCCATCGACAGCGGCATAGTCCAGGCCCGGCAACAGGCCGACAAGCGCAGCACCGGCTATCTACCGGTATGCAATGGCCAACTGCTGCTGACGATCAAACAAAACGGCTTTCAACCGGCCATCGAAAAGGGTGCCGAGCTGATCCGCTGGTTTGCCGGGGATGTCGGCGAGGGCTTCATCAACACGGTCAAGGAGCACTTTTTTCAGGACCGCTACACCATCGCAGACGACACCGAACAGACCACCCCCTCCCGTCAGCAACAGGAGCAGAGCGGGCCTGAGCGGGCACGGATCAGGGCGGGCCAGGAGGGGCACAGCCTATCCACCCGGGAACTGCAACTGGTGCTGGCCGAAGACAGCCCCAGCCTGCTGGCCGGCCAGTGGTATCCGCTGAAGCACTTCGATGGCGTCTATGCCAGCCTGATGCTGCCTGGGCTCGTCCCGCAGGAGATAGAAAAGAGTCACAGGGACAGGGTCAAGCCCCTGGATGGGGTCGAGCGCAATGCCCTGGTCTATTCCCTGGCCGTGGACCTGGATCAATACAGCCTGGGCTGGGGCCACGGCACCGACCATCCCGGCGTGGGCTGGTCCGAGCGGGCGATACGCATCAAGAAGGACAACCCCCATGGCCCGGATGGCTTTGACCGCCTGGACCCCCTGATCCCCATGGGTCAGGTGCCGCCCTACGAGTGGGCACGCACCATAGGCACCTTCTCCGCCGGTTTCCAGCTGCGCCACAGCGCCTTTCGTTACGGCAAGATGTCCACCTTCAACAAGGCCCATCACTACGGCTTCATGGAGAAGGGGGTACTGCTCAGCTCGCCCACGGAGAATCTGGTTACCCTGATCATGTATCAGGATGGCACTGTGGATATGAAGGTGTGGGAAAAGGGCGATGAGGAAAAGCTGCCGCGCATCCGCCACCTGCGCCAGAACGGCGTGCCCCTGATCCACCCCGATGAGACGGGCCAGGGCATCCCTGGCGTCTGGGTCAAGCACTGGGGCGCAGGCAACTGGTCCGGCTCGGCGGATAAAAAACTGCGTACCCCCCGAGGGGCGGCCTGCCTGCTGGAGCAGGGCGACAAGCGCTATCTGGTGTATAGCTATTTCTCCGGTGCCACCCCCAGCGCCATGGCGCGTACCTTCCAGGCCTATGGCTGCAAGGTGGCCATCCACCTGGATCTGAACAGCCCTGGTCAGGCCTACGCCAGCCTGTTCCGCCCCACCGAGGGCGGCAAGGCCATAGACATGGAGCTTCTGGTGCGCAACATGAACCAGTACATGGGCGACTACGGCAAGAACCCCCGTTATCTGCTCAAGCCCGATTACAAAGACTTTTTCTACATTTTCAAAAAGGATTGAGGCCCTGATCCGTCGAAGTCGGGATCAACAAGCGGCAGAAATCGCGGGCAAGCCCCTCCCACCGGCCAGCCCAAGGGGTGTAGGAGCGGCCTTGGCCGCGAAGGGCGCAGAAATCGCGGGCAAGCCCGCTCCCACTGGGCCTATCCTATCGACGCGGTGAAAAATGATTCAGTAGGGTGATAGGCAATGGCAAGGTTGTTTCACAGTAAGTTTTCGGCAATTTGTTCAGCATTTCACCGGTTAAGGAACCAACGATCATGAAACAAACAGCACCCCCGCAGAAAAGCCTAAAAACCCTAAACACCACACTCATCGCCGCACTGTCTGGCCTGTTGCTGCTCAGCCCTGCGGTGGCCAAGGAAAGTCCTGAGTTCGCCGACAAGGTGATCCAGGAACATGGCATCCAGGGCGCCCAGGCCGAGCGCCTGCGCCGCCTGCTCACCCAGGGCTACGGCCTGACGCGCAACATAGGCACGGAAGACCCCGATGCCTTCATCGGCCCGAACAACTCTTACCACCCGGTCAGCCGCGCCCAGTGCCGTGAGCGGGTACTGGATCAGGGGCTGATCAAGACCTCGACCGAGGACCAGGCCCTGTGTCAGGCCAAGTGGATGGTCCCGGTGCCCGGCGTCGATGGCAAGCCGGCCCTGTGCATGGATCAGTTCGAATTCCCCAACATCCCCTGTGAATACCCTTTGGTCTGGGTGCCCTCGCAGACCGCCCATCAGATCTGCCAGAGCATGGGCAAGCGCCTGTGCAACAGTCACGAGTGGGAGGGCGCCTGCGCCGGTGCCGTGCAGTCCATCGACAGCTATCGCTTTGACATCGGCAATGACCAGGCCCGCCGCCGCGCGGTGAATCAGGCACGGGAAAAGGTCTGGGCCTTCCAGCACCAGCCTGAATACGCCGAGCGCACCCGCTCTCAGGTGCTCTGCGCCGTGTATAGCGGCGAGGACCCGGATGTGCTGCCCGAGGCCCGCGCCAACATCTCCCCAGGCCCCATCCCCGGCCTGTCCCTCAACTGCGCCCCGCACAAGTCCGCCTACAAGACCTGCGGCACCAACAGCTGGCCAGCCGGTTACAAGCACGAATGCGTCAGTCGGCAGGGGGTCTATGACCTGCACGGCAACCTGGCCGAGGTGGTCAATCTGCCCAGCCACAAGGGCAATATCGCTCGGGGCAGGGTCACCGGCCTGACCGAGCGCAAGGGCTCATTCTTCGTTGATCGTTCCAAACTCAAGGGCCGGGGCGGGGTGCAGAAATACCCGGACGACTGCCGCGTGCGCCAGCCCTATGAGCACACCAAGGAGATCAGCAAGGACACTGGCCACTCCTTCTATCAAGAGGGCTTCCGCTGCTGCAAGGATGTACCTTGATTCGGGACTCGGGACTCGGGACTCGGGACTCGCCTCCCAGCAGGATTGCCGCCCAACGTCAGTTTTTGCGTTTTGGCCTGGTGGGGGTGCTGAACACGGCGCTGGATTTTGCGCTGTTTATCCTGTTCTACGGGGTCTTGGGGCTTGCGCCCCAGTTGGCCAACACCCTGGCCTTCTGGCTGGCGGCGAGCAACAGCTACTGGCTCAACCAGCGCTGGACCTTTGCCGCGAGCCAGCCCTCGCTGGGTGCCTATGGCCGCTTTCTGCTGTTCAACGCCGGCGGTCTGCTGATCAGCAGCCTGTTGCTGCACTGGCTGGGCCCCGTGATTGGTATGGCCTGGGCCAAGGCGATTGCCATCGGCCTTGGCTTCCTGTGGAATTTCACCCTATCCAAGCACTTTGTCTTCGCCCGACCCAAGCCATGACGGAAAAACTCTCCCTGCTGGTGCCCATGTACAACGAGGCCGAGGTCATCGACCCCTTCTTCCGGCGGGTCTTGCCCATCCTTGAGGGCCTGGGTCTGGACTGGGAGATCATCTGTGTCAACGACGGCAGTCAGGACGATACCCTGGAGCAGTTGTGGCGCTGGCATGAACGGGATGGCCGCATCAAGGTGATCAACCTGTCGCGCAATTTCGGCAAGGAGCGGGCCGTTACCGCCGCCCTGGACCTGGCCTGTGGAGACGCCGTCATCCCCATGGACGCCGACCTGCAAGACCCGCCGGAACTGATCCCGCAAATGATTGACCTGTGGCGGCAGGGCTTTGACGTGGTCAACGCCGTGCGCGCCTCCCGGCGCAGCGATCCACCGGCCAAGCGCATCACCGCCCGTCTGTTCTACCGCCTGATCAACGCCCTGGCCGAGACCCCCATCCCCAGCGACGCCGGGGACTTTCGCCTGCTCTCGCGCCGCGTCTGCGATGTGCTGCGCTCCATGCGCGAAAGCCACCGTTTCATGAAGGGCATGTTCGCCTGGGTCGGCTTTCCCACCACCAGCCTCACCTTCGAGCGCACCCCGCGCGCCGGCGGCCAGACCAAGTGGAACTACTGGCGGCTATGGAACTACGCCCTGGAGGGGATCATCTCGTTCAGCACGGTGCCGCTGAAGCTGGCCTCCTACCTGGGCCTGCTCGCCGCGCTGATCGGCCTGAGCTACGCCGGTTTTCTGGTGCTGCGCACCCTGCTGTTCGGCGACCCGGTACCGGGTTATCCTTCGATGATGACCGCCATCCTTTTCTTCGGCGGGGTGCAGTTGATCTTCATCGGCATCTTCGGCGAATACATCGCCCGCATCCACGACGAGGTCAAGGGCCGACCGATCTACGTCATCGACTCCACACGGGGCTTTGCCCCAGCTACCAGCGGTCAGCCATCAGCGGCCAGCCAGCAGCAGTCAGAGATGTAGCCCGGATGGAGCGTAGCGGAATCCGGGGTGAGCGCCAGCCGCCAGCCATCAGCGGCCAGCTAAAAAGGCATTTGGCCACAGACGACTCCATGGCCACCGATGATCCAGTCATCGGTTTGGCATGACCTACCTCCCTGTAGGCCCGACGGAGGAGCTAGGGCGAAGCCTGGAGCCAGAGCCGAGCACACAGAGAGATAGCCCGCCAAGCATGAGCAAAAACTCCCGCCCCCTGCCCCAGATCCACCACCGTGAGCTGATCGCCGATACCGGCATCTTCCGTGTTCAGTCCCTGGAGCTGGAGTTCAGCAACGGCGCTTGCCGTCGTTATCAGCGCATCCTGGGCTCACCCCAGGGGGCGGTGCTGGTGGTACCCCTGCTGGATGCCGACACCCTGCTGTTGATCCGGGAATACGCCACCGCCATGGAACGCTATGAACTGGCCTTTCCCAAGGGCCATATCGAGGCGGGCGAGAGCGCCGAACAGGCGGCCAACCGCGAGCTGCAGGAGGAGGTGGGCTATGCCGCCGAGCGGCTGGAGCCGCTGGACTCGGTCACCCTGGCGCCGGGCTATCTGCAACACACCACACACCTGGTGCTGGCGCGGCGGCTGTATCCCCAACGCCTGCCCGGTGATGAACCCGAGCCCATCGAGGTGGTACCCTGGCCCCTGAGCCGCAGCGACGAGCTGCTGGGGCGCACCGACTTCACCGAGGCCCGCTCCCGGCTTGCCTTGCTGCTGTTACAACGCCACCTGAACCGCCCGAAGGAGTAGCCATGCCTCTGCGCCGTTTATTGATCCACCTGGGTCTTGGCCTGTGCGCCGCCCTGCTCCTGGGTGCCCCGGCCCTGGCCGAGGATGACCCGGATGACGCGCCCCTGTTCAACGACGCCCCACTGCCCGAGGGGCATGAGCACCCCAGCTGGTTCGAACGCAGCTTTCTGCACCTGGGCGAGGACCTGGAGGAGGCCGTGGCCGCTGGCAAGAGCGGCCTGATCGTCTATTTTGGCCAGCCGCGCTGCCCCTACTGCCGCATGATGCTGGAGCACAACTGGGGGATGGCGGACATAGTCGCCTACACCCGGCAGCATTTCGATGTGGTGGGGCTGAACATCTGGGGCGCGGAAGAGCTGACCGACCTGCAGGGCCAGGCCATCAGCGTGCGTGACTTTGCCCTGCGCGAGGATGCCAACTTCACCCCCTCGCTGATCTTCTACGATGCCCAGGGCCGTCAGGCGCTGATGCTGCGCGGCTACTACCCGCCCTACAAGTTCCGCGCCGCCCTGGAATACGTGGCCGGTGGTCATTACCAGCGCGAGCCCTTTCTGGCCTTCCTGGAGCGGGGTGATGCCACCCTCACCTTCGAGCCCGGCGAGCTGAACGAGGAGCCCTTCTTCGCCAAGCCGCCGCACCAGCTGGACCGCAGCCGCCACCCCGGCGAGCGCCCGCTGGTGGTGTTCTTCGAGCGCGGCGACTGTCATGCCTGCAATGTGCTGCACGCCCAGACCCTGCGCGACCCCGCCCTGCTGTCCCTGTTCCATCGATTCGATGCCGTGCAGCTGGACATCGGCTCGCAGCAGCCGCTGATCACCCCGGACGGCCAGCGCAGCACCCCCCGCGACTGGTCCCGGCAGCTGGGGCTGTTTTACACGCCCTCGCTGCTGTTCTTCGACGAACAGGGCCGGGAGATCATGCGGGTGGACTCGGTGGCCTATTTCTTCCGCCTGCGCGCCGTGCTGAACTTCATCCTCAGCAAGGGCTACCAGCAGCAGCCCAACTTCATGCGCTGGGCGATGCAGAGGACTGAGGACTGAGGACTGAGGACTGAGGACAGAAGACTGAAGACAGAGGACTGAGGACGGAAGGCTGATGATCAACCAGCTGAAAATAGGATGTTTAGTTTGTGGAAATCGATCCGATCAGCGGTTTTTGGGGTACCCTATCCTCTGTCCTCTATCATCTGTCCTCTGTCCCCTGACCTCTGTTCTCTGAATATGAGCCCTACAGCATGACCCCCGAACCCATCCAACGTCTGCCCATCTGGGATGGCTGGCTGCGTTTCAGCCATGCCCTCATCGGCCTGGCCTGCCTGGCGCTGCTGGTCAGCGGCTGGCTCATGCGTTATGCGCCGAGCCTGACCGAGACCGCCATCGACTACCACTACCTGAGCGCCGCCCTGTTGGTGTTCGCCCTGTGCATACGCCTGGCCCTGGCCATCTCCAGCGACCCCGTGCAGGGGGCCAGGGCCCTGCTGCCGCAGCGCAACGAATGGCCGGGCATGGTCGCCATGCTACGCTTCTACCTCAGCCTGGGCCGCGCCCCACTGCCGCGCTGGTATGCCCAGAACCCCCTCTGGCGGCCCATCTACCTGCTCATCTATCTGCTGCTCCTGGTGCTGGCGCTCAGTGGCGGGCTGATGGGCGATCGCCTGGTACTGCTCGGCATCTATCTGCCCAGCCTGCACCGGGAACTGGCCTCGGTGATGTTCTGGCTGATCCTGCTGCACCTGCTGGCGGTGATACTGCATGACCTCAGGGGCAAAAACAGCGACATCTCCGCCATGGTCCACGGCCAGCGCTGCTTCAGCATCGACCGGCCCAATGTCGAACTGCCGGCGCAACCGGTCAGCATATCCCCGCAACAGATCGGCGGCCGGGGCAAGGATGAATAAAACCCCGCACCGGACACAGTGCTCAAGAACTACAGCCAGCCCTTGCGCTTGAAGTAGATGAAGGGGCCGGAGCCTGCGATGAACATCAGCAACAGAGCCAGGGGGTAGCCCCAGGGCCAGGCAAGCTCGGGCATGTGCTGGAAGTTCATGCCGTAGATCCCGGCGATCAGGGTCGGCGGCAGGAACACCAGGGCGGTGACGGAGAAGATCTTCAGGATGCGGTTCTGCTCCATGTCGATGAAGCCCTGGGTGGCGTTGAGCAGAAAATCTGCTTTATCAGAGAGAAAATCGTTGTGCGGCAGTATGGTGGCGATGTCTGCCAGCACGGCGTTGCCCTGCTTGCGGTATTTCTTGTTCACCATCGGCTGGCGCAGAATGAAGCGCATGTCGCGCTGCACGTCCATCAAGCCCAGGCGCACCTTACCCACCAGGTCCTCCTGCTCGGCCAGGCCGTCGATGGCCGACTCCAGATCGGCGTGACGGCGTCCCATCACCTTGCGGCTGATCTCCTCCAGATCGCGGTAGGCCTGCTCGATCTCGTCGGCCAGGCCATCCACCTTGATATCCATCAGCGCCATGAGTATGGCCAGGGCGTCCGGCAGCGGGGTGACGCGGTTGCGGTTGCGCCGCCGCAGCAGACGGATGTGGGGCAGCTCATGGCTGCTGATGGAGATCAGCCCGCCATCCTTGAGGATAAAGGCGGTATTCAGATTGGTGGGCACCCCATCGGGCCGGTAGAAGAACAGGCTGTTGACCTGAAAGCCGTCGATCAGGCTGACGTGAAAGGAGCTTGACTCCAGCTCTTCGATATCGCGCAGGCTGGGCAGGGGCTCGCTGCACAGGCTCTGGGCAAAGGCCATCTCCTCGCGGCTCGGCCGCACCAACTCCAGCCAGTGATTGGACAGGGTCTCCGTGGTCTGATGGGCCTTCAGCCGCAGCAGGCGGTCATGGTCCAGGCGGTAGATAGTGAGCATGGGGACCTCCCGTCACAGCTGGGGATTCAGCGCGGGCAGCTGCCAACCCTGCCGGGGCTGACCCAGACGCAGCAGGCGCAGGGGGTTGGGACGGATCTGACGCTTGAAGCGGCGCTTCCAGTTGGCAAAGTCGCTCACCTGGCCCTGGGCGCTGAACAGGTCGGCCTCCAGCTCGCGCAGCAGTTGGCGCAGCTCCTCTGGCCGCTTGGGCCGATGCAGGCGGATGATCTCCTCGGCCAGCTGGGCCATGGGCCGCTGGGCGGTGATGCCCAGGCGACGATTGAGCAGAAAGCGCAGCACCTGGGCCCAGTCGTCGGGATCGGTCTCCTGATCGGCGGCGCGCACGCAATACCAGAGGCGGAAGGAGCGCGGCAGCAGGTTGGCGAACAGGCGGCGCAGGCGATGCATCTGGCGTTGCGGCGAGAGTCGCGCGGCCAGGGGCTCAAGGCGGCTGCTCAGGGGATGCAGCACCAGCACCAGCCAGTTGCGCAGACCCTGGCCAAGGGAGCGGCTGCGCGCCCAGACCCAGCTCCAGTACAGCCCGGCGACAAAGGCGAAGACAATCATCGGCAGCCAGAACAGCCAGCCCTGGCTGCCGACGAAGGGGATATCGCTGAACTTGTCCGACAGGTCGTGGAACATGGCCCCGCTACCGATCAGGCGGGCCGGGATGATGGCGGTCTCCTTACGCTGCCGCTCGGCGTTCCACCAATCCAGGCGGATGGCCGGGATCTGCAGCCGATTGCCCTGCTGGGGCACCAGGGTGAACCGATCCATGCGTCGGCCGATCAGCCGACCCTGCTTGTCGATGCGGCCGCTGGTCTCGGTCTTTTCCCGATAGACGCTGTGCTGGGGGCTGTGCAACTGGGCCTCCAGAGAGGGCAGCTGATTCCCGCTCATGCCCTCGGCGGTCTGCTCCAGCACCAGGGTCAGCGGCTGGCCCTCGGCCACCTGTTCGTCGTTGAGCAGGCTGGCATCCAGTTCCAGGTTGGTCAGCGGCAGCCAGGGGCGCACACTGGGGTCGGCCTCGCGGATACTCAGGCGGATCGGCAGGCCAGAGTCGGCGCTGTACTCGGTACCGCCTGCCACGCGCCCACTCACCCGCAGCGGCGGCAGCTCGATATCACCGCTCTGCATGGGGGTCAGCTGATAATACTGACGGTTGACGATCTCGCGGCGGCCGTTGCGGATGCGCGCCTCGGCACTGGTCTCGCCCAGTTCACGCAGCACCAGGGCCTGGGTCTGGGGCAGGTCCACCGCTAGGGTGCTGAGGTTTTCCTGGCTGATGATCTCCAGGCCAAGGATCAGGTTCTGGTGCACATAGGCCTGGGTCTGGTGCAGTTGCACCTGCACCCGAGGCTGGCCAGCGCCGCCGGTCACGGCGGGCTTCTGCCCCGGCCAGGACAGCTGGGGTTGCCCCCCCGCAGCAGGCCAGCCGGGTTGCTGGGGCTGACCCCAGGGCGGCTGCGACTGGCCGTAGCCGAAGGGGCCAGGGGCGCTGCCGGGCCGACCCGGCGGATAGCCATAACTCCAGCTTTGCTGATAAGGGGTCGGGCCGTCCGGGTTCTGACTGCTCCAGCTGCGCTGCTGGGTGGGGATCGGCTGGGGATAGACGCCACGGGCATCGGTATCGCCCTGCGGCCGATAGCTGAGCCCCTGCTGCCCAGGCAGCGGCTGGGCCGCCAGACCGGTGCAGAACAGCAGCAGGAACAATCCAAGGATCATGGGGCGAGACGGCCAGCCCGGAAAATGAACGTCCGCTCGCCCCGATCGTTCCCGACCGCCAGGGCCAGCGATGATCCAGTCATCGGTTTGACATGACCTACATCCCTGTAGGCCCGATAGCGGAAGTGCCAGACTTGCTGGGAACACTCGCCACCCTCTCCCCAACCCCCTGCCGGGGGGAGGCGACTGCAGGCACGCAGGAGGTAGAACAGCGTCAGGAACAGCTGTCGAGGGAGCAAACGAGCGCCTTGCGACTTTCACGCTAAAATGGGACCGCCAAGGGGTCAGGGAGGTAGCAGAATTCATTTTTTGCTTATATCTCATAGTCTATTTCCGCCTGGCCTGAGGCAAGAAACCGGAACCAAAAAAGACGCGGAGGAGGCATGCGTTGATGCGGAACCAACCGCCAACACGGGGCCTGTCGCGCAACCAAGCGGCCTTCCCGGTTACCCTGCATCCCCAGCTTACCACCCGCAGGGCCGGATCACGATGTCCAGCTATCCACCAACAACACCACCTGCTTCAGGATGGTCTCTGTGGCGGCCACCTGCGTGTCTGTCGGGTAGCCGTACTTACGCAATACCCTTCTCACGATCACCTTCAACATGGAGCGCGCGCTCTCCTTCACCGTCCAGTCGATGGTGGCGTTCTGCTTCACCTTATCCACCAACTCACGGGCAATCAATCGTAATTGTTCGTCACCTGGCACCTGCGCGGCACTACCCTTGACCTCCAGGGCGTCATAGAAGGCCAAGTCGTCAACTCAAGACATTCACTGGCTGCTTAGCCCGTTCGCTGGGCGAAGTCGTGCGAGGGCAGCTTGCTGCGCGACCTGCCAGGGCTACTTGCAACGCGATCAACGCTACCCGCCAAGGTCGCCCGGCAAGACCGGCCTCCCACCCCAGGCCACGCACGGCCCGCCAAGCCGAGATCATGGCTGAGATACATGGGTAATCAGGAAACCCGTACATCGACAGCGGTGGGCCGCTGGCCCTGGTCCTGGATTGATGGGTTAACATAATCCCCCTCAACACACCCGCGCCCTGCGCCTGGAGCCCCATGCCCACCTCATCCCTGCGTCCCTTTTGGGTCTTGCCGCCGCTGTTGCTTGGCTTGGCCCTGGTCCTCCTGCTGCCCCGTTTCAGTCGGCCGCCGCAACCGTTGGAGCAGGCCGAGCGGGCGGTCAAGGTGAGGGTGATCGAGGCTACCCCTGCGCCCCTGGTGCCACGCGCCCTGGGCTATGGCAGGAGCCAGCCGCTGGACCGCTGGGATGGGGTGGCCGAGGTGGCCGGAACCCTGGTCTGGCTTGCCGATGAACTCAGGGCCGGTGAGCTGGTGGCCAAGGGCCGCCCGCTGCTGCGCATCGACCAGGCCCCTTACCGGCTGGCGCTGGCCCAGGCCAAGGCCCAGCTGCAGGCCCTGCGGGTCAAGCTGGTCACCACCGAGCGCCTGATCGCCCTGGAGCAGCAGGGGCAGGCGCTGCTGCGGCGGGAACTGGAACGCAAGCGCCAGCTCAACCGCGATGGCTCCCTCTCCACCACCCAGCTGGAGGAGGCCGAGCGGGCCTGGCTCAAGGGCGAGGTGGTCGTGCAGGGGCTGAGCAACAGCCAGGAGCTGACCCGCGCCGAGATCACCGTGGCCGAGACCCAGCAGGCGGCGGCCGAGTTGGACCTGGCCCGCACTGAGCTGCGCGCCCCCTTTGACCTGCGCCTGGCCGAGGTGCTGGTGGGGCCGAGCCAGTACGTCAGCAAGGGCCAGCGCCTGCTGCGCGGCGACGGCATCGAGGTGGCGGAGGTGGAGGCACGCTTTCCGGTAGGTGCCCTGCGCCCCCTGCTGCGCCAATCCCAGGCAAGCTCGGGCGAACAGCCGCCAACGCCCCTGCGACGCACCCCTGGGGCCATGCGCTTGCAGGCCAGGGTCCGTCTGCACAGCGCGACCCACTCGGTGGAATGGCCGGCCCAGGTCACGCGGGTGGCCGGCGAGGTCGATCCGCAGACCCAGACCATCGGCGTGGTGGTGCGGATCGACAAGCCCTATGCCCAGGCGCGGGTGGGTGAGCGGCCACCGCTGATGCGCGGCACCTTTGTCGAGGTGGAGCTGAGCCGACCCAGTCAGGGTCGGCCGATCCTGCTGCCGCAATCGGCCCTGCGCAAGGGTCAGGTCTATCTGCTCGATGCCGACAACCGGCTGCTCATGCGCCCGATCAAACCGGCCCTGACGCAGGGCTCGGTAATCGCCGTGCGGCACGGCCTGGAGCCGGGCGAGCGGGTGGTGGTATCGCCCCTGATGCCCGCCGTGGAGGGTATGCTGCTTGATCCCGAGGACGACCCCAAGCTACTGCAACGCATCCAGCAGGAGGCAGGCGGCGCGGCCACGCGGCAGGGGGCTGGTCAGTCTCAAGGCGGGCGTCAGGGCAAGGACGGCGGCGCATGATCGCCTACTTCGTCCGCCACCCCACCGCCGCCAATCTGTTGATGCTGGCGCTGATGCTGTTGGGCCTCAGCGCCCTGCCCAAGTTGCAGCGCGATACCTTTCCGCTCACCCCGCCGAGCGAGGTGGAAATCCGCTTTGCCTACCCAGGGGCGAGCCCGGCGGAGGTGGAGCAGCGCCTCTGTCCGCGCATCGAGGAGGCCCTGGAGCGGGTCACCTACCTGCGTGAACAGCGCTGCATGGCCCGCGAGGGGCTGGCCCTGGCCACAGCGGTGATCGAGGAGGGGCGACCAATCGAGCCCTTTCAGGCCGAGATCCAGCGCCAGGTGGACGCCATCACCGGCCTGCCCGAGCTGGTCGAGCAGCCCAGGGTGGAGATCCTGGAGCGTATCGCCAGCGTTGCCGGGATCATGATCACAGGCCCCATGTCGGTCGAGGACCTGGCCGATTACGCGCGCAAGGTGAAGGCGCGGTTGCAGGCGGACCGACGCATCGCCCGGGTCGATCTGCGCGGTTTCTCCGCCCAGCAGATCCTGATCGAGACGCGCCGCGAGGTGTTGCAGCGTTACGGCATGGGCCTGGCCGAACTGCGCGCCGCCATCGAGCGGCAGAGTCTCGACCACCCGGCCGGCAGCTTCATCGGCAGCGAGGGCGAGATCAGCCTGCGCCTGACCCAGGAAAGGCGCACGCCACAGGAATTCCGTGACCTGGTGGTGCGGGCAGACGCCGCAGGCGGCCTGGTGCGGCTGGGGGAGATCGCCCGCATCAGCCGTGTGTTCGAGCACCCCGAGGAGCAGATCCTGTTCAACGGCAAGCGCGCCGCCCTGCTTGAGATCAGCAAAAACCACACCCAGGACTCCCTGCGCGTGCGTGACGCCATCGGCGAGCTGCTCAAGCGCGAGCAGGCCATGGCAGCACGCGGGGTGGAGCTGACCATCAGTCAGGATGTCACCAGCAATATCCGCGACCGCCTGCGCATCCTCATCGACAACGGCCTGCAAGGGCTGCTGCTGGTCTTCCTTACCCTGTGGCTGTTTTTTAATCTGCGCTACAGCTTCTGGGTGGCCATGGGACTGCCGGTCTCCTTCCTCGGTGCCCTCTTCTTCATGCAGCTGTTCGGCTACAGCCTCAACATGATGACCCTGGTGGCCCTGCTGGTGGCCATAGGCCTGCTGATGGACGACGCCATCGTCATCGCCGAAAACGTGGCGGCGCGTATGCAGCGCAGCGGCGATGCCCTGCAAGGGGCGCTGGAGGGGAGCCGTCAGGTGCTGCCGGGGGTGCTCTCCTCCTTCCTCACCACGCTGATGATCGTCGGCCCCCTTGCCTTCCTTGCCGGCAAGATGGGGGCGGTGCTCAAGTACATCCCGGCGGTACTGCTGATCGCCCTGGCGGTGAGCCTGATCGAGGCCTTTCTCATCCTCCCCGCGCACCTGCGTCATGCCGGGCTCGGCGCGCGCCGATCGGCCCCGCACCGGGGTTTCGACCGCGCCTTCTGCGGCCTGCGCGATGGCCTGTTCATCCCCCTGCTGCAACGCGCCCTGGTCCAGCCCTTTCTCACCCTGGGGCTGATCCTGGCCCTGGCGTTGGCCTCCTACGCCATGATCCCGGCCGGCCAGCTCAAGTATCAGGCCCTGCCCGTGCTGGAGAGCGATGTGATCCAGGCACGCCTGCTGCTGCCCCAGGGCAGCGACTTCGCCCGTACCCAGGACCTGATGCAGCGCATCGAGACAGGCCTGGACGCCGTGCGCAAGGCCTTTCCCCAGGCCGATGACGAACCCCTGGTCCGGCAGGTCTCGCTGCTCTACGCCAGCAACCCCGATGTCAGCGAAAGCGGTGCCCATCTGGCCACCCTGAGCGCCGACCTGCGCCCCGCCGCTGAGCGCAGCGGCGAGGTGCCGGCAATGCTGGCGGTGTGGCGCGAGGCGGTCGGCCCGCTGCCCGATGCCCTTGCCCTGCGTTTCACCGACAAGGAGCGTGGCGTGGCCGGTAAGGCGATCGACATCCGCGTCATGGGGGGCCAGCTGGCGCAGATCGAGGCGGCGGCGACCGAATTACGCGACTGGCTGGCGGGCTTTGACGGGGTGCTGGATGTCAGTTCTGACCTACACCCAGGCAAGCCCGAGTATCGGGTGGTACTGCGCGATCAGGCCGCCAGCCTAGGCCTGGATGCGCGCAGCCTGGCCAGCGAGCTGCGCGGCGCGGTGCATGGCACCACGGCGCTGGAGGTGATACTCGCCGGTGAGCCCCACGACGTGCTGGTGCGCCTGCACGCTGACGACCTGCACGGCATAGAGGATCTCCAGCAATTGCCCGTGCGCAGCAGCAGCGGTGAACTGGTCCCTCTCTCCGCCGTGGCACGCATCCTGCCAACCCAGGGCTATGCCCGCCTCCACCGGGTCAACGGCCTGCGCACGCTGACCCTCAGCGGCAGCATAGATAGCACCCGGATCAACGCCCGCGAACTCATGGGGCTGACCAAGCGCGAGCTGTTGCCCAGGCTGAACCAGCGCTATCCGGGGGTACGGTTCGGTTTCGTCGGTCAGGGCAAGGAGAGCGCCGAGACAGGCGGCTCCCTGATAACCAACCTGGTCATAGGCCTGATTGGGATCTTTATCGTCCTGTCGTTGCAGTTTCGCAGCTACCTGCAACCCCTGGCGGTGCTCCTGGCCCTGCCCAGCGGGCTGGTCGGCGTGGTCTGGGGGCACCTGGCATTGGGGCTGGAGCTTTCCATGCCCAGCCTGGTGGGCCTGGCCACCCTGCTGGGCGTAGTGGTCAACGACAGCATCCTGCTGGTCGGTTTCACCCAGACCTACTACGCCGCCACGGGTAACATGCTGGACGCGGCGCTGGAGGCGGCGCGGGACCGTTTTCGCGCCGTGCTGCTGACCTCGCTCACCACCATCGCCGGGCTGCTGCCGCTGCTGCTGGAGCAGAGCACCCAGGCCCAATTGCTGATCCCGCTGGTGGCCAGCCTAGCCTTTGGGCTGCTCAGCGCCACCCTGTTGTCGCTGTTCTTCATCCCCGCCTGCTTCCTCGCCCTTGCCGAACTTGGCTGGTACCGGGATCGGGCCCAGGAGTGAGTCCGCAACCCGGTGATTTCATGTTTCCAGCCACTGCCCAACCCATGTTAGAAATACGACCCTCCATTCAGACTCATTTCATATTGGACAAGGCCGTAGCTCGACATTTGTTCGGGTCTTCGCTCTAATCGAGCTTCTTTGCGTCACTTTTACGTCCTTAGCATTCCGGATTTATCCCATGACTGATCGTTATGCCGTTATCGGCAACCCCATAGCCCACTCCAAATCACCCTTGATCCACGCCGCCTTTGCCGTGCAGACCGGTGCAGACATCGACTATGGAACTATCCTTAGCGAGGACTTCGAGCAGGATGTGCGCGCCTTCTTTGCCGCTGGAGGCAAGGGGTTGAATGTGACCCTGCCTTTCAAGGAGCAGGCCTGGGCCTTGGCCGATGAGCGCAGCGCGGCGGCGCAACTGGCCGGGGCGGTGAACACGCTCATGCCGCAGGCCGGTGGCCGACTGCGCGGAGAGAACACCGATGGTACCGGGCTGGTGCGCGATCTGACGCAAAACCATGGTGTTGAGATCAAGGCCAAACAGCTGCTGCTGCTGGGTGCCGGAGGGGCCTCGCGCGGGGTGCTGCGGCCTTTGCTGGAGCAGGGCCCGGCACAGCTGCTGATTGCCAATCGCACCGCAGCCAAGGCACGCGACCTGGCAACCCTGCTGGCCGATCCCAGAGTGCAGGGCTGCGGGCTGGATGAGCTGGCGGGGCAGGGGTTTGATTTGATCATCAACGGCACGGCGGCCGGCCTGGGCGGCCAGGTACCCGACATCCCACAGGACTGCCTGCAACCCGGCGGTGTCACCTACGACATGATGTACGCCACAGAACCCACCGCCTTTGTACGCTGGGGCCAGACGCACGGGGCCAGCAAGGCGCTGGACGGGCTAGGTATGCTGGTGGAACAGGCGGCGGAATCCTTTTACCTGTGGCGTGGTGTGCGGCCGCACACGGCACCGGTCATCCAGCAACTGGGCAGGGTGTAGAGCGAAGCGCCAAATAGGGCGCAGGGGCCTTGGACCGGGCCCGTCTGTCAGGAGCCTGCGTCAGGAACGGTTGTCAATCGCGCATTTCTCGGATAAAGTGCGCCGTCTTGGCCAGCCGCAAGCAAATCCAGTGGCCGACCAGGTTCCGGAGAGGTGTCCGAGTGGCTTAAGGAGCACGCCTGGAAAGTGTGTGTACGTTAATCGCGTACCGAGGGTTCGAATCCCTCCCTCTCCGCCAATCAAAAACATCAAGCAGAAAATGTTGGGTTAGGCTGCGCCAACCCAACCTACGAAGACATCGCCTGCATTGCCGACACCTACCACGCCTGACGCAGCAAAGAAAATGTAGGTCGGGTTAGCGATAGCCTAACCCGACAAACCGACTGCACGAGCGGGAGAACGGTCCAAATTTCCCAGATTTTTCTTTGTGTTGGACGACTATGCGCCTCAAAATCGTGTAAATTTGTTCCCGCTCTCCCCAGTCCCGTGCTTACTCTGACTTCTCCTTTTTCTTGCTTGGCTTATTGCGGCAGTAGCTTTTAACCTCGCTTCCGGAGGATGTTTTATACCCCTTTACCCAGCTGCAGGCCTCGGCCTCAAGGCATTTCTTTTCTTCAAGGCCTTTGCACTCGTTTGCCTGCACGGCCGATGCCGCCGACAAAGCCATTACAAAAACCAAAACAACGAGACTCTGGTGTTTCTTGATCATCAAAATGCTCTCCATAGGTGATTGAACTGATTCAGAACTGACCTGGATGAACCCGCAATCCAAGCCGGAGCCAAACTACCCCTTTTTTTACAGGGAAGTCAAACCTTTTGGGCAGATGGTCAACATTTAGCCGCTCTAAGATAGTTATTATTTAATGACAATCGTTATTTCTACTAGACAAACAGGATCTGTTGCCAGGAGAATCCGTCTCGGTGGGCGGCGCGCTGTAGCGCAGCAAACCATCCTGTTATCCGTTTGATGAGAGCCTGCCAAATCCAACCGGCTGTTTGGCCTGACGCTTGACCGAAGGAGCCCTTTATGACCAGCATTGCCATCATCCCTGCCCGTGGCGGCAGCAAGCGTATCCCACGCAAGAATATCAAGGATTTTCTGGGTCGGCCGATGATCGGCTACCCGATAGAGGCGGCCCGCTTGAGTGGGCTGTTTGGGCGCATCATCGTCTCCACCGATGATGCCGAGATTGCCCACATTGCCCGGCAGCAGGGTGCCGAGACCCCCTTTACCCGGCCGGCCGAGCTGGCCGATGATCAGGCGGGTACGACGCCGGTGGTGCGCCATGCCATCAACTGGCTGCTGGAGCAGGGCGAGGCCCCGGAGCTGGTTTGTTGTATCTATGCCACGACGCCCCTGCTGACCAGCGAATACCTGGTTCAGGGCTGGCAGGCCTTGCAGGACCGGCCGGAGAAGGACTTTGCCTTCTCCGTCACCAGCTTTCCCTATCCCTTTCAGCGTGGTCTGAAACTGACCACTGAGGGTGGCGTGGCCCCGTTTTTTCCGGAGTTCATTCCGTGCCGGTCCCAGGACCTGGAACCGGCCTACCATGATGCCGGGCAGTTCTATTGGGGCCGAACCCAGGCCTGGCTTGGGGATGGGGGTATGTTCAGCGATCGAGCCAGGCCGGTGATTTTGCCGCGTTTTCGGGTGCAGGATATAGATGACGAAGAGGATTGGCAGCGGGCGCAGATGCTTTATCGGGCGATCCATTCAACCCCATAGACGGGAACGAAGGCAGGACCTGCGTGCCGTCCCTGGCCTGATTGGTAGAGGGCTATGCGGAATGGCTGGGATAGTCGGTGTAGCCCTTGGCATCTCCGCCGTAGAAGGTGTCCGGGTCCGGGCTGTTCAGCGGCCAGCCGTGCTCCAGCCGGGCCGGCAGGTCGGGGTTGGCGATGAAGGGTACGCCAAAGGCCACCAGATCGGCCAGGTTCTGATCTATGGCCTGTTTCGCCCGTTCGGCATCGTAACCGCCGCAGAGGATCAGGCAGCCGTTGAATTGGGCGCGCAGCAGGGGGATCAGCCCCTCGGGGATGGCCGGCATACCGAAGGTGGCCTGGTCGTTGATGTGCAGGTAGGCGATCTCCCGGCGGCTCAGTTCAGCGGCCAGGTAGAGGAAGCAGGCCTCCATCTCCGGGTCCTCGGGCATGGCGTTGAAGCGGCCATTGGGGGAGATGCGCAGGCCCACCCGCTCGGCACCTATGGCGGCAGTGACCGCATCCACCACCTCCAGCAGGAAGCGGCAGCGGTTCTCCCGGCTGCCGCCGTAGGCGTCGTCGCGGGTGTTGACCACCGAGTTGAGGAACTGGTCGAACAGGTAGCCGTTGGCGGCGTGGATCTCTACCCCGTCCATGCCGACGGCGAGGGCATTTTCGGCGGCATTGACGAATTCGGCGCGGACCCGGTCCATGGCCTCGGCATCCATGGCCACCGGCTTGCTGGTGGCCAGGCCTCCGGTCGGGTTGCCCTGGGCGTCCAGGGCGAAGCAGACGGCCCCCTCGGGTTGCACGGCGGTAGGGCCTTCCGGGTGCTCGCCGGGCGGTTGCAGGCTGTCGTGGGAGATGCGGCCAACGTGCCAGATCTGGACGAAGATGCGCCCATCGGCCTGGTGCACGGCGTCGCTCACCGCCCTCCAGCCCGCCACCTGGGCCGGGGTGTAGATGCCTGGGGTCCAGAGGTAGCCGCGGGCGCGGCTGGATACGGGAACGCCCTCGGTGATGATCAGCCCGGCACTGGCACGCTGGGCGTAGTACTGGGCCATCAGGGGTGTCGGCTCATCGGCCACCTGGGCCCGGGAGCGGGTCATGGGGGCCATCACCACGCGGTTTTTCAGGTCGAGGGATTTGAGCGCATAGGGCCGGAACAGGGGATGAGACATGGGACCTCCGGGTCAGAAGACAGAAGACAGATGACTGGGATCTGGTTCAGGGGCGTTCAGCATGGCGCAATCAGAGGCGATGATCAACCGGCCAGACAGAAGACGGAGGACGGAGGACGGAGGACAGAATTTTGCGTCGCTACGCGACAGATCAATAAACCTGGCACAAAACACCTCTGTCCTCTGTCCCCTGTCCTCTGAATCACACCGCCAACTCGTCCTCTTCGCCGGTACGGATGCGGATTACCTTGTCCACCGGATAGACGAAGATCTTGCCGTCACCGATCTTGCCGGTACGGGCGGCACCGGTGATGGCATCCAGGCATTGTTCCAGCTGGTCGTCGTTGATCACGACCTCAATCTTCACCTTGGGCAGGAAGTCCACCACGTATTCGGCACCCCGGTATAGCTCGGTATGCCCCTTCTGACGACCGAATCCCTTGACCTCGGTGGCGGTCATCCCGGTGATCCCCACTGCGGATAGCGCCTCGCGCACATCGTCCAGCTTAAAAGGTTTTATGATGGCATCGACCTTTTTCATCAGTGAACTCCTTCTGTTGGGTGTTGGACAGGCAAGGGGGCATTCTAACCTGAAAGCGGTGGGCTTCGCCCATTATCGGAACGGGGCGAAAAACCCTGGCCTCTTCCCAGCTCACACCTCTGAGCCGGGCCTGGCGTTCCCCGCTACCACCACACCCCGCCCATGCTCAGATTCGAGCGCAGCACCACCCAGGCCGTCAACAGATAGAAGCACAGAAACAGGCCCAGGGCGACCCAGGTCAGGCGTGGGGCCATGCGCGCCACCGCCTGGCTCAGGCTGGGGATGCGGTGCCAGGGGGATACCAGGCTGGCGGCCAGGGCCAGGGCGGTGCCGGCAAACAGCGGCAGATAGAGCAGATAGCCGACATAGTCATGACCCTGCTTGAGGATGCAGAAGGGGCAGTGGTGATGCGGGTGCTCGTAGATATAGAGGGCGATGAAGGAGACCATGGCGGCCAGGGCGACGCCAAAGGCGGCCAGGCTGAGCAGGGCAAACAGGGCGCCGCCTTGGGTGTTGCGGCCATGGTAGATACCCGCGGCAAACAGGGCAGCGGCGCTGGCCAGCAAGGACCAGAGGGCGCTGGCGGGGCTTAGACCGGCCAGCTCCGCCGCCACCCCCTCGGCATCGCTGGAGAACAGGCTGCCGCAGCAGGAGGTGATGACGTCCGGGTCCATGGCGAGAAAATGCGCCAGCTGCAGGCCGAACTCCGCCAGGGCCAGGGGGGCGATGAGCAGCAGCAGGCGGTATTTGAGGCGGATCAGGGGGTAGTTACGGCCCTGGTTGTCCAGATGATTGAGTACCAGCCAGACCGCGCCGGCAAAGAACAGGGCGATCTTCAGATACAGCGCCGGCCAGCCATAGCCATTGACGTTGAGTACGCCGGTGGCGCACATGGCACCGACGAACTGGCCGGACAGGGACTCGGCGTTATACACAAACAACAGCAGGGAGAGCAGCTGCGCGGCAAAGGCCCAGGCCAACAGGGTGGAGATCAGGTAGGTGCGCCGCTCCAGCACCAGCTGGCGTTCGCTGCCGCTGCCCAGGTCCCAATGGCGCAGCAGCTGCGCGGCAAAGCCGCTGGCCAGCAGCAGCATGAGGCTCACGGTGGCCGACACCAGCACCAGGGCGAGGATGGCGGGGGAGAGCAGCATGGCTAGCCCGCTCCCTGGTTCAAAACCTGATTCAAGACCTGATCCAGCACCTGGCCATCGTGCAGCTCCACCACCCGATCGACGCAGCCGGCCTCAAACACCAGGGGGTCATGGCTGGTGATGAGCAGGGTCTTGCCGCCGCGGCGCAGCTCTTCCACCAGGCCCATGAACTCCGCCGACAGGCGGCTATCCAGGTTGGCGGTGGGCTCGTCGGCGATGATGATGCGCGGCTCGTTGATCAGGGCGCGGCAGATGGCCACCCGCTGCGCTTCGCCACCGGACAGCCATTCCACCCGATCGTTGCCGCGCCCGGCCAGGCCAAAGCGCTCCAGCAGGGCCTCGGCCCTGGCCACCAGCTCGGCATGGGGCGGGGCCAGGGGGTAGGCCGGCAGCATGACGTTATCCAGCAGGCTCAGGCCGGGGATCAGGTTGAAGCGCTGGAATACAAAGCCGAAGGTGTGGCGGCGGATCTCGGTCATGAAGCGCTCCGGCAGACCGGACAGCATCTCATCGCCCAGGGTGATGCGCCCCGAGGTGGGCCGCGACAGGCAGCCGATCATGGACAGCAGGGTGGTCTTGCCCGAGCCGCTGGCCCCCTTCAGGCAGGTCACGGCGCCAGGGTCTATCGCCAGGGACACGCCGCGCACCGCCCAGAACTCATTGCTGCGGCCCTGATTGAAGGCCTTTTTCACGTCGTGGAGCCTGATCTGCATTAGCGCATCTCCTGATCGGGGTCGGTAATGGCACAGCGCCACACTGGGATGATGGTCGCCACGCTGTAGGGAAACACGGTAAAGAAAAACAGCGTCGCCAGCTCCAGGCCATCCAGGCTGGGGTGCTGGCGGAACGGCGGATAGAGCACCGCCCAGCCCTTGAGCACCGAGTCGAATACCGCGCCCAGCCCCAGCCCCAGGGCCAGATAGGCCGCCAGGGTGCCGATGATAAAGGCGCTGAGGGAGATAAAGGCCCCCTCCCAGAACTTCATCCGCAGCAGATCACCGGTCTCCCAGCCCACCGCCTTGAGGATGCCGATCTCGCGCCGCTCCTCCAGGCTCAGGCCGGCGGCCTTGTCCCAGGCAAAGATGGCAAAGGCCATCAGCGCCCCGGCCAGCAGCAGAAAGATCATGCCCTGACGCCAGGCAAACAAGCTGTCATAGGTGCGCTCTATCTCCTCGCGCAGCAGGGGGCGGCTATCGGGCAGGGCCAGGGTCAGCTTCTCGGCGATCTTGCGCACCTCGCGCGGGTTGCGCACCCAGAGCGCCAGGTCGGTGAACTGCCCCTCAGGAATGGCGAACAGGCGGCGAAAATCCGCCTCGGACAGCACGACCTGGGCGGCGCTGGTCAGGGCGGAGGGATCATCCAGCAGGGCCTTGACCTGGAGGCTGTGGGCCGGGTCCATGGCCTGGTCCAGGCTGAGGTAAAAGTTGATGTCATCACCGGGCCTGAGCGAGCGCGCCAGGGCCAGATCGGCGCCGATCAACACCTCGCCCGGCGCCAGGTCCAGCGCCGGATCGACGCGCATGGCGTAGGTCTGACCATCGGCGGCATCCTGGAAATAGCTCCACAGCCGCCCCTGGCGCTGACTGACCCCGCGCAGCCGGCCCATGCGGTGCAGATAATCCGCCGGGATCAGGGCATGACGCCCGCCCTGCATGCGCTGCACCAGGATCTCCGGCGAGTCCGCCAGCAGCAGCTCGGCCTCCTTGCGCAGGGACTGGGCGCTGAACATCACCGAGGCGAGCAGAAAGACAATGCCGACATAGACCAGCAGCAGGGCCAGATTACGCCCCTTGCGCCGCGCCAGGGCGGCCAGGCTGAAGCGCAGCAGATAGGCTTGATGACGCAGCACAGCGGGCATGAGAAGGTTCCAGGGCAAGGCCAATGCCCGGCTATGTTAACGACGAGGACAGGGGAAGCAAGCCTTTGCGGTGGTCAGCGGTCAGCCATCAGCGGCCAGCCGTCAGCCGTCAGCCTACCAGCCGATCCTCCTGGACGCAGAGAACGCAAAGGAGCGCAAAGGACGCAGAGAAGAATGGAGCGCTAGGGCCACTCGCCCCTTTATTGTGAAACTCGCGCAGCGCTCGTTTACTCCCCCTCCCCCCGGGAGGCGACTGCATGGATGCAGGAGGTAGGGCGACGCAGGATGCCAAAGCCGAGGATGCCGATAGGGACCGCCCTTCGACAGGCTCAGGACAGCGCTTCGCTGCATTCGGGCTACGGGGCTGCTGATTACCAAGTCCCGAACCCCGAGTCCCGATGCAGCCAGGAGATATTCCATGTTCCCGGTCGTCATTGCCAGCTCCATGAATGTCGGGTGGGAGGGCAGCTTGCTGCGCGACTCGCGATGTTCTAGCCGTCCGACAGAACAGGCCTATCACCCCAGGGTTTATGTAACATGTAAACGGCCCTTGGTGCATTACCTTCGAATTTGTCGGTGGCAATGCCTATGAGGTAGATTTCGAGCAATACCACTGAGCGAGGAACAACCTCCATGATCACCACAGCAATGCCAGACCCCAATCGTTGCCCGCCACATCCCGGTGAGGTGATTGAAGACCTGCTGGCGGATTTGGACTACAGCAAGAGCCGTATTGCTCAGATGCTGGGGATATCACGCCAGCAATTGCATGCCATACTGGCCGCACGCAAGCCCGTATCACCGGAAATGGCCGCACGACTGGGCAAGCTGTTCGGCAACGGCCCCGTCCTGTGGCTTCGTCTCCAGGCCGCCTATGATGCCTGGCATGTGGAACGTGAAATTGATGTCAGTCAGGTGCCATCCTTGAGAGTGGCCTGATCCATTCAGATCAATAACTCTGGCAGCGCGAGTTGTACTCGGCTTTCTTTCTCACGTCTTGAGCTCCTGCGCTTCACCCTGATCTCCTCTGTTTGGTCAGCCCGCCCTTGCCGCGTACCACCCGGACCCCCCCCAAGCACCCCAGGCATGGTAGCCTGTGCGCCTTTTTTGCGCCCGGAGATTGCTGTCATGGCCATTGAGCAACTCGCCCCGCCTGGGGTTAGCCCAACCGCTGGGCCGGGGCGGCCCGGCCTGCCTGGATTGACCGGGCGGGAGCTGTTGCTGCAGGCCGAACAGGCAGGGGCCATGGAGGCGATCATTGCCGCCCTGGAGGCCCTGGCGGCCCTGCCGGGCTATCGGCAGGCGGTGGCGCAGCGCTTGGGCCGTCCGGGTGCCGTACAGCCGGGGCCGCTGGGCGGCTGTCTGGGCTATGACTTTCACCTGGGTCCTGCGGGCCCGGCGCTGATCGAGATCAACACCAACCCCGGCGGCCTGCTGCTCTGCGCCCGGCCGGAGGATGGCCTGGAGTCGGCCATTCTGGAAATCTTTCAGCAGGAATGGCGGCAGGCCGGAGGCGAGGGGCTGCCGCGTCGGCTGCTGATCCTGGACGAGAGCCCCAGCGAGCAGTTTCTCTACCCCGAGTTCCTTGCCTATCAGGCCCTGTTTCAGGCTGCGGGCATTGAGGCGCGCATCGGTGATCCGCGCCAGCTGCACCTGCAGGATCAGCGCCTGTGTCTGGGGGATTGGCCGGTGGATTTCGTCTATAACCGACTGACCGATTTTGCCCTGCAGCAGCCGGCCCATCAGGCCCTGCGCCAGGCCTATGAGCAGGCCTGGGTGGTGCTCAGTCCGCACCCCTGGGCCCATGCCCTGCATGCCGACAAGCGCAACCTGGCCCTGCTGACGCAACCTGAGCGCCTGGCCGACTGGGGGCTTTCGCCGCAACAGCTACAGGTGCTGGCCCTGGGCGTGCCGCGCACCCGCGAGGTGCAAGCGGACAATGCCGAGGCCCTGTGGCGTCAGCGCCGTGGCCTGTTTTTCAAGCCTGCTCAAGGCTATGGCAGCAAGGGGGCCTACCGGGGCGACAAACTGACCCTGAGGGTCTGGCAGACCATCTGCCAGGGCGGCTATGTGGCGCAGGATTGGGTGGCGCCCAGCCGGGTGCCCGGCCCCGAGGGCGAGCTGAAGCTGGATCTGCGCTATTTCGTCTATGCCGGGCGCACCCTGCTCAGGGTGGCCCGGCTGTACCAGGGACAGACCACCAATCTGCGCACTCCGGGCGGGGGATTTGCGCGAATTCAGTTAGAAGACTGTGGCAAATGACCCAATATTTCACTTATTGCGGACGGGGTTGTGGGCTGCTCTCGGGCTCCAGGCTTGTCTCTGTCGGCCAGACCGGCGCTCATTTTGCGAAAAATCAATTATTTGCTTGGGCAGTAGCGCATAACGGGAGCGGCTGTGGGGCTGGGGGCTGCGTGCAAGGCCGGGCTGGCCTTGTTTCTGGCTTGTTGTAGCCTAAGTCACCAGATCGTTCCCTAGACAGTAACAGAGGAGAGATGACCGTGAACCAAGTCCCCATGAGCCAGACCCTAGAGCAAGCCCCTGCCAAGCCGCTGCCCTCCCTGCTGGCCGGCGCGGGCCTGACCCTGGCCTCTCTGATTTTGCTACCCGCCCTGGCCCAGCGCGTGGGCATGGGTCCGGCCCTCACCGGCGCCCTGCGCGCTGCGCTGATGAAGGCCTCGCATAAGGTTTGAGCCTCAAATCAGGACGCAGAGGACGCAAACGACTGCATGGCCACCGATGATCCAGTCATCGGTTTGGCATGACCTACCTCCCTGTAGGCCCGATGCAGGAGGTAGAACGAAGCAGGATGCCAGAGTCGAGAAGCGCAAAGGACGCAGAGAAGAATGAATAGGTTTCATGTTTTGATGTTTTGGGAGGCCGACTATGCCGTGCGGCATAGGGCGGGCCGCGCCCGCCGCCAAGCCACAGTAATGAAGCCTGCCCTAGTGGTTGCGCGGCGGCCAGGGGCCGCCCTATTCGACTGGCTGGGATTTGTGGCTAATCGGGATTGGTTTTATCTTCTGGTGTGGCCGTCTTGCCCCATGATCGCTAGTTAGTTTGTGCAAGAAGTCAGCATTCACTCCTCTGCGTGCTCTGCGCTTCTTGGCGTTCTCTGCGTCCTTTTTTGTTTCGTCTTCGCTTGGCTATATCCCGACCCATGTCCCTGACCAACCACCATGATTCCCGCCGCCGCAGTCGGCGCCTGCTGGGCCTGCTGGGCCTGCTGGCGCTGCTGTTTGCGCTCAGTCAGGCCCATGCCTGGCTGGGGCGCGGGCAGGCGGGTGCGGCCATTACTGAGCGCCAGCGACTGGTGGTGCAGCTTGGCCTGACCGATCTGTGCCTGTTTACCGAGGCGCGCTATACCCGCCACCCCTCCCAGGCCGACCTGCACAGCCCATTGCAGGATCACCCCCTGGCGCTGGAGCATTTCCCCTCCGGCTCCCTCATGCCAGCCCCCCATTCCTTGCAGGCGGCGGGCCATGAATAGCTGGCTGCGGCAGCAGCATTTCCTGTTGGATCACGCCCTGGCCAGCCTGGCGCGGCGCAAGGCCTTGCATCTAGGCCTGTTGCTGGTGCTTAGCCTGCTGGTGTTCAGCCTGGCCTCGGTGATGCTGTTCGGCCACGCCCTGCGGGTGGAGGCCCATACCCTGCTCAGCAAGGCGCCGGAGCTGGTGCTACAGCGGCAGCTGCTGGGCCGTCACGAGCTGATACCCGCAGCCCATGTCGCCACCCTGCGGGGCCTGTTGGGCGATGACGTGCGGCTTGTGCCCCGGCTGTGGGGCTACCACTATGACCCTCTGACCTCGTCCAACTACAGCCTGTTGGCGCCTAATGCCGCCAGCGGTCAGGCCGAGCTGACCCCCGGCGAGACCCGCATCGGCCCCGGTGTGGCGCAGGCGCGGGGTGCCTCGGTGGGCGATCTGCTGTCCTTCCGCACCCACGACGGCCAGCTGTTTCCCCTCAAGGTGGTGGAGATACTACCGGCGGATAGCGCCATCCTCAGCGCCGATCTGATACTGCTCAACGAGGCGGATTTTCGCCACTTCTTCGGCATCAGCGAGGGCTGGTTTACCGATGTGCAGCTCAGCGGATTGAGGGCGGAGCAGCGGCCCCAGGTCGAGTCGGCCATCCGCCAGGCCCTGCCGGATCTGCGCCTTATTGATCAGCAGCAGATGCTCAAGACATACTCTGCCCTGTTCGATTGGCGTGGCGGTTTGGTGCTGGTGCTCTGGGTCGGGGCCGGGCTGGCCCTGCTGATCTTCGTGGTACAGAAGGCCTCCGGCCTGTCGGCCCAGGAGCGCAACGAGGTGGGCATACTGCGTGCCCTGGGCTGGCGCACCCAGGATGTGCTGCTGCTCAAGTGCTGGGAGGGGCTGCTGATATCCCTGGCCGCCTTTCTTATCGGCTATGTGCTGGCCTATTGGCATGTGTTCGGCACCGGCGCCGCGCTGTTGCAGCCGGTGCTCAAGGGCTGGTCGGTCTTGCATGCCGATTACCGCCTGGTACCCTTTATCGATGCTGGCCAGCTGCTGCTCTTATCACTCGCCACCCTGCTGCCCTATACCCTGGCCGGCATTGGCCCCATCTGGCGCGCCGCCCGCGCCGAACCCGATCAGGTGATGCGTTGATACGACATATTTCTCACTTAGCTTTGCCGCTCCTACTTGGTTTTGCCCTCGGCCTGAGCGGCTGCGACAGCGACCGGCCCAAGCTGGAGCCCGGCCAGCCCGCCCCGGCCTTCAGCGCCGAGGTGCTGGATGGCCGCCAGCTGCAGGTGCCTCAGAATCTGGCCGGTCAGGTGCTGGCGATTCGCTTCTGGGCCGACTGGTGCGCCTTTTGCGAGACCGAGATGCAGGACATCGAGAAGGTCTATCAGGAACTCAAGCCCAAGGGGCTAGAGGTATTGGCGGTAAACGTGGGCCAGGACCGGGAGACGGCACGGCGTTTTGTCGAGCGGCTGGGTATCAGCTACCCGACCCTACTCGACCCGGACTCGGCCACCGCCCGTGCCTATGGCACCATCGGTCTGCCCACCACCTTTTTTGTCGATCGCCAGGGCCGGGTACAGTCCAAGATCCTCGGTGAGTCGGATGCGGCCATGTTCCGCCAGGTTCTGGCACCCCTGCTGTGACCCAGGATGCCGACGGCCAGCTGGCCTGCGATCTGTGCGGCCTGGTGGTGGAGAAAGATCGCTACATCATCCATACTCGCCAGACCCGTCTGCACTTCTGCTGCGATGGCTGCCAGGGCATCTACCGCATGTTGCACCAGCCCGAGGAAGTGCCGCCTGAGGAGGTTGAGCTGGGCGCAGAGAAAAATGGGACAGCCCCGTAGCCCGGATGGAGTGAAGCGGTCCCTATCGGCATCCTGCCTCACGGGACACTCGCACATCCTTGTGCAGCGGAATCCGGGGTTGCCCCTAGGCATGGCGACCCCTATCCCGTTACACCTCCGAGCCAGCGCTCGGAGCTCCCAGGACGAGGGGTGAACCCCAATGTTGTTTCACACTAACCCATGCGATGCAGAGGTTGTAAACGACTGCATGGCCACCGATGATCCAGTCATCGGTTTGGCATGACCTACCTCCCTGTAGGCCCGATGCAGGAGGTAGAACGAAGCAGGATGCCAGAGTCGAGAAGCGCAAAGAACGCAGAGAAAAATGGGGCAGTAGCCCCTCGGGGTTCTCAGGCGACTTTTCCATCCGTGGGAGGGCAGCTTGCTGCGCGACCAGCAAGGCACTGCCAAGTCGCCCGGCAGAGCCGGCCTCCCACTCCTGGCTGCGCTCTCTGCGTCCTGACTGACTGTTATTTAAGCCAAAAATCATTCATTTTCCAGGGAGGCCGTTTCGCCCCCTGATTGTTAGGAGAAATTCTATGACCACCAACAGCCTACTGCGCAGCCCCTGGCTCTGGTTCACCCTGGGTGCCGCCGCCGGTTACTACGCCTACAAGCACCGCAAGGACATTGTCGCCCTGACCTCGCGGGCGACGGACATGGGCCGCGACTACATGCAGCAGGGCAAGGAAAGCCTGGAAGACCTGCTGGAGGAGGCGCGGGAGGCCGAGGAGGCTGGACCTGGCGGCGCGGCCTAAGGGATAGCCGCCATGAGCAAGGCCCCGCTGCTGTCCGAGGTGCGCCTGCGCTACCAGGGCCCTGGCCATCTGCGCTTTCAGCTGCCTGCCGTGCTCTGCACTGAGCCTTTGGCCCAGTATCTGGAGCAGGGCCTGCAGCCGCTGGAGGGGGTGCGCCGGGTACAGGTGTGGCGCAATCAGGGCAAGTTGTCGATCTTTTATCTGGATACCCTGTGCGATCGGCATCAAATCGTGCGCAAGCTGGCCCAGTTGCTGGACCTGTTGCTGGAGCACGGCCTGCTTACCGCCGAGGGCGGGCTGCCCCCGCCCGGTCTGGGTCGGCGGATCAGGGACAGGGTGCGGCGCTGGGCATCGCTGGATGGGTTCAAATCGCGCTTCCAGGATTGGCAAAACCAGACCCGCACCGCCAAGGCCCTGCTCAACGCCCAGTGGCGCATGAACCCGGCCCTGCGCCTGCTGGGGGATAACCCGGAGAAGGCCCTGGTGGGCTTTATCAACGACTCGGTCACCTTCTATCTGATCAAGGTGCATTGGGATTTGATCCTGGGCAAGTGGCTGAAATCGCCGCTGAAACACCGCTACGAATGGCTGACGGTGTTTTACTTCGTCTATCTGCTGGTGCGCTCGCGTAAATAGCTTACTTAACCCTAAGGATCATGGGGCAAGCAGCGATACCCCGGAACATGATTCATCTCCTAATCGATGGGACGCAGAGGACGCAAAGGAGCGCAAAGGACGCAGAGAAGAATGAGGAAGAAGTAGCCCAGATGCAGCGAAGCGATGTCCTGAGTGGTGCCCTGAGCGGCGTCCTGAGCCTGTCGAAGGGCGGAATCCGAGCATCAGATCGGAATTTCCGGGGCTCGGAGTCCTCAGATTGACAGGCGGCAATGTTGTTTCACAGTAAAGCAGAAACCACAACGCCGGATCGCAAAGAACGCAAAGAGTTGCTGTGAAACAACGTTGGGATTTGCCACTCATCCTGGGAGCTCCGAGCGCTGGCTCGGAGGTGCAAAGGGGTGGCCCCCGCTGGGAAGGCAGCTGTACCGGGCGGCCTGTGCCCTCAGTGGCCCTGTAGCCAACTATATTTATCCAGAAAACACTCACTGCAATGGACTACCAGCCACAACACTTCATCCTTGCCCATCGCCTCAGGCACCGCCTGCGCGTGCTGATTCCGGGTCTGCGCCGTAATGCCGAGCGCATGGCCCTGCTGGAGATCCTGTTACGCAAGCATCAGGCGCTGAAGCAGGTGCGTGCTGTGGCGGGCATTGGCTCCCTGGCGCTGCATTACGACCCCCGGCAGATGGCTGAGGCCCGGCTGCTGCCGCTGCTGGATGCCATCATCGGCCATCTGCTCACCCGGCCTGAGGCCACTGCTTCACCCCAGGCCGAGCCCGCGCCCGACACCGGCGAATCGGTGCGCTGCTCCCTGGCGGTGGAGGGCATGACCTGCGCCTCCTGCGCCGCCCTGATTGAGATGCGCCTCAACCGCGACCCGCGCGTGCGTCAGGCGCGGGTCAACTTTGCCGCCGGCACCGCCCAGGTGGAGGGCGTCATCCCGCGCGAGCAGCTGTTCCGGCTGGTGGACGATCTGGGCTATCAGGCACGACCCATGGACAGCCTGGCCCAGCGCCGCCTGCTGGTGGAGAAGGAGCGCGAGCGCCTGGAGGATGCCCGCCGCCGTATGCTGGGCGCCGGTTTACTGTGCCTGCCGCTGATGGCCATAGGCATGGCCATGCCGCGCTCCTTCTGGCTCAAATCGGTGGAATTCCTGCTCACCACGCCGCTGGTGTTCTGGGCCGGTCGTCCCTTCTTCAGCAAGGCCTGGGCGCTGGCCAAGCAGCGCGAGGCCAACATGGACAGCCTGATCGCCCTGGGCGCCGGCGCGGCCTATGGCTACAGCGTGCCGGCCTGGCTGCTGGGTCAGCATCACCTGTATTTCGAGGCCGCCGGCGGCATCATCAGCTTCGTCCTGCTCGGGCGCTATCTGGAGGAGCGCGCCAAGGGCAAGGCCAGCGAGGCCATCCGCCGCCTCATCGACCTGCAACCCCAGACCGCCACCCTGCTGCGCGATGGCGCGGAGATTGTGGTGCCGGTGGAGCAGCTGCGCCTGGGCGATCTGGTGCTGGTGCGCCCCGGCGAGCGCATCCCCAGCGATGCCGAGGTGGTCAGCGGCCTCTCCAGCGTCGATGAGTCTCTGGTCACCGGCGAGAGCATCCCACTGGTGAAGAACCCCGGCGACCCCCTGCTCGGCGGCTGCATCAACGGCAGCGGTGTCCTGCAGGCGCGCATCACCGCCGTGGCCGGGGATACGGTGCTGGCCGGCATCATCCGCCTGGTGGATCAGGCCCAGGGTGCCAAGCTGCCGGTGCAGAAGCTGGCGGATCGCATCTCGGCGCGCTTCGTGCCGGCAGTGATGGGCCTGTCCGGCCTGACCGCCGTCGGCTGGTGGCTGGCGGGCGCGAGCCTCACCACTGCCGCCGCCAACGCCATCGCCGTGCTGCTCATCGCCTGCCCCTGCGCCCTGGGTCTAGCCACCCCCACCGCCATCATGGTCGGCACCGGACGCGCCGCCCAGCGCGGCATCTTCATCCGGGGTGGCGAGACCCTGGAGCTGGCCGCCCATCTCGACCTGATGGTGATGGACAAGACCGGCACACTGACCCAGGGCCGACCGCAGCTGAGCGACTGGCTGAACTGCTCCCGCCGGAGCGATGCCGAGCTGCTGGCCCTGGCCGCCGGGGCCGAGCAGGGCTCAGAGCACTATCTGGCGCGTGCCCTGCTGGAATATGCCCGTGCCCAGGGGGTGCAGCCGCTGGTGGCAGAGGCCTTCCAGGCCGTGCCGGGGCGCGGCATCAGCGCCCAGGTGGCCGGTCATCGGCTATTGATCGGCAACGCCGCCTGGCTGCAGGCCGAGGGCGTGGCCTGTGGCGAACTCAAGACCCAGGCCGATGCCTGGGCCGCCGAGGCGCGCACCCCGGTGTATCTGGCCCTGGATGGGCAGCTGGCGGCGCTGTTTGCCATTGCCGATCGTCCGCGCACCGAGGCCGCCGAGGCGGTGGCGGCGCTCAAGGCCCTGGGCCTGCGTGTGGTCATGCTCAGCGGCGATAACCGCCTGAGTGCCGAGCGCATGGCCGCCGAGCTGGGCATAGACGAGGTGGTGGCCGAGGCCACACCGGCGGACAAGCTGGCCTATATCCAGGCGGCGCGTGACCAGGGGCTGAAGGTGGGCATGCTGGGGGATGGCGTCAACGATGCCCCGGCCCTGGCCCTGGCCGATGTCGGCCTGGCCATTGGCAGCGGCACCGATGTGGCCATAGAGGCCGCCGACGTCACCCTGGTGGGCGGTGACCTGCTGCGGGTGGCCGAGGCGGTGCAGCTGAGTCGGCGCACCCTGAGGATCATCCACCAAAATCTGTTCTGGGCCCTGGCCTATAACAGCATCGCCATCCCGGTGGCCGCCTCCGGCCGCCTCACGCCGATGATCGCCTCCGCCGCCATGGCCATGAGCTCGGTGTCGGTGGTGACCAATTCGCTGCGCCTGCAGCGGCCGGTTAATCCTGATTAAGCCTCTTACGGAGAAGCCAGCACCCAGAGCGGGAACGCAAAGAATGCGCAAAGGACGCAAAGGGTGAGTGTTTTATGTTCCACGGCGGTCTTGCCCAGCGGCAATCCCGGATTCCGCCCTTCGACAGGCCCTTCGGCAGGCTCAGGACAGCGCTCAGGACGGCGCTTTGCTGCATCCGGGCTACGGGCTGGTGTGGGAGGCCGACTTTGCCATGCGGCGGACCGCGCCCGCCGCCAAGCTACGGCAATGAAGCCTGCCACTAGTGGCTGCACGGCGGCCACGGGCCGCCCTATTCGATTGACTGAGGTTAAAACATGGCATTGGAATACGACTACGGCATGGCCTTCATGGCTGGCATCCTCGGCAGCGGCCATTGCATCGGCATGTGCGGCGGGCTGGTGTCGGCCTTTTTCATCCGCTTCGGCGAGAAGAGCGGCGGCGCCATCTCCTATGCCGCCTACCACGGTGGGCGCATCGGCGTTTATACCCTGATCGGCGTGGCCGCCGGCCTGATCGGCCTGGCGCTGACCTCCACCGGCCTGATCGGCAAGACCCAGGGTATTTTGCAGATCATCGCCGGGCTTATCGTCATCCTGCTCGGGCTGGACATCCTCGGCATAGGGCCCTTCCGCATGAGCTACAACTGGCTGCCGCTGGCGCGGCTGCGCAGCGCCTTTCTCTCCGCCGCCGACAAGGGGCCGGTGACCGGTGCCTTGATTGGCGGGGTGGTCAATGGCTTCATGCCCTGCTCCCTGACCCTGGCGGTGGCGGTCAAGGCCACCAGCGCCGGTGGCCCGCTGGAGGGCGGTCTGTTGATGCTCGCCTTCGGCCTGGGCACACTGCCCTCGATGATCTTTGTCAGCGCCCTGTTCGGCAAGCTCGGCGCCAAGCTGCGCGGCCGCCTGCTTAAAATCGCTGCCGTGTTTATTATCGCCCTAGGCGTCAGCACCCTGCTGCAGGGCCTGGCCTTCTTCAACGCCATCAAGGGTCTGGCTAATTGGTAGCGGCCAGCCCTGGGAGCGCCGAGCGCTGGCTCGGAATGGCATTCAACCCTAGATCAACACGAGGAAATCAGGCAGTGGGACAGAGAAAAGATCAGCTTAAAGCCAGCCGCACCGCCGCTAAGGTGGGCATGGCCAGCTCCCTGGCGGTACTGGTCTATACCGGCTTCAAGGGCGGGCGCAAGGCGATGAACCTGCACACCTGGGCCGGCATGGGCCTGCTCGGCTTCACCCTCTGGCACGTCTATCTCTATCAGCCGAGAAAACGCGCCGCCATCGCCCGCCACGCCAAGGCCAGGGCAGATATCAGCCGGGTAAAGGCCTAACGGACATGGAGCGACCCCACACCTATCTGATCCAGGCGTGGGGCACCCCGGAACATGAAACATATCGCATCCCACCCGTCCGCTATGGCTAAGGGGGATACCGAGCCTGTCCTTTTTGACCTTTTTATTTGCGCATCAATGACGCATAATACCTAGCTGTCGTATCAACTTTACCGGAGAAACCCATGAAGATTTTCAAGCTCGCGCTTGTTGCAGCCATAGCCGTATCTGTTCTGCCCGCGTGCAGCGCCACCAATGCCGAGGGCGGGGTTACCCGTGCCGAATTGGAAGAGGTTCGCAGCATTGCCAAGAAGGCCCGTGCCTGTTGCGAGAGCAACACCGCGCGTATCGATCGCATGTTCGAAAAGGCCATGGCCAAGTAGGTCGAGCCCAAGGCTTAGAACAGCCCTGTCTCGGTTTGGGGTCCAACCCCAACTCCAACCCCAACTCCAACCGAGCTCAAGGAACCCACGGGTAGCGGAATGCCCCGTGGGTTTTTTATTGCCTGATCCAGCCGATCCCAGTCCAGTTCAAAATCAAATTCACCGCCGGTGGCCTCCAGCAGCAGGCCGGTCAGTTGCTCCCGGTCCTGGTGCATGTGGATAGAGCTGTTGGCCGGTTGCTGTGCCTCCAGGTAGATGAGCCCCTGGCGGATACCGAACTTGAAGGGCACATCGATCAGCTTGACCGGCGTATTGGCAGGCACCAGTTCAAACAGCTCGCGGATGTTGTCCGGCTCCATGCGGATGCAGCCGTGACTGACGCGCATGCCAATGCCGGCAGGCTTGTTGGTGCCGTGGATCAGATAACCGGGGATGCCCAGATACATGGCCCTGTCCCCCAAGGGGTTGTCCGGCCCGGCAGGAACCACATCGGGCAGGATATCGCCCTTGGCGGCGTGTTCCTCGCGGATCGACTCCGGCGGCGTCCAGGTCGGGTCCTTGCGCTTGCGCACGATTCGGGTCTGGCCCAGGGGTGTCTCCCAATTTTGTCGGCCTATGCTGATGGGGTAGGTGTGCAGCTTGGGCCGCTCATTGGCGGCGGGCCTGGGATAGTAATAGATACGCTTCTCCGCCAGGTTGATCACCATGCCCTGGCGCGGCTCGGCCGGCAATACGAACTCGGCGGGGATGAATACCCGCGTGCGCTCACCGGGCAGCCAGGGATCGACCTCGGGGTTGGCCGCCTTGATCTCGTCATAGCCGATGCCGTGGCGGGCGGCGATGTCCACCAGGGTATCCTCGTGCCGGGCGATGACAAAAAAGCCCTCGCCCACCAGGTGCTGGCCCTCGGGCGGTAGCTCATAGACCGCTGCCAGGAGCGTGGGGCTGAAGAGCAGCAGAAACAGCAGAGTCAGAACGGACATGGATCGATTCCCCAGGCGCCAGGTTGCGCTAGAATGGCCAACCCTGATCATAGGTTCAGAACCCCGATGGCTCAAGCACAGAACAAAACCGGTATCCTCCTGACCAATCTGGGCACCCCGGATGCCCCCGAGGCCCCGGCGCTCAAGCGCTACCTCAAGGAATTTCTCAGCGACCGCCGGGTGGTGGAGCTGCATCCCCTGGCCTGGCAGCCGATCCTGCGCGGCATCATTCTCAATGTACGGCCGAAGAAATCCGCCGCCGCCTACCGTCAGGTCTGGAGCGAAGAGGGCTCGCCGCTGCTGGCCATAGCCCTGCGCCAGACCGCCGCGCTGTGCCAATTTCTGCACCAGCAGGGCCTGGGCGAGGTCCCGGTGGAGCTGGCCATGCGCTACGGCAATCCCTCGATGGAGTCGGTACTCGACCGGCTGATGGCGCAGGGCCTGGAGCGCATCATCCTGCTGCCGCTGTATCCGCAGTATTCCGCCAGCACCAGCGCCTCGACCTTCGATCAGCTGGCGCGGGTGCTGATGGCCCGGCGCAACATCCCCGCCATCGACTTCATCCGCTCCTACCCGGACGAGCCGGCCTACATCCAGGCCCTGGCCAACTCGGTGCGCGAGTATCAGCAGGAGCACGGCGAACCGGATCGGCTGCTCATATCCTTCCACGGTATCCCCCGCGACTATGCCGACAAGGGCGACCCCTACCCGCAGGACTGCGCCACCACCGCCCGGCTGCTGGCGGAAGAGCTGGGGCTGAGGGACGAGCAATGGCTGCAGAGCTTCCAATCCCGCTTCGGTCTGCAGGAATGGCTCAAGCCCTACACCGATGAAACCCTGAAAAAATGGGGCAAGGAGGGGCTGGATCACGTCCAGGTCATCTGCCCCGGCTTCTCCGCCGACTGTCTGGAAACCCTGGAAGAGATCGACGAAGAGAACAGGGAATACTTCCTCCACGCCGGCGGCAAGCGCTTCGGCTACATTCCAGCGCTGAACGACCGCGCCGACCACATCGCGGCCCTGGGCGGGATACTTTTGCGCCATCTGGGCGTGGTTTGACGGGAGTGATTGCCGTGAAAGTCGCAAAGCGCTCGTTTGCCCTCAATCCCTTCGGGAGAGGGTTGCAAAGAGGAAAGGATCAGGGGCAAGCGGGCTTTACGCTCGGCCCCATCGGCGGCCTGCTTTGCGGCCTGCTCTGGTGCGGACTGATAACGCCCTTGCTGGCAGAGGAGTCGGCCCAGGCCCAGGTCCAACCTCAGCCCCAGGTCCAGGCGTTGGAACCGGTGCCGGTAACCGTCAGCGGCGAGGTCACCGAGGCGGCCTTGCAGGCCAGGATAAAAGAGACCGAGGCCAGCAGCACCCTGGATGCGGCCGTCAAGCAGGAGCGGCTGAGCCTGTTGCAACAGGCCCTGCTGGATCTCAAGGCGGAGCAGAAATTCGCCGCCAGATATGCCGATTATGTCGCGGCCCAAGAGCAGGCACCCTATCAGATCGAGGTCCTCAAGCAGGCCCTGTCGCTGGAGTCGCCCGTGCAGACGGCACAGGACCTTGGGGTGTCTGCGACAACCGAGCTGGCCGAGTTGGAGAAACGCCTGGCCGAGCAGCAGAGCAGGCGGCTGAAGCTGGAATCCACCCTGGCGGATATAGAGAGCGAACTGCATAAGCAGGTAGGGCGGACGGCAAGCGCCCGCCAGCGGCTGGAGGAGGCGCGCCAGCAGTTGCGGCAATTGGTGGATGAGTCGTTGGAGGAGGTGGAGGGTGAATCCGCCAGCCTGGTGCAGGCCCGGACGCAGGCCAAGGAATTGCGCCAACGGGCCCTGCGCGCCGAGATCAAGGCCCTGGATCAGGAACTGCTCAGCCAGCCGGTACGGTTGGATTTGTTGCGTGCCCAGCGGGATATGAATGCCCGCGCCCTGAACTACGCCGATAAGCTGGTGGAGCAGCTGCGCGGCCTCACCGACCAGCAGCGCCTGGCCGAGGCCCAACGCGCCACGGCCAAGGCGCAGGAGGTGCAGGAATCGGCCCAGGGCAAGCACCCCCTGTTGGGCGAGCTGGCCGAGCAAAATACCCAGCTGGCATCACGCATCAAGGACCGGGTGAGCGAGATGGAACGCAGCAACGGCCTGATCGAAGAGGCCCGTTCCCTGATGAAACGCTATCAGGACGATCTGCAAAGCATCCAGCAGAAGCTGGAATATGCCGGGCTTAGCGGTGCCCTGGGGCGTGCCCTGTTTGAAAAAAGGCGCAGCCTGCCCGATCTGGGGCAGCTACGCCAGCGCCTGCGCCAGCGTGAAGAGGTCATGGCCGAGATCGGCCTGCAGCAGATCTCCTTTACCGACGAGCGCCGCCACCTGGCCGACCTGGGGCAGGCCCTGACCGAAATGCTGTCCCCGCTGGCCCCGGCCGAGCGCCTGTTGGTGGAGACCGAGGCGCAGGAGCTACTGGCCAGTCAACGGGAGTTGATCGATCGCGCCATTGCCCAGTCCAGCGCCTATATGCAGGTACTGGTGGAGCTGGATTTTGCGGAACGGCGTCTGCTCCAGGTGCTGGAGGAATTCGATGAACTGCTGGCGGAAAACCTGCTGTGGATCCCCAGCTCCGAAGGGCTAGGGGTCAAGACCCTGAGCCAATTACCCGACCATTTGGCCGACCTGTTCGCCGCCGAGCAATGGCAGGCCCTGGCTAGGGCCAGCGTCGCCGGCCATGCCTATAGCCTGCCGCTTTTGTTTGGTGTGTTGGTCGTAGCCGTGCTGCTTGGCCTGGCACCGCGGCTGAAGCAACAGGTGCTGGCCAGCGGCCAGCATATCGGCAACCCGTTCAAGGACCACATCGGCCTGAGCCTGCGCGCCCTGCTCTGGCTGCTGTTGCGCGCCTTGCCCTGGCCGTTGCTGATGCTGCTTATGGGCCTGCAGCTGCGCCTGACGCAGGAGCAGGGTTTGGTGGCACTCAGCGGCGCTGCCCTGCTGACCCTGTCGCCCATGTTCTTGCAGCTGCGCCTGTTCTGGCTGTTGTGCGAGCCCGATGGCGTGGCCCAGAAGCACTTTCGCTGGAATCCGATCCACGCCCGCCTGCTGCGCAAGGAGTTGATGCTGCTCATGCTGACCATGCTGCCGGCGGGCTTTTTCACCTGGATCAGCGGAGACGTACAGGGCGGGGTGCTCAACCACCTGTTCCTGATCCTTGGGCTGCTGGCCATAGGTCGTTTCCTGGCCCGCATACTGCACCCCGGCAAGGGGCTGCCGGCGCTGCGGGTCGGCATGAACCGTCAGGGCCTGCTGGCGCGCAGCCGTCACCTCTGGTACCCCGCCCTGCTGGCCATACCCCTGGCCATGGTGGCATTGATTCTGCTGGGCTATTTCTACACAGCGGGGGTGTTCGTGCGTGGCCTGGTGAACAGCCTGCTGTTGCTGTTTGCCCTGGTGATCCTGCGTGAGCTGGTACTGCGCTGGCTGCTGCTGCGTCTGCTGCAGGCGCGTCGCGCCGTGCGCGAGCGGGAACGGGAAGAGGCCCGCGCGCGCATGGAGGAAGAGTCCAGCGAGGAGGCCGAGGTACTGCCCAGGGTAGAGGAGCCGGAGATGGATCTGGACGCCGTGGATACCAGCAGCCGCAAGCTGCTCGGCACGGCGTTTCAGCTGGGCCTGATAGTGGGGCTCTGGTTCATCTGGGCCCCGTTGCTGCCCGCCTTCAATATCTTCAATGAGGTTGAGCTTTGGCGCTATACCGTGAGTTCGGGACAGGAGGCGCGTGAGGTGCCGGTGACCCTGGCCAGCCTGCTGCTGGCTGGTCTTACTGTTCTGGTTACCCTGGCCTCGGCGCGTAACCTGCCCAATGTGCTGGAGATCATCCTGCTCAAGCAGATGGCCCTGGACGCCGGTGCGCGCTACACCTACACCACCCTGACCCGTTATCTGGTGGTGGGCGTGGGGGTGACCGTATTCTTCTCCCTGCTTGGCGGCAGCTGGTCCGAGATCCAATGGCTGGTAGCGGCCCTGGGGGTAGGTATTGGCTTTGGTTTGCAGGAGATAGTGGCCAACTTCGTCAGTGGCATTATTATCTTGTTCGAACGCCCGATCCGGGTCGGCGACGTGGTTACCGTGGGTGAGGTGTCCGGCGTGGTCTCCAAGATACGCATCCGCGCCACCACCATCACCAACTGGGACCGTCAGGAACTGCTGGTGCCGAACAAGGAATTCATCACCAATCAGTTGCTCAACTGGTCCCTGAGCGATCAGGTCACCCGCATTACCGTCCCCGTCGGGGTGGATTACGGCTCCGACGTGGGCCTGGCCCTGCGCCTGATCGAAGAGGCGGCGCATGAGCACGACAATGTATTGGCCGACCCGGCACCCCTGGTGACCTTTGAAAACTTCGGCGACAACACCCTCAACCTGCTGGCGCGCTGCTACCTGCCCAGTGTGGATCGGCTGCTGACCACCGTCAGTGAGCTGCACCAATCCATTTATGTGAAATTCAATCAGGCCGGCATCAGCATCGCCTTCCCGCAGCGGGATGTACACCTGGACACGCGCAGTCCGCTGGAGGTGCACATAGTGTCAGACAAGGCCGATTGAGGCCGCTAGGCACCCGTTGCCGGGGTTGTTGCATAATAAGCGGCAGATTCAATCTCTCAAAGAGGTAATCCCGTCATGTCCAAACACATCCTTTGTCCCCACTGTCTGGCGGTCAACCGTCTGGCGGCTGAACGCTTGTCCGATGCGCCTATCTGCGGCAAATGCAAACAGCCGCTGTTTACGCATCGGCCAATCGAGGTCAACGGCGACACATTCCAACGCATGATCACGCGCAACGAGATTCCCGTGCTGGTGGACTTCTGGGCACCCTGGTGCGGCCCCTGCCGGATGATGGCCCCGGCCTTCGAGCAGGCCGCCACGGAACTGGAGCCCCAGCTGCGCCTGCTCAAGCTGAATACCGAGCAGGAACAGCAGGTCGCCGCTCAATACCAGATCCGCAGCATCCCCACCCTGGCGCTATTCCATCAGGGCAGAGAGTTGGCCAGACAGCCCGGTGCCATGGGCGCGGCGGACATAGTCCGTTGGGCGCGTTCTCAGGTCTGAAGCCCGGTATTTATTTTTCGTAACTACTCGCCCACTCTCACTGGGGCCTGAGCCCCCGGTTGTTGGTGGCTTCAGCCATCCAGCCGGGTCAGGCCCGCCAGCCAGTCGCCCCAGGCGTGGCTGAGCAGTATCACTAGGGCAATCAGACCGATGAACAGATACAGGGGTAGCGCCAGGCGCCAGTGGTTTTGCCCTATTTCCATGTAATTGGCGATCAGCAGGTGGCTCTTCAGGCCCACCAGCACAGCCACGGCCAGGCTCAGGCCCCAGCTGGCCTGGCCGGTCTCGGCCAAAAAGAAGCCTATCAGGGTCAACCCCAGCAGGCTTAGCCAGACCCGTTCGGCGTGACCTGGCATCAGCGTAACACGTAGAACAGGGAGAACAGCGCCAGCCAGATCAGGTCGGTGGTGTGCCAGTACAGGGCGGCGGCCTCCAGGCCGCGATGATCGGCCGCCGAGTAGGCCCCGCCGAGCAGGCGCAGCGCCACCCAGATCAGCCCCAGCAGGCCCCAGAAGACATGTACCAGGTGGTTCAGGGTAAGGTAGTAATAGACGGTGTAGAACACCCCGCCCTCGACGTTTACGCCCTGCGCCAGGTTCCAGCGAAATTCGATCAGCTTGATCAGGGGGTAGCCCAGGCCCAGCACAAAGGCCGTTACCACCCAGCGCAGGGCGGCACGGACGGCATCGCGGCGGATCGCCTGTACCGCCTTGAGCATGGCATAGCCGCTGCTTAGCAGTAGCAGGGTGATGGCCAGCCCGGCGCTGTCGGCCAGCTTGTCCGGACCCAGCTCAAAGGCCTCTGGGTTGTGCGCCTTGGCGATGAAATACACCGCCAACAGCAGCAGGTATTCCACCAGCACGCAGAAGATGCCCACCCAGATGCCGGTATTGCCGGGCACAGCGCGGACCTCGCTGGCCGTCATCGAGGCAGGGTCGATGGCCGGGGATAGGGGGGTGGATGGGATCATGGCCGGAGTCTATGCCGCCGGTCCGGTTGGCCGCTTGAGGCATATCAAGCAGCTCGACCGGGTGGGTTGGGGCAACAGACTGAAATCAGTCGAGTATACAGAAATCCGACTTGCCCTTGGCCTTGACCTGATACATGGCCTCGTCCGCCCTCTTCAGCAGGCTCAGCTTGTCTTGCCCGTGCTGGGGGTAGAGGACCACGCCGATGCTGGCGCTGATGCTGATGGATTGCCCAGCCAGCTCCATGGGCGCGGTGATCTGTTGCAGCAGGCGCTGCAACAGGGGCGGCAGCTCGGCGCTGGACTGTAGCCGGGTCAGCAGCAGGACGAATTCATCGCCGCCGACACGCGCCACCGTGTCCTCGCCGCGCACTACCTGCTTCAGGCGCAGGGCCAGTTGTTGCAGCAGTTGATCGCCTACATCATGGCCGTAGCGGTCGTTGACCGGTTTGAAGCCGTCCAGGTCGATGTAGCAGATCGCCAGCATGTGGGGATTGCGTTCGGCATGGGCCAGGGCCAGTTCCAGGCGGTCATCCAGCAGGATCCGGTTGGGCAGGCCGGTGAGGCTGTCGTGGTGGGCGATGCGCTTGAGTTCCTGCTGGTCGCTGATCAGATCGCCAACATTGGAGAAGATGGCGGCAAAATGGCTGATCTGGTCCTCTTCATTGCGGATGGCCGAGAGCGTGACCCATTGCTCGCGATTGCTGCCGTCCTTATTCCGGTACCAGATGCTGCCGCTCCAGTGGCCGCGCTGCCGGACCGTGTTCCAGCGCGCCTGGGCATCACTCTCCTGGATGCCGGGGTCGGACTCCAGATCCTGCAACGCTCGGCCGCAGACCTCATCCTCGGCAAAGCCGGTGGCGTAGCTAAACGCCGGGTTGATCTCCATGATGCGCCCTTGCGCATCGGTGATGCAGATCGCCTCCAGGGTGTGGTTGATAACATCGGCCGCCAGGCGCAGGCGGGCCTCGCTCTTCTGCCGGGCGATCATCTCGCGCATCAACTGCAGGGTGCGCGTGGTGAGGCTGTCGTACATGGTCAGTATGGTCTTCACCAGCACGCCCACCGCGCCCTTCATCTCCTCCTCGGCCTGCAACCGGGCCTGGTCCAGCGGCTCCCCGTTAATCAGCCGCTGGCACAGCTTGGCCATGCGCATGTCGCTCTCCAGGATGTGAAAGGCCAGCCATTGGGTCAGATAGGACAGGGTCTTCTCGACTATGCTATCTATGCTTTGGTTTGCTATTTCCTGGTGCAATCCCCTGATATGATTGCTGAATTCGCAGTGTTCATGGATGTGGTTACGGTTCAGTTCGGTGGCCGCCAGGTGTTCCTGCCAGATGCGCTCCTCGCTCTCGAAGTGGTAGCTGGCGTAGTTGGCCAGTTCGTCGAAGATGTGGTTCAGGGTGTCGATATCGGACTGGTAGGCCAGGTGGCTGGCGAGCAGATTGATCAACTGCACCAGGCGCTTATGCTGGTTGTCGATGACCTCAATACCAACCGCAAAGTTGTCGCTCCACGGGAAGATCTCGGCCAGGTCTTCCAGCACCTGGGGGGTGGAGACAGAGGCCCGGCTGGTGATATGGTTTATTGCAGCTTCGTACATGGCGTACCTACCTTGGTTGTTCAGGCTACGTTCTAACAACTATCATCCTCGGCTTCAAGGAGGAATGTCAGAGACTGTCGGCATTGAAGCGAATGGCTTGAGTTGACACCACATCCGCCAGACAGTACAGGCCGAAGCGGGGATAAATCCCCCCTTGCACTGAAAGGGAAAAGCCCACAAACTCGGGCATCGCCGATTCAGGCCCAGCAAGCCAGCCCCTTGCGCCCCCTCTGAGCGGGCGGCCCTGAGGGAGCGCCCAGGCCTGATTCAACAACCCGATTTCAACAGCAAAGCGGCGGTCAATACCGCAAAACCACAGAGAAACGCCCGTGAACAGCAAAGACCTCGACCCCGTCAGGGAACACATCGCCTCCCGCGTTATCGGCCAGCAGAAGCTGGTGGACAGCATGTTGGTCTGTCTGCTCAGCGACGGCCACCTGCTGGTGGAGGGCCTGCCCGGCCTGGCCAAGACCACAGCGGTGAATGCCCTGTCGGAGGCCATCGAGGGGGATTTCCACCGTATTCAGTTCACCCCTGATCTGCTGCCCTCGGACCTGGTGGGTACGGATATCTATCGCCACGACAAGGGCCAGTTCGAGTTCAGCCCCGGCCCGTTGTTCCATAGCATACTGTTGGCGGATGAGGTCAACCGCGCCCCGGCCAAGGTGCAGGCGGCCCTGCTGGAGGCCATGGCCGAGCACCAGATCACCGTCGGTCAGACCAGCTACAATCTGCCCGAGCTGTTCATGGTGCTGGCCACGCAGAACCCGATTGAGCAGGAGGGCACCTACCACCTGCCCGAGGCCCAGCTGGACCGCTTTTTGATGCAGGTGCGGGTGGAGTACCCGACCCGCGACGAGGAGCTGCGCATCCTGGAGCTGGACAACACCAAGCAGAAACAGGTGCTGCCGCCGCCGGCCCGGGTCCTGAGCCAGAAAGACCTGATGGCCATGCGCGCTGCGGTGGCCGAGCTTTACCTGGACCCCAAGCTGCTGCGCTATATCGTCGATCTGGTGCAGGCCACCCGCAACCCCGGCGTCTATCGCGCCGAGCTGGGCCGCTGGTGCCGCTTTGGCGCCTCGCCACGGGCCTCCCTGGCTCTGGCCCGCTGCGCCCGCTCCCAGGCCTGGCTGCAGGGGGCCAGTTACGTCTCCCCCGAGCACATCCAGGCGGTGGCCCCCGAGGTGCTGCGTCACCGCGTACTGCTCAGCTTCGAGGCCGAGGCCGAGGGCATCAACAGCGATGACTTCATCCAGCAGCTGCTGGAACTGGTGGCGATTCCTTGACAGGGGCCGTGACAGATGGGGTGACGAGGGGTGCGACGGGGGCCAGCCATCCGCGTCTGGACGACTTGCTGGAGCTGCGCCACCAGGCCCACAGCCTGGGCATTGCCTCCCATCACCTGGTCAACAGCGCCTTTGCCGGGGTCTATGCCTCGGTGTTTCGCGGCCAGGGGCTGAACTTCGAGGAGGTGCGCGAGTACCGTGAGGGCGACGACATCCGCAACATGGACTGGAAGGTGACTGCCCGCACCAACAAGCCCCATCTGAAGGTCTATCGGGAGGAGCGCGAGCGCAGCGTGGTGCTCTGCGTCGATCACGGACCGCACATGTTCTTCGGCACCCGCAACTGCTTCAAATCGGTCCAGGCCGCCCGTGCCGCCGCCCTGCTCGGCTGGGCCGCCAACAGCCGCCACGACCGTGTCGGCGGCCTGCTGTTTGGCGATGCCGAGGCGGGCTTGCAGCACTTTCCGCCGACCAAGGACCGCCGCGCCCTGTGGCGCCTGCTCAGCGAGCTGGCCAACCCCAGCCGCCGCGCCCAGCAGGGGGTTGACTGCCTGCAGCTGACCCTGCAGCGGGCCGAGCGCGGCACCGGCACCGGCGCCCTGATCTTCGTTATCGCCGACTTCAACCGCGCCATCGCTGGCCTGGACAAGGCCCTCGGCCAGCTCTGTCAGAAACACGCGGTGGTGGTGATCCCGGTGGATGACCCCGCCGACCGCGAGCTGCCGGCCATGGGTCATGTGCTGTTCCGCGATGCCCAGGGCGAGCTGATCGAGATCGATACCGATGATGCCGTCGGTCGCGCCGCCTACGCCAGCGGCTGGCAACAGCGGCGCGAGGCCCTGCGGCAGCTGTGCAACCGGCTCAACATGACCCTGATCCCGATCAGCACCGAAGAGGACGTACACCTGAGCCTGATGCAGGGTCTGCGCCGCCGCGCCCGGGTGAGGATGCGGCAATGAATGCAGAAATGGCGCATGAGGCGCAGATGGCACAACGAGATTCAAACCAGAGCCACGCCGAAAGATTAGGACGCAGAGGACGCGGAGAAGCGCAGAGCCCGCAAAGGTTGCAATTTTTGGCAGACTCTTTCATTTTTAACTCTGCGATCTCTGCGCTTCTTTGCGTCCTCTGTGCTCCCTTTGCGTCCTTTGCAATCCTTTGGCCTCGCCGGGTTACTGTGAAACTCGCGAAGCACTCGATTGCTCCCCCTCCCCCCGGGAGGGGGTTGGGGGGTGGGCGGCGAGTGCTCCCAACAACGCCGACACTTCCGCCATCCCTGGCGGTCGGGAAGGATCAGGGGCAAGACGACTTTCATCTTCTGGGTTGGCCGTCTTGTCCCATGTCCGTTAGGTTTACAGCATGAACCCCGACATCTACCTGCGTCAGCTGCGCGATATCCAGGGCCTGGATGCCATCGGCCATTGGCCGCTGGGGCCGGGCTGGTGGCTGCTGCTGATCTTGCTGGCGCTGGGGCTGATGCTGGCGCTGCGCCTCTGGCCGCGCCTGACGGGTGGCCAGGCTCGCGCCCCCTGGCGGGCCGATGCTGCCCGCCAACTGCGCCAGCTGCGCCAATTGCATCAGAGGCAGAGGGGCCAGGGTTCGGCCGAAGACCAGCGCCAGCTGGCGGCCGATCTGTCCGAGCTGCTGCGCCGCATCGCCATGGCCCGCTGCGGCCGAGATAGCTGCGCCGGCCTGCAGGGCCAGGCCTGGCTGGAATGGCTCAAACAGCACGACCCCAAGGGCTTTGACTGGCCGGGGCAGGGCCGGGCGCTGATCGAGCTGCCCTTCGCCCCGCCGCGCCTGATCGAGACCAATGGGTCGGGCGGGCCAGGCGGGCAGGCCGACCTGGGCCGTCTGATCCGCGCTGCCCAGGCCTGGATCAGCGCCGCCGAGCACTGCCCCCTGCAATCGGGGCATGAAGGGGGTCAGCGGCCATGAACCTGCACTTTCACTGGCCCTGGCTGGCCTGGCTCCTGCTGCTGCCCCTGCTGGTGCGCTATCTCTGGCCACGGGTGGTGGCGGACGTGGAAGAGCAGCAGCCGGGCCGTCAGCAGACCCTGCTCAACCCCTCATTGACCCATCTGCGCGCCAGCTTCGGCGGCCGCACCCCTAGCACCTCGGTGGCCAGCCGCCTGCATCAGCTGTTGCTCTGGGGGCTATGGACCTGCCTCTGCCTGGCCCTGATGCAGCCGCAGTGGCTGGAGCCCTACACCGAGAGCCGCACCGAGGGCTACGACCTGATGCTGGCGGTGGATGCCTCCCACTCCATGGAGGCGCTGGACTTCAGCGTGGATGGCCGTCAGGTCACGCGCATGGCGGTGCTCAAGGGGGTGATGGACCGCTTCATCGCCAACCGGCCGGGGGACCGCCTGGGGCTGATTATCTTTGGTAGCCAGGCCTACACCCTCTCGCCCCTGACCTACGACCTGCTCGCCGTGCGTCAGCAGCTGTCCGCCATCAACCCCAATATCGCCGGCCAGGGCACCGCCATGGGCGACGCCATCGGCCTGGGAGTGAAGAAGCTGCGCGAACGGCCCGAGGGCTCGCGGGTGATGCTGCTGATCGCCGACGGCAACAGCACCGACGGCAGCCTGCCGCCGCTGGAGGCGGCGCGTCTGGCCGCCGCCAGCGGTATCCGTATCTATGCCATCGGTGTGGGCAGTGACCAGAAATCGGTGCAGATCTTCGAGAACGGCCGCCTGATCACCCGCGATGACCTGGGCTTTGACGAAAAGCTTATGCAACAGATCGCCGCCACCACCGCCGGGGCCTACTTCCGCGCCACCGACAGCAACGCCCTGAGCGAAATCGCCCGGCGCATCAGCGAGCTGGAGAAGACCGAGGCGGAGTCACGCACCGTGCTCATCCCCCATCCCCTGTATCACTGGCCACTGGCAGCCGCCCTGTTGCTGTTGCTGCTGCTGGGCCTGTTCCCCGATGGCCGACCCCGGGTGAGGGCGAAGCGGTGATGGTCAGTGCGCAAATTAACGCGAATAAGCGCCGATGTGTCCATACTGTGAAAGTCGCGCAGCGCTCGCTTGCTCCCCCCGCCCATGGGAGGTGGTTGGGGGAAGCGAGTGCCAGAAAGTCGGTCGCTGAGGGTTGCGGTGGTCGCTTCCGTACCGCGCCCCGAGTCCCGAGATTAAGCCATGCCTAGCGATATCAGCCTGCATTTTTCCCAGCCGTTGTGGCTGTTGGCGCTGGTCATGCCTCTGGGGGTCTGGCTCTGGCTGCGCCTGACCGTGCCGCGCCACGACACCGCCCGCTACCGCGCCTATGCCGATGTCCACCTGCTGCCTCAGCTGCTCGGCCTGCAATCGGAACAGGGGCGCGGCAGGTACCGCCGCTTTGTCCTCTGGACCCTGCTCTGGACCCTGCTGGTGCTGGCCCTGGCCGGGCCGCGTTGGGATTATCGCGATATCCAGCTGTTCCGCCCCGGCTCCGATCTAGTGGTACTGCTCGACCTGTCCCGCTCCATGGATGTGGCCGATGTCAGCCCCAGCCGTCTGGCTCGCGCCCGCCAGGAGATTGAGGATCTGATCGGGCAGAACCGCCAGGCCCGCATCGGACTGATCGCCTTCGCCACCCTGCCCCATGTGGTCGCGCCCCTGACCGAGGACGCCCATGCCCTGCGCCAGCAGCTGCCGGCCCTGTCCACCGACCTGGTGCAGCTACAGGGCAGCCGCCTGCCCGAGGCCCTGCTCCGCGCCCAACAGATGCTGGCCGGACAGCCGGACGACAGCAGCCGCCACCTGCTGCTGATCAGCGATGGCGACTTCGGCCTCAGCCCCGGCGAGCAGGCCCTGAAAGAACTCAGGCTCAATAACATCCGTCTGCATGTGTTGGGCATAGGCAGCCCCGAAGGTGGCCCCGTGCCCGGTCCCGATGGCGTGCCCTTGCGCGATGGCCAGGGCGAGGCGGTCATCTCCCGCCTGGATGAGGCGGCCCTGCAACAATTGGCCGAGCAGGGCGGCGGCATCTACCGCCGCGCCGACTACCGCGCCAGCGATACCGCCGATATCCTGCAACGGATCGGCCAGGACGCCCGCGCCGAGGTGGTGGCCCAGCAGAAGACCCGGGTCTGGAATGAACGCTTCTATCTGCCACTATTCCTGCTCATGCTGCTCTTGTTACCCCGCTTCCGCCGCCACCACCGCCAGCAGGAGGCGCGTCGATGAAATGGAATGCCGCTTCCCTGCTTGCCCTGCTCTGTCTGGTTGGCCTCAGGGCCAACGCCGGCCTCTTTGACAACCGTGAGCAGGAGGCCGCCAAGCTGTTCGAGCAGGGCCAGTACGGCCAGGCCGCCGAGGTGTTCGCCGACCCCTATCGCCAGGGCGTGGCCCAGTACCGGGCCGGTAACTATGCCCAGGCCGCCGAGGCCTTCGGCCAGGCACAGCGGCCTGAGGTGCAGCAGGCCGCCCGCTACAACCTGGGCAACAGCCTGATGCAGCTGGGTGACTACCAGCAGGCCATCAGTGCCTACGAGGCGGTGTTGCAGCGCAATCCCGAGCACCAGGACGCCCGCTTCAACATGCGTCTGGCCCGCACCCTGCTGGCCCAGGCCGACATCGAACAGGCCGAGGAAGAAGAGCCAGAACAGCCGGAAAAACAGCAGAAGCAAAAGAAAGAACAGAAAAAAGAAGAGCAGAAGAAGGAAGAGCAAAAGAAAGACGAGCAGAAACAAGAAGAACAGAAAAAAGACGAACAGCAAAAGGGCGAGGAGAAGTCTGAGGAAAAAAAGGAATCCGGCGAACAAGAATCCGAGCAGCAGCAGTCCGGCCAGCAGGAGAGCGAACAGCAGCAAAGCGGCAAGGGCGAACAGGAGCAGGAATCCGAGGGCGAATCCAGCGAACAACAGCAGGACGGCCAGGGCGGTGGTGAATCTGATCCCAAGCCGGGCGATGCCGAACAAGAGCAGGAGCAATCCGGCCAGCAACAGGGCGAGTCCGACGCCGAGGGCGCCGATCAACGGCAGGAGCAGCAAGGCAGCGAGGCCAGCGACAAGCCCAGCGAGGATAAATCCGAGCAGCCCCAAGAGCGCGAGCAAGAGCAAAAAGACGCCAAGGGCGACAAGGAACAAAAGGACGACGCCAGCGGCGAGCAGGAGACCGAACAACGGCAGGACGGCGAGCAAAAGGCCGATAAGGAGCGCGACAGCAAGGGCCCCGAGGGTGAAGAGGAGGCCAAGGACCAAGGCAAACCCAGCGAGAGCGAGGGCGAGACGGGCGAGCAGCCCAAGGAACAGGGCGACCAGGGCCAGCAAAGCCCAAAGTCAGACCAGCAACAGGCCAGCCAAACGGCGGCAGCACAGCCACGCCCGGCCAAGCCCGGCCCGTCCAGCCAGGGCGAAGAGGGCAAGCCCGAGGAACTGGGCCAGCAGATCGAGGCGGTGCAGGAATTCGACCAACGCGGCCAGATGCCGGACCAGCGCGCCGGTGACCAGGGCCAGGCCGTCGGCGAAGACCTCAACGCCGAGGGCAGCGCCCACAGCGTCCTGATGGAGCAATGGCTGGACGGCATAGAAGGCGACCCCGCCTATCTCATGCGCAACCGCTTCCTGTTCGAAGAAATGCGCCGGATCCAGCCCAGCGCTCGCGGCGGCCCGCTGTACGAACCCAGGCCTTGGTGAGCCGGACAAGCCAGGTCAAGCAGCCAGCCAAGCCAGCCACAATTAAGGACCGAGCATGGCCAAAATCGCCATCGCCAACGTGATGGCGTAGGGTGGCTGATATTTCATCTTATCCTTCGCTGCTCTCTACGCTGCCATGCTGGCATAGTAGGCTGACGGTACCCTTGGGTACGCTCGGAACACATGCACGAATACCGCCTCTGTCTTGTCTCGCACATCCTCCTCTGAATAGGCCTCCGGCAACCCGGTTTGCTCGCTCCAGAGATAATCCTGAATCGTCAGACGGACCGCGTCCCGAGTGGCCTCCTTGTCGCGCCAGTGATTGATCCGCAGTTTTTCCGCCTTGAGTGTTTCGAGCAGGTCAACGGCCACGGCCTTGATGCGTTTGATGTCACCGGACGTCAAGTCCGGCTTCCTCAGCAAGTCGAATACGGCGAGACTCTCTTCATCGAGCCCTTCACGCACGGCTCTTTTTTCCTCATCATCAAGGTCATGATCCAACCGGAACAACATTTCAAAGGTCTTCTCGATGGTCACCCGATCCTTCTCGCGGTTGTACTCGGCCACGATCTCCTCGTAATGCCGTTGGAAATCGGTCCGCAGGGGGTTCTGCTGGAGCAGCCGTTGCAGGCGTTGTTCGATGGCGTTTTTCAGATTCTGCACGGTGGTGCGTTTGGCCGGGCTGCGCTCGAACTCCCGGCGCAACCGGTCGAAATCGATCTTGCTGATGTCGTAAATCCCATCCGACCGCTCGGCGGGCTCATCACGCACCTCGATCGCCTCATCGACCACCCGATGCAGCTGGCGGATGATATCGGTGATGTCCGCCTGCTCACGGTCCTGTTGCAGGCTTTTATAGACGATGTTGATGGCGTCGAAGTCGCCCCGGCAAGCATTGACGCCTTCGATGGTGATGCAGGCCTTGAACTTCGAGAACACCGCCCGGCACATTACCTCAAAGCGTTTCCTCGTCTCGTCGTTTTCGTTCGCCGCCTCCTTGGCGGCCAATATCGCATCACGTATCGCCGTATTTCGGGCAAATCCGGTCTGCCGGATAATTCCATCCAAGGATGCGCTTCGCTCCTCCAAGAAGGCCCGGACAAAGGCAATCGCTTCCGCGAGATCGGCCAGTAATTCCTCATCGGGCTTGGCCGGCTCACGCTCGCCCCCATCGCCGCCGCGTCCGTCATCGCCGGTTCCGGCAAAGGTCGCCAGCGCCTTGCGCAGGTTCTTCAGGATACCGCAGTAATCGACGATCATCCCGTTGTTCTTGCCCTCGTTGACCCGGTTCGCCCGGGCAATGGCCTGCATCAGCGTGTGCGCCTTGAGCGGCTTGTCCAGGTACAGGGTGGAGAGGCTGGGGACATCAAAACCGGTCAGCCACATGGCACAGACGATGGCGACGCGAAACGGGTGTTCCTCGGCCTTGAACGCATCGTCCAGCGACAGCCGCTGCATGTTCTGGAACTGCGGCTGTTGACCCATCGCCTCGGGCAGGTCGATGCCCTCCTTGATCAGGCGGCGGTGCGGGGTGATGTCCAGCTCCCATTTGCGGAACTTCTCGACCTCGCCCTGTTCCTCGCTGACCACCACCGCCATCTGCGTCTGGCGCATCCACTCGATCTGACGGCGGCGATATATCTCCTCTTGTTCATCCTCGACCCTGGGCAATTGAGCCTCCAACTCGCCGATTCTCTCGTTCCAGTAGAACTCGACCAGCTTGTGCATGCGCACGCAAGTGATCTTATCGATGCAGACCAGCATCGCCTTGCCGGTTTCCCACGCCGTGGAGTAGTGCTGCACAAAATCGCGGGCCACCTGGTCAAGGCGTTTCCCGGCCGTGATGATGTGATAATCGCGCTTGAGCTCCTGCTCCAGGCGCTGTTCCACATCTAGCTGACGCCCCCTCACCCCCGGCCCCTCTCCCACAGGGAGAGGGGAGCTTTCCAACTCCTCCAGCTTCTCGGCGATCCGCTCGTTCAGATCGCCGACCGCCACGCCGAGCTTATCGCCACGCGCATCGTAATAGAGCGGCACCGTGGCCTTGTCCTCCACGGCCCGCTGGAAATCGTAGGTGGAGACGTAATCGCCGAACACCCGCCGGGTGATCTCGTCGTCCTTAAAGAGCGGCGTGCCGGTGAAACCGATATAGCTGGCGTTGGGCAGGGCATTGCGCATGTTGAGCGCCAGGGTGCCGTACTGGGTGCGGTGGGCCTCATCAACAATCGCAATAATGTCGTCACGAATTGAAAGGATGGGTGTTTGCGATTGTTGACCCTCATCCCCAGCCCCTCTCCCAGTGGGAGAGGGTGGCCGAAGGCCGGGTGAGGGTGTCGCGTCCAGCGACTTGAATTTCTGGATCAGCGAAAAGACATGCGATTTGTGCTGGGCCAGTAGCTGGGCGAGATGCTCGCCGCTCGCCGCCCGGCACGGGTCGCGGTCGTTGTCCACCACGCCGCATCCGGCAAAGGTCTTGTAGATCTGCGTGTCCAGGTCGTCACGGTCGGTGAGGATCAGAAAGGTGAAGTTGCCGCCCAGCTTGCGATGCACCTTGCGGGTGAAGAGCACCATGGAATAGCTCTTGCCCGAACCCTGGGTATGCCAAAAGACACCAAGTTGACGCGGGTCGACTGGTGTCTTTCCCTCACCCCCGGCCCCTCTCCCAGAGGTAGAGGGGCGACTATATTGCTCCTCTCCCTCTGGGAGAGGCTGGGTGAGGGTCGCAGGCCGGTAGCGTTTCGCTACGGCCTCGATGGCCCGGTTGACGCCCAGGAACTGGTGGTTGCGGGCCAGAATCTTCCGCGACTCCCCGGCCGAGTCGTCGAAAACGATGAAGTTTTCCACCAGGTCGAGGAAATTGGCTTTGGCACATACTCCTTTGAGCAGCGTCTCCATGGCCACCACGCCCGGCTGAGCCTCATCAAGCCGTTTCCACTCGTGAAAATGCTCAAACCGGCTGGTGAGCGAGCCGAGTTTGGCATCCACCCCGTTGGCCAGCACCACCATGGCGTTGTGATGAAACAGATGCGGGACGGTGTCCTTGTAGTCCAGAAAGTTCTGCTCGTAGGCGGCGCGGATATCCTTGCTGACGTTCTTCAGCTCCATGAACAGCAGCGGCAGGCCGTTGACGAAGCCGACGATGTCGGCCCGTCGGCGGTACAGATCGCCGCGCACCCACAGCTCCCGCACGCAGAGGAAATGATTGTTCTCAGGAACTTCGAAGTCGAACACCCGCAGCCGCTGGCGCACCCGTTCGCCCTTGGCATTGCGAAAGGTGACCTGCACCCCGTCCTTGATCAGTTCATACTTCTCGCGGTTGGTGGCGGCCATGGTCTGCGAGGCGGAAACCGTGACAATCTGGCGCACGGCATCGTCATAGGCCGTGGCGGGCAGGCCGGGGTTGATCTCCTCAATCTTGGCCCGCAGGGTGCGGGTCAACACCACCTCACGGTCCGATTCCCGGCCCAGCAGGCTATCCGGTCCGAAATCCTCATTGTTGTAGGCGTACACCGACTGCCAGCCCAGTTCCTGCTCCAGGTACTCGGCGGTGGTCTGCTGAACGAGAGTGTCTTCGGTGTAGGGGGCGGGAGTCATTCAACCACCTCCCAGTGGCCGGTTTTTTTGGAGCCCACACGCCGCAGGATGCCTACATCCTTCAGTTTTCCTATATTACGCATGACGGTAGTGCGGTCCTTTTGGGTCATCTCCGCCAGTTCGTCATAGGAAATAGTCGGATTTGAACGAATAAAATCAAGCAATTGCACCTGAATCGCGGATAAAGATGCTTTTATAGGTGCGAGCTGCCCCTTTATCTGCACCTTTAATGCACCTTTATCCGCCAATTCCAGCTCTTCGACTGGTTTCCGATGAACCGTGGCGGTGAACAAACAGCCGTCGTGGTCATCGCTAAAGTCGATGGTCGGCCACTTTTCCAGCGCCCGCTTGATGCCCGAACCCAGGCCGTGGTAGGGCAGCAGCCCCTTGGCGACATAGGAAACCAGAATCGGATTGCGGATATTGGAGTTTCCGGCCCGGATCTTCTCCACCGTCAGGTTGTTGGGAAGATGGCCAGGGCTGATGATCTCGATGCGGTTGTCGAAGACAAACAGGCGGATCGGGGCGCTGACCAGATAGTCACGGTGAACCAGGGCGTTTACCAAAAGCTCCTCGAAAACCGCCTCGGGGATCTCGGGCAGGCCTGGAGCGTTCACCCCGCGCCCGGCCTGCACCTTGTGCAGATTGCGCATGACAAAGGCCAGCGCACCCTCGAAGAGCTTGGGCAGCGGTCCGGAAAAATCCTCGGTGTCGAGGTAATCGGTGGCGTGGATCTTGTTGCCGGGGTAGCGGATTGCCTTGACCACGAACTGCGGCACGATCCACTCGGGCTGCTCGGCAAAAAGCAGCACCCCGGCCAGGTTCAGCCTGCCGTCGTCGTTGGCCAGGTTCATGTTTTGCAGCAGCCGGGTCAGGTCGGCGGGGGAATCGGGGTATTCCTGTTTGTAAACATCGCGCAGAAAGTCGCGGAAGCGCAGCTTGTCCAGCTTGTCGATCCCCGCCTTGGTGGGCAGCTCGTCGGCGTGGAACTGGTTGCTGAACTGGAACAGGCGGCGCAGCTCCTCCTTGGAATTCACCCGCCGCTTGTCGGCCCCGGCCTTGAGCCAGATCACCCCGTTCTTGTCGAAATAGGGCTTGTCGATCCCCTTGGGCACGGTCAGCACAATGACAATGCGGCCGTTCTCCAGCGCCAGGTTCTCGGTCTGTACCGCCAGCGGGCTGCGCACCAGTTGGCTGGCCGCATTACTGATGAGCTGATTGATGCGGGCCACGTCCTGCTGCGACATACCCGGCGTCGAACTATCATCGGCCACGCCGATAAAGATCGTGCCTCCGTTCGTATTGGCAAAGGCCGCCATCTCCGAGGCCAGGGAGTCGGCATTCTTCACATCCGCCTTGAACTGGCGGGTGGAGTCTTCACCGAGGGCGATTTGGGAGAGGAGGTCGGATCGTTTCATACCATCCATGCCTCCATGCCATATTCGGTTGTCGGTTCCCTAATTTCCGTAGGGGCGGGATTGCGGGCGGGTGTAGGGGCGGGTTTCAAACCCGCCCCTACAGGGTTATTGGGATGCAATTTGTCCAATTCCCATTGCGCTGGATTGTTGTGGATGTATTCCCGAATGCGGTTCAATTCCGGTTCATTGCGAACGATGTGTTCCCAATAATTGCGCTGCCATAATTTACCGGGAAACGTTGACCAACCGTTTCGTTTCACGCCATCGGCATATCGTTTTGTGGTCATGGTTTTGAATCGATGCACCATATCCGGCAATGACAACCTCGTAGGGGCAACCCCCTGTGGTTGCCCGATTGGCCCCCGTGCCTGTCCATCCTGCGAATATGCCGAATCAGGGCGGCCACGGGGGGCCGCCCCTACGATTACGACAATGCCGTGGATATGATTGGGCATGACAATGAATGAATCGATATCGACGCCCGGATAATTGGCCGGGATTTCATCCCAAACCGCCTGAATCATTTTCCCCGCATCGTTCATTCGCATTTCCCCATTGACGATATCCCCGAACAGGCATTCCCGGTCCTGGGTGCAAAGGGTGACAAAATACGCCCCGGCCTGGGAATAATCGTATCCCTGCAACCGGATGGAACGGCGGTGGTGAATGGCGGGATCGTATTTTCCGTTTCCACCTGCGATCTGGGCGGCCACAGGGGGCCGCCCGTACATGGCCAGATCGTCCCCCACGTAGGGGCAGGCCCCCGTGCCTGCCCGATTGCCATGCCCGTACATTGCGGCAGATAGGGATTTCATACCGCCACCTCACCGTTCATCAGTTTGGGCAGGAGGAGGTCGCGGGCTTTGGTGAGTCGTTGATTGGCAAATGCTAGTGTTTTCAGCTGGTTTAGTATGGGATCAATGAAGTCGTTGAAAGCACGCAGCAATCCGTCCGGAGGAAGAGGAACAGGATACTGTTGCATCTGCTTCCAGTCGGCGCGCGGCATCTTGGAGCCCTCCTTCATTTGCTGGGCTGTTACAGCCACAAACCCATCGCTGGATGTCGTCATCAGGACAAGCGGCAAAAGGTGCGAATGAACTGGTCGAATTATGATGGCGTCTGAGGATGCCACTCCATCCGTGAATGCAATGCCAACCTTGTGAAAATACGGCCGTATCTTCCCGAAGAGAATTTCTCCCTCGCGGAAACGATGCTTGCTGCTTGTGACCTGTTCCGCTTGTCCCCACTCGCAAAGAGTGATCGAGCGGCGAGGCATGTGTTCAAGGCCAATGTATGGGGTGTTTGCTTCAAAGGCACTGGGTGAAACTGTCTCACGCACTTCAAAACATAGGTCACCGAGAACCTTCTTCTCCCACCCCTCCGGCACACCGTCGATGATTTGGGTGTGTTCGTGGCCGGGGAAGCGGAGGTGGACGAACCATTCCTTGTAGAGCAGCCGCGCCGCCTGTTCCAGCAACTGAATCCGCCGCCGGTTGTTCTCGATCAGGTCGTCGTAGGCGGAGAGGATATTAGCAATTCGCTGTTGAATTTGTCCCGCTGGCAAGCGAACCTTGACCCGTTTTAAGTCGGAAAGGTTTATTACTTGTTGAACAGCCCCTTGGGTACGCTGGAATAATTCTCCTCGGCCTTGTGGAGCCATCAGATAGTATTTGATGTAAGGCGCGTTTATTTCGGGCCGCAGTGCGATTAGTCCAGCCTGTCTCGCCAGGTTTGCACCAGCAAGTCGGTCGGGGACCACAGCGACTTCTCCAGGATTTCCCACAAGAGACATAACAACTTCGCCGCCGCGCAGGATCGTTCTTGCGTAGGGACGCGAGACTTCTTGAGTAATTGTGCGAAGGTTCGCCTCATTGATAGTGCCGTTCGAGATGTCACCACCGCGAATGAAGATTACGCCTGTTTCCGGGTCTTCTGGGCCGGGTTTAACAACGCCATAAGTGATGGGGCGCTCAGGATCTGTAAGCTCCTGCAGTTCCAGAACCTCCATGCCGGTGAGTTGATGTTTGGTCATACCCCCAGCTCCTCAAAATTCTTCTTTATCGTCGCCGCCAGTTGCACCGCCTCGGCGTTCAGGTCCTCCAGCTCCACATGAATGTTGCCCAAGCTCATTTTCCGCCCTCCAATACGCGCTTCCCCTTTTCAGACAGGCGGTACTTCTGCAGGCGGCTGTTGGGTTTGTCGGGGATGGTGTATTCCACATAGCCCTCGTGCAACAGTCTGGCCATGAGATCATTGAGATAGCGGGTCGGCTTGGCCTTCCCGAGGGCCTTGGCGATTTCGGATTTGGAAAGCAGGGCGCTGTTCAGCGCGGCAAGTATCTGAAGAGCCATATCCGACTCTACCCCTGACTCTACCCCTGACTCTACCCCTGACTCTACCCCTGACTTGTGCTCGACTTGCTCACTGGCCGTTGCTGCCAGGGGCAAGGGTTCAGCCAGATAGACGGTGAAGCGCAGCCGCATGGCGACTTCTTCGATTTTGGGCTCCGGTAGCCCCAGCTCGCGGGCCTCGGCAAAGATGCGGCGCACCCCGGTGCCCCACTGCTCGATCAGACCCAGTTCCTTGAATACGCGGGCGATGACCGGGTTGCGGATGCGCGAGGCGCCCTGTTTCATCTCTTCGATGGTCAGGCCGGGGAGGAGGATGCCCATGCTCTCCACTTCAATGCGATCATCGAGAAAGACAACCCGGATGGGCGCGCCACGCTGCGAATAATCACTGTGCACAAGAGCATTGATGACGACCTCGCGAAGAATCCCCAGCGGAATGCTCCAGACATCCTTACGCCGTACTTGGGAAAGGTCCGCGCCACGGTAGGCGTGCTTTTTCAGAAACAGCATGATCTCGTCCACGGCCTGTGGCAGCGGAACGTCGATCTCGATATGGTCAAAAATGTCGACCTTCTCGGTGCCAAAGAAACGGCCGCATTGGATCCAGGCATCGGAAAAATGCTGCGTACGCTGCCTGCCAAAGAGGAGAATGCCTCCCTTGGTCGGCACCCGTTTGTTTTGATGATGGGTGAGTAGTTTCAGGGAGAGCAATGCCTGCTCATCGAGCTTTCGTTCTGATCCAAAGACCCTTTGCGCGGCATCGATATCCAGGTCGTCCAAGGACAACTCCGGCATGGGCAGTTGATCAAAGGCAACGCCTTCCACCGAGCGGCGCAGTTCGCCGATCAGCTCCCGGTCGGCCTGGCGGCTGGTGGAGCCGAGCCGGACATAGACCCCGGTTTCCGGCCCCTCGGCGCGAAGGTAATGGGGCCGGGAACTGCTCAGGAAGGCTTCGATGACCAGCAGGGTTTTGCCATCGACCGTGGTCATTTCGACATTGGGCACCAGGCGGGGGCTGATGGAGTCGGCGATCAGGTTGCAGAGTCGTTCCTCCTCGTCCAGCGGGTTGTCGATCCCCACCGGTTCCCGCGTTTTGTCCGCCACGCCGATGATGATTCGGCCACCGGCGGTATTGGCGAAGGCCACCAGCGTCTTGAGCAGATTGCGCGGCGAGGAGAGGTTTTGTTTGAACTCCAAGGTCTTGCCTTCGTCGGCCTTGAGCAGATCGGCAATGCTCATATTCCCAGTTCCTCGAAGTTCTTCCTGATCATGGCGGCCAGGTGCACCGCCTCCGTGTTCAGGTCCTCCAGTTCGACATGGATGTCGCGCAGGGCCTCCTCGAAGTCGAAATCCTCGTCCTCTTCTTCCGGCGCGACGCCCACATAGCGGCCGGGGGTGAGGCTCCAGTCGTTAGCTTCGATCGCGGCCCGGTCCACCAGCTTGACCAGCCCTTCCACATCACAGAGTTCGGCTTCGGGGAAGCGTTCGGTCAGCCAGTGGGCCTGCTTCCAGAAGTAGCGCACCTGCTTGAGCTGTTCCACGGCCAGGGCGCGGGCCTCATCGGCGGCCTTGCGGGCGCGGGTGATGTCACGGCCCGCCCAGGCGTCGCTGTCGCGGGCGGCGCATTCGTTCTCGCAGGTTTCGATCAGACGGCAGGCGAGCTTGTAGAGCAGGTCGGTCTGCTTGACCAGATCGCGGCTGGTCTCGGCCAGGGTTGCGAGACGATCCACGGCTTTCTTGAGTTCGCCGTTGGTGGTCTTCTGTGTTCCCCAGGCCGCCTGCTGCTCGCTGATGGTCTTCCGGAAAGAATCCACATCCGCCTTGAACAGCGGGATGGCGTCATCCAGTTCCTGTAGGGGCGATTCATGAATCGCCCCTACGTCCAGGGTTTTAATGAATGGTTCAACGGCGCCACGCAGCGTGGTCAGCGCACCGATAAAATCCGGTAGGGGCGAACCCCCGTGTTCGCCCTTGTCTATTTCAGGGCTGCCACAGGGGGCCGCCCCTACGTTGTCAAAACAGGCCGCGCCCTCGGCCAGCATCCGCTGGCAATAACCCGCCACCAGGTCGAGATAGCGCCCGGTCTCGCCCCGGTAGAGCCAGACGATGGTCAGGAGGTTCTGTTCCTGCTCGGGGGAAAAATCGAAAATCTTGCGCGTGACTTTGCGATAGACATTGCGGGCATCGATCATCAACACCTTGTCGCGGTGCGCTTGCGGCTTAGCGCGATTGAGAAACCATAATTCACACGGAACTGTCCTCGTGTAGAAAAAATTCGACCGGATGGCGACCATGACATCCACGTCGCCGGTCTCCACCAGCTTCTGCCGCACCTTGGCTTCATCCCGCCCGGCGCTGGAGGCCTGGGACGACATGACGAACCCGGCCCGGCCCTGTTCGTTGAGGTAGCTGTAGAAATAGCTGATCCAGACGTAGTTGCCGTTACTGACCTTGCCCTTCTTGTTGACGCCGGGCAGGCCGAAGGGCAGGCGCGGGTCGCTCCCCACCTTGTCGGCGTCGATCTCGTCCACGTTGAAAGGCGGATTGGCCATGACGAAGTCGGCCAAGTGCCGCAGCTCGTGCGGGTCTTCGTAGTAGGTGATCGATTTCTGAATGTCGCCTTCCAGGCCGTGCACCGCCAGGTTCATCTTGGCCAGGCGGATGGTGGTGGCGTTCTTTTCCAGGCCGTAGAAGGTGAGCTTCTCGGTGGGGTTCTCGTGCCGTCGTTCCACCACCCGGGCGCCCTGCACGAACATGCCGCCCGAGCCGCAGGCCGGGTCGAGCACCGTGCCGCCCGCCGGTTCGATGACGTTGGCGATGAGCGAGACCAGCGACACCGGGGTGAAAAACTCGCCGCCGTCGTGGGCCTTCTGGTCGGCGAACTGGGTCAGGAAATACTCGTAGATGCGGCCGAAGACATCACCGGAGACGCGCTTGAGCTCCTCGGGGTTGAGGGTGCGCAGCAGCTGGCCGAGCACGGCGTTGTCGAGCTCCTGATATTCGCTCTTGGGCAGCACGCCGCGCAGGTTCTCGTAGTCGGCCTCGATGGACTCCATGGCATCGATGATCGCCTTGGCGCGGTCGGCGCTGTCGGGCAGGGCCACCAGGGTGTCGAACTGGGCCTGGGGCTGCAGGAAGATGGCACTCTTCTGCGAAAAGTCTTCCTTGGTCAGCGGCCGGGTCTTGCCGCCTCGGGTGGGCAGGTTCGCCTCGATGGCGTCCTTGACGCCGAGAAAGCGGCTGTAGGCGTGGCGCAGGAAGACCAGGCCCATGACCGGCAGGAAATATTCATTGCTGGCGTAGTTGGAGTTGGCCCGCAGGGTGTCCGCCGCGCTCCAGAGCCGCTTTTCAATGGCTTCGATATGTTCAAGCTGGGCCATGCTCAGGCTTCCTTCCCAAAATACGTTTTATGCAGGGCCTTGCCCTTGTCCCCCAGGCTGCGCAGCAGGCTTTCGATCTTCTCCAGCGCCAGCGGCGACGGCTTGGCGCGGTCGTTCTCCCAGCGGTTGATCGTGGGGAAGGTCACGCCGAGCTTGGCGGCGAACTTTTCCTGAGTCAGACCGGTAAGTTCCCGAAGCTCACGGACCAGCCTCGCCATGCTGTGTTGCTCGTCCAATGGATTTCTCCTTAATGAATGGTTCTTCGTAGATTCTTGTAGAAATCCCGTAAAATTCGATCATCGATTTAATGCTTGGCAAGGTGATAATCGAAGATGGATATTACTGAACATTACGCCCAGCTAATGGGCTTAAACACTCCATGGCTGATTGATGACGTCAAACTTGATATGACTGATCAGCGTATCGAAAACAGAATCGAGAAAGCCGCGAACATTTTCGAGCATTACGGCCTGCGGCTTGCATTCAGATGCCAGCCTGATTGCTTCTGGAAACAGGTCACGATCGTCCTCACCACCCAATTGCTTACCCACCTTTGAGAATGGCGGGCAAGGTACTCCGCCTGCAAATAGCTCAACGCCTTTCCAATTCTCGGCTGAATAGTAATGTAGATCGCCTTCCGTGACGTACCAATGATTTCGGTTGATTCTAAGGGTTTGGCAAGCTGCGGCTTCAATCTCTACAAGGCTGACGTGATCAAAGCCTGCCTGCTCTAGACCCAGAGCCTGTCCGCCAGCGCCAGCACATATTTCTATCGATGCAAATGCCATTTTCTATCTCTCATAGAATTTCAGGCTGATTTTACGTTTTCTCACAAGGGATGACCAAGTAAAAATCGGGTTGGCTTCCACGCCACCATCGGTGATGATTGGTGGCACTACTGGTCCAATATCGTCAACTTACAAAGCGCTGGCTGAGCCCGGTCGAGGTCGGCCGCCGAGCGCCTGAGCGCGCAGATCAGCGCAACCACTTGAAGATCAGTTGCAACAGCTCCTTAAGCCCCAGCGGTTTGCTGATGTAGTCGTCCATGCCCGCCTCCAGGCAGCGTTCGCGGTCGCCCGGCATGGCCATGGCGGTCAGGGCGATGATTGGCAGATGGGCAAAGCCGGGCATGGCGCGTAGCTTTTGCGTCACCTCCAGACCGTCGATCAGGGCCAGTTGTACGTCCATCAGGATCAGGTCCGGGGGCGTATCCCGCGCCAGGCTCAGGGCCTCCAGGCCATTGCTGGCGGTGGTTACGGCAAAGCCCTGACGCTGTAGATAGGCACGGGTCATCTCCCGATTGGCCGGGTTGTCTTCCGCCAGGAGAATGGCCGCGCCCTGGCCCCCCGACGTCGGCAGGGCCAACCCGGTGGTCTGCTTGGTCTCATGGCCGAGCGCCGCCGGGTCGTTCTGTTCCGGGTCCCAGGGCAGTCGCAGGTTGAAACAACTGCCTTGCCCCGGCGTGCTTTGCACGGAAATGCTGCCGCGATGCAGCAGCGCCATGCGGTTGACCAGGGTCAGGCCCAGGCCGGTGCCCGGATTGTGGCCGCCAGGCACCTCCTGTAGCTGCACAAAGGGCTCGAACAGCTTGTCAAATTGCTCTGGATCTATGCCGATGCCGGTATCCCAGACGCGGATCAGCACCGTCTTGCGCTCCGCTTCGGCCAATACCTCGATGCCGATGCGGCCCTGGGCCGGGGTAAACTTGAGCGCATTGCCCAGCAGATTGAGCAGCATCTGTTTCAGGCGGCGGATATCCCCCTGGATCAGGGCCACGCGCGGGTCCAGCTTTACCTCCAGCGCCTGCCCCTTGCTCTCGGCGCTGGAGCGAACCAGCGACAGGCTGGATTCGATCAACTGCTGCAGCGGCACATGATCGGTATGCAGTTCGATCTTGCCCGACTCCACCTTGGCCAGATCGAGAATGTCATTGATCAGGCTGAGCAGGTGGTGGGCGCTCTCGTCCATGGTCTTCAGTGCCTCTTGCTGGGCCGGGTTCAGTGGCCCGTAGAGCTGGTCGCGCAGCATCTCGGTGAGACCGATCAGGGTGGTCAGTGGGGTGCGCAATTCATGGCTCATGCCGGCCAGGAACAGATCCTTGGCCTTGGCCGCACGGGCCAATTCTTCATTAACGAAACGCAGTTCGCGGGTGCGCTCCTTGACCCGCTGCTCCAGCAGGGCCTTCTCCCGGTTCAGCGCCTGTTCCCCGGCCAGCAGATTGGCTTGCATGGTCTGCAGGGCCTGGTGCAGGCGGGCCATCTCGCCGCTGCCCTGGATGCTGGCCTGGGTATGGCGACTGCCGGCCGAGATGGATTGGGCCATCTGGATGGCCAGGCTGATCGGTCGGGCGATGATGCGCTCGGCCAGAACCAGCAGGCCAAGCAAGCTCAACAGGAGCAGCCCGAGTACTACCGCCAGCAATTCATTTTCCCGCTGTTCCAGGCGCTCGGCCATCTGTGCCAGCTGGTCCCTCTTGTAGTACTCGGCCGCCAGTATCAGCTCATCGATCAGATCGGTCAGCGGGCGATCCATCCCCCGCACCTGACGATCGACCCGGATCTGCGCCAGGGGGTCCTCACGGTCGAACAGGAGCAAGGCCTGCCGATAGGTCTGCGTCAGCCGTTGATGGGCCTGCTCAAAGGCCTGCGCCTGTTGCCAGGAGGGCGAGCCAGGCTCTAGCCTGCCCAGCAGTCTGCCGCTGAGTTCCTCCACCCGCTGCCGCTCTTGTTCGAACTGCGCCAGATACTTGGCATAGAGGTTTGGCTCATGACCGCGCAAGAGGATGTTCTTCCACTCCTGCACCTGCTTCTTGAAGTGGACCTGCACCGAAATGGCCTGGGTGACCGTCTCTGCCGTCTGTTGATGGATGCGGCCGGATTCGGTCATGGCCCCCTTGTAGGCGCGCAGCACATGCAGTCCCAAGCTCAGGTTGACCGCCAGGATCAGGCCAGCGGCAAGCAGCAGTTTGCAGCGGATACTCATGGCGTAACCCCTTGGCGCTGGGCCGGTGGTAAGTAAGGGTAAAGGCGGGCCTGGTACCCCTTGGACGCTCTGGCCAGGGGCTGCCTCAGCAGCGGCCTGTCAGCGGGGCGGGGGCAAGGGGGGATGGCCCGCCATTGCCCTATCGGCCGCCGGTGCGGCCTCGATCCTGGCCTGCAGGCGCTGCAGGAGTTGGTCGCGCAGTTGGTGTAGCCTGGCCAGGCCCTGCCGGGCACCGGCCGGATCGCCGTTTTGCCGTTGACGGATAAGTGCCTCGGCCAGTTGGTGGACTTGCAGGTGCAGGGGCTCGATTTGCGTGTGTAACTCCAGGCTGTCATAGCCACCTTGGTCGCGGAGGGAGATCAGCCACTCACCGAAGCGGCACTGGTCGTGCTCCAGCTCCGGCGGTTCGCCCTGGCTGTCTCGATCGGCCTGCAAATACTGGCCCAGGCGGTTGATCCAGGCCCGATGCTCGGCCATGGCATAGAGCAGGGGCATGAGTTCATGGTTGAGCTTGCGTACCTGGCCCCAGCTGGGATCGGGCTGCCAGTTTGCAATCCAGGCCTGTAGCCGATCCGGCGGCATGGGTCGAGCGATAAAAAAGCCCTGGGCCAGCTCGCAACCCAGAGAGAGCAGCATCTGGCCCTGCTCCCGGGTCTCCACCCCCTCGGCGATGGGGCGGCGGCGAAAGGCGCGGGCCAGGCAGAGCACACTATCGACGATGGCCAGTTGCTCGGCATCTTCCAACATCTTGCCGACAAAGCCCCGGTCGATCTTCAGCGCCTGGGCCGACAGATGCTTGAGATAGGCGAGAGAGGAATAGCCGGTGCCGAAGTCGTCCAGGGCGAAGCCTACCCCCAGGTCATCACAGCGATGAATCAGCTCGGCCACCCGCTCCCTGTCGTTCAGGGCATTGGCCTCCAGCACCTCCAGTTCCAGCCGTCCTGGCCGGATCGGTGGGGCTTGCTGGAGCAGGGCCTGCAGGCGGTCGATAAAGTCCGTCTGATGCAGGTGATGGGCGGCGATGTTGACGCTCAGCGTCAGATCCAGGCCCTGGGCCTGCCAGTGGGCCAACTGGGCGATGGCTCCTTGCAGCACCCAGTCACCCAGGCGCAGGCCGAGTTCATCGTTTTCCACCTCGGCCAGGAAGTGCTCCGGCAGCAACAGGCCGCGGCTGGGATGGTGCCAGCGGATCAGGGCCTCGACGCCGATCAGCGCGCCGCTGCGCATGTTTACCTGGGGCTGGTAATAGAGCTGGAACTGCCCCTGTTGCAGGGCCTGTTCCATCTCTTGCAGGCTTTGGCTGTGGCGGCGCAGGCTCAGGTCCTGGGCCTGATCGAACACATGATAGCGGTTCTTACCGGCCTGCTTCGCCTTGTACATGGCCTGGTCGGCCTGGCGCAGGAGTTGGTCGGCCTCGATCGGCCCCTGCTGTGGATAGAAGGCCACGCCGACGCTGGCAGACACCTGCACCGAACCGGCCTCGGTCTGCACCGGCTGCGAGGCCGCCAGCAGCAGGCGTCGCAGCAGTGGCTCACTGGCCTGCACATCGGCCAGATCGATGAACACGGCGATGAACTCGTCGCCGCCCAGGCGGGCCAGGGTGTCGCCCTCGCGACAGGTGGCCCGCATCCGCTGCGCCACCTCGCGCAGCAGTTGATCGCCGATCCGGTGGCCGTGGGTATCGTTGACCTGCTTGAAACCATCCAGGTCGATGAAGGCCAGCACGATGCGCTGATTGCGCCGCTCGGCATTGACCATGGCCTGACCCAGACGGTCGGCCAGCAGGCTGCGGTTAGGCAGGCCGGTGAGGGCGTCGTAGTGGGCGATGCGCTCCAGTTCATGCTGATGCCGCTTCTGTACCGTGATGTCGAAAAACAGCGCGACGTGGTGATGTACCTGACCCTGTTCATCGTGCACGGCGCTGATATTGAGCATCTCGGCATAGATCTCGCCGTCCTTGCGCCGGTTCCAGACCTCGCCGCGCCAGTGGCCGGTGTCGGCCAATTGCTGGCGCATCTGGGCGAAGAACTCAGGCTTGTGGTGGCCGGAATTAAGCAGATTGGGGGTCCGACCCAGGGCCTCCTCCCGGCTGTAGCCGGTGATGTCGCAGAAGGCCTGGTTGATGTCGATGATCCGGTCCTGGGTGTCGGTGATCATTATGCCCTCCTGGGCATCGGCAAACACGCTGGCGGCCAGTTGCAGGCGTGCCTCGCTGCGCTTGCGCTGCTCGATGTCGGTATGCGAGCCGAGCACCCGGTAGGGCCGCCCCTGGGCATCACGCAGGGCCAGGCCGCGGGCCATGATCCAGCGCCAACTGCCATCCTTGTGGCGCAGGCGCATCTCCACCTCATAGACGCGGCTGTCGCCCTCCAGGTAGCCGTTGATCTGCTCCACTACCCGGTCCATATCGGCGGGATGCAGCAGTTGCAGGAAGGTCTCGTAACGCCCCTCCAGTTCCCCCGGTTGGTAGCCCAGCTGGGACATCCAGCGTGGCGAGAAATACACCTGGTTGCGCAGCAGATCCCAGTCCCAGACGCCGTCATTGATGCCGTTGAAGATCAGCTGCAGGCGTTCTTCCGACTCACGCAGGCGCTCCTCACTGACCTTGCGCGCGCTGATATCGCGGATATGGCCATGCCAGAGGGTGCTGCCGTCATCCAGCCGCTCGGGGCTGGCCTCGCCTTCGACCCAGCGTACCTCGCCGTCCTTGACTACCCGGTACTCATCGTGCCACAGGCTGAGTTGTTCGGCAGAGGTGCGCACCCCCTGGCGCACGCGCTGCACATCCTGTGGATGCAACACCTGAAACGCCGCCCGGGCATCCTCATGCACCTGCTGCGGACTGAGGCCATAGATGCTCTCTATGCCCTGGCTGCAGTAGGGGAAGGAGGAGTGGCCATCGGGCCAGAGCCGGTACTGAAACACCATGCCCGGCACATGGGTGACGATCTTCTGCAGCCGCCTTAGCAGGTCGCCGCGCTGATCGCTGTTGTTTGACCGGGAATCTGGGGGATTCATATTCGAGCGGTTTGCTGCAAAAACGGGATTCTAGCCCATTTCCCGGCCGCAATTCCTGCTTGATTGCAATACTGTTACGCCCTGCACGCCATACCCCATCGGCCGCTTGCTATTGGCCGCTAGTCAGTTCGGCGGCGGTGCCCTCGGTTGCCGCACCGGCGGCGCGCAGGTGGATGGGGGCGAAGGGTTCGGCCTGTACCAGCACGATCAGGGATTCCTTCACCAGCTCCAGGATGGCCATGAAGGACACCACCACGCCGGGGCGGCCTTCGCTGAGGTCAAAAAAGCTGCCAAACTCGGCAAAGCCCCGTTGGCTGAGGATGTCCAGCACCCGCGACATGCGCTCGCGCAGGGAGAGATTCTCCCGCTCGATACGGTGGTGGGTGAACTTGTCGGCGCGGCGCAGCACCTCGGCGAAGGCAGCGGTCAGTTCCTTGAGGCTGACATCGGGCAGGGGTTGGATACGCTCGTGTGGCGGCGGCTGGGCGCTGGCGGTATGAAAGTCCCGCCCCTCTCGCGGCAGGGCATCCAGGTCTTCTGCCGCCTGCTTGTAACGCTCGTACTCCTGCAGGCGGCGCACCAGCTCGGCGCGGGGGTCCAGCTCGTCCTCCTCCTCGCTGGGCGGGCGCGGCAGCAACATGCGCGACTTGATCTCGGCGAGCATGGCGGCCATCACCAGGTATTCGGCGGCCAGGTCCAGGCGTACCTCGCGCATCAGCTCGACGTATTCCATGTATTGGGCGGTTATCTTGGCGATGGGGATATCGAGGATATCCAGATTCTGCCGCCGGATCAGATACAGCAGCAGGTCCAGCGGGCCCTCAAAGGCATCCAGAATCACCTCCAGGGCATCCGGCGGGATGTAGAGGTCCTTGGGCACCTTGACCCAGGGCACGCCCTGCACCAGGGCGAAGGGCATTTCTTCTTGGACTGGGTGGGTCATTTCAGCTGCCAGCTGTCAGCGGCCAGCGGTCAGCCTCCAGCAGCCAGCTTTTAGCGGTCAGCTGCCAGGAGCAAGCCTCCAGCCTCCAGCGGCCCGCTGTCAGATGTTGGTTGGGGCCACGCAAAGGGTCACCGCCCCCCCTCCCCCCAACCCCTCTCCCCGCGGGGAGAGCAGCTTTTTGCTGGCAGCTGACGGCTGGAAGCTGACGGCTGGAAGCTGGCCGCTTCATGAATAACTCAACGACATCGCCTGGCGTACTTCCGCCAGGGTTGCCTGGGCGCTGGCGCGGGCGGCGGCACCACCCTGTTCGATCACCTGGCGCACCAGGTTGGGCCTGGCCTCGTATTCGGCGGCGCGTTGCTGCATCGGACCCAGCTCCGCCAGCACGGCGTCGATCACCGGCTGCTTGCAGTCGATGCAGCCGATGCCGGCGCTCTTGCAGCCCTGCGCCACCCAGTCTTTGGTATCTGCGCTGGAATAGACCTCGTGGAATTGCCATACCGGGCAGCGCGCTGGATCGCCGGGGTCGGTGCGGCGCACCCGGTTGGTATCCGTGGGCATGGTGCGCAGTTTCTGCTCGACGGCCTTGGGGCTGTCGTTGAGCGCCAGGGTGTTGGCGTAGGATTTGGACATCTTGCGCCCGTCCAGACCGGGCATCTTCGACGCCTGGGTCAGCAGGGGCTGGGGTTCGGGCAGGATCACCCGACCACCGCCCTCCAGATAGCCAAGCAGGCGCTCGCGGTCTTCCAGGCCCAGGTTCTGCTGCTCTGCCAACAGGTCACGGGCGGCCTGCAGGGCCTCGGTATCACCGGCCTCCTGATAGGCGCGACGCTGGCTGGCGAAGGCCTTGGCCGCCTTTTTGCCCATCTTTTTCAGCGCCGCCTCGGCCTTTTGCTCGAAGTCCGGCTCGCGGCCATAGAGGTGATTGAAGCGCCGCGCCACCTCGCGGGTGATTTCCACATGGGCCACCTGATCCTCGCCCACCGGCACCAGACCGGCTCGGTAGATGAGGATGTCGGCGCTCTGCAGCAACGGATAGCCCAGAAAGCCGTAGGTGGCCAGGTCCTTTTCCTTCAACGCCTCCTGCTGATCCTTGTAGCTGGGCACCCGTTCCAGCCAGCCCAATGGGGTGATCATCGACAGCAACAGGTGCAGCTCGGCGTGTTCCGGCACCTGCGACTGGATAAACAGCCGCGCCTTGTCCGGGTCTATGCCGGCGGCAAGCCAGTCGATGACCATCTCATGCACCGCCCTGGGGATCAGGCTGGGGTCTTCGTAGTGGGTGGTCAGGGCATGCCAGTCGGCGACGAAGAAAAAGCAGTCGTACTCCTGTTGCAGCGCCACCCAGTTCTTCAGCACGCCGTGGTAATGACCCAGATGCAGGCGGCCGGTGGGGCGCATGCCGGAGAGAACGCGGGCGTGTCGGTCGGCTAGGGAAGTCACTTTTTCTACCTCAGGTCAGGGTTTCGATGAACAGGGCCATCCACTGTTGGCTGCCGCTCACCAGGGGGCCGACGATTTGCCAGAGCAGGCCGGTAAACAGCAGGATCAGCAGGATGATGATGCCATAGGACTCCAGCCTGCTCATCCCCAGCGCCAGGCGTCGGGGCAACAAGGATACCAGCACCCGGCCACCATCCAGGGGCGGCAGGGGGAAAAGATTGAGTACCATGAGCACGGCGTTGATCATCAGGCCAAAGCCGCCGGCATAGACCAGCGGCAGCGCCGCCCAGTCCCAGCCGGTGCTGTGCAGGGCCATGCCCAGCCGGGCCAGCAGGCCCCAGAACAGCATCATCAGCAGGTTGGCAGCGGGCCCGGCCAGGGCCACCAGGGCCATGTCCCGGCGCGGCCGATGCAGACGGCCAAAGTCCACCGGTACCGGCTTGGCCCAGCCGAAGATGAAGCCGGTGGAGACATACATGAGGATCGGCACCAGCAGGGTGCCGAGCAGATCGATATGCTTGAACGGATTGAGGCTGATACGGCCCAGTTTGCGCGCGGTGTCATCCCCCAGCAGGGAGGCCACCCAGCCGTGGGCCACCTCATGCAGGGTGATGGCGAACAACAGCGGCAGCAGCATGATGCTGATCTGCTGCAGATTGGTCAGATCGCTCAAGCCTGGCTCTCCAGAAAGCCGGCATCGCCCTTGCCCTGGCGCAGCACCTTGGGGGTATCGTCTTCCAGATCGATCACCGTGCTCGGCTCCAGGCCGCAGTAGCCGCCATCGATGATCAGATCCACCGCATGGGAGAGCAGGTCGCGGATGTCATAGGGGTCGGACATGGGCAGATCGTCTTCTGGCATGATCAGGGTGGAACTCATCAGGGGTTCGTTCAGTTCCTCCAGCAGGGCCAGGGCCACGCGGTGGTCCGGCACGCGGATGCCAATGGTCTTGCGCTTGGCGTGCATCAGCCGCTTGGGCACCTGCTTGGTGGCCTCGCAGATGAAGGTGTAGGGGCCTGGGGTGAGGTTCTTCAGCAGGCGGTACTGCTGGTTGTCGATCTTGGCATAGGTGGTGATCTCGGACAGGTCACGGCAGACCAGGGTGAAGTGGTGGTGGTGATCCACCCGCCGGATCTGACGGATGCGCTCCATGGCCGATTTGTCGCCGATCTGGCAGCCCAGGGCATAGCTGGAGTCGGTGGGATAGACCACCAACCCACCGGCGGAGATGATCTCCACCGCCTGACGCACCAAGCGCGGCTGCGGGTTGTCCTGATGAATCTGAAAGAATTGGGCCATGGGAAATCAGTCCGCAAATGAACGCGAATCAACGCGATAATTATTAATCGTTGCATAAGTTCTTGCAGTTGATGTTATTCACTGGGCGCTTCTAATTCAGGCATCAGGAAAGAATTTAAACTGCCATTACTTTTGCAACAATTAATACCTAACAATCAAAAAGGACGCAGAGAGCGCAAAGAAGCGCAGAGAACGCGGAGTTGAAAATGACTGCGGACAAGCCAGGAAAACAAACTCCTAACCCTCTGCGTGCTCTGCGCTACTTCGCGGCCTCTGCGTCCCAATCAACACTAATCACCAGTCCTGCCAGATGGGCCGGCAGATGCTTGGCAGGGGCGGCAGGCGGCCCAGTTCCAGCCAGGGGCTTTCCGGGCCGTGGTAGTCCGAGCCCGCCGAAGCCAGCAGGGCGAAGTCGCGGGCATGATGCGCCATCGTTTGGCAATCGTCCAGACTGTGGCTGCCGGAGACCACCTCCAGCCCCGCCCCGCCCAGCTCCTGGAACTGCCCCAGCAGGCCGCGCAGCTTGTTGCGCGTGAGGGAGTAACGGGCCGGATGGGCCAGCACCGCCTGACCGCCGGCGGCACGGATCCAGCCGATGGCCTGCTCCAGGCTGGCCCAGTCACCGGGCACATGGCCGGGCTTGCCGTTCACCAGAAAATGCTTGAACACCTCGCGCACCCCCTTGGCACGGCCCGCCTGCACCAAAAACTGGGCAAAGTGGGTGCGGCCGATGAGATCCCCCTGGGCCAGGGCGGCGGCACCGGCCAGGGCATCGGCGATACCGGCATCGCGCTTGAGGCGGCGGGCGATCTCCTCGGCGCGCCAGACGCGAAAGGCCAGCAGCCCATCCAGGCCCTGCAGCAGTCCGGGGTGGTTTGCATCGACCCCCAGCCCCAGCAGATGCAGGGTGCGCTTGTTCCAGCTCACCGAGATCTCCACCCCGCTGGTGAAGCCCAGACCCAGGGCCTGGGCCTGACCTTGCGCCTCTGCAATACCGGAGAGGGTGTCGTGATCGGTCAGGGCAAAATGGGTAATGCCCGCCGCCCGGGCCCGGCACACCAGTTCCGCCGGGCTCAGGGTGCCGTCAGAGGCCTTGGAGTGGCTGTGCAGGTCATAGCGCTGTTGCATGGGATCAGCGACAGGCTCAGCCTGCCAGCAGGCCCTCCACCCAGGCCAGTTGCCGGGGCAGGCAGACCTGGCGCAGGTCGTAATGGGCCTGGGCAAAGGCCCGCGCATTGGCCCCCAGACGCTGGCGTGCCGCCGGATCATCCAGCAGGGTGCAGACCTCGTCCACCAGCCCCTGCCGGTCAAAGAACCCCACCAGTCGCCCGGTCTCATCCTGCCTGATCGCCTCATGCAGCGGCTGGGTGTCGCTGGCGACAATGGCGCAACCCAGGCTCATCGCCTCCAGCAGGCTCCAGGAGAGCACGAAGGGGTAGGTCAGATAGACGTGCAGGCTGGATAGCTGCAACAGAGGAATGAAGTGCTGATAGGGGACATTGCCGAGAAAATGTACCCGTGCCCAGTCGGCATCGCTGATCTGCGGTCGGACCTCGGCGGCAAAGATGTCCTTCCAGCTCTGCCCGGTGCTCGGTCGGGCACCGTAGCTGACGCCATCGCCGCCTACGATCAGCACCCGCGCCCTGGGGCGGCGCTTGAGGATCTGCGGCAGGCTGCGCATGAAGATGTGGTAACCCCGGTAGGGCTCCAGGTTGCGGTTGACGAAGGTGATGATCTCATCCTGCGGGGTCAGTTCCAGGCCGTTGTTAAGCTTCAGCCTGACCGCCGGATTGGGGGCCAGGGCCTGGGTATCTATGCCGTCGTGGACCACGCTGATGCGCTCACGGAAGGGTTCGGGAAAGGTGCTGGCCTGCCAGTGGGTGGGGCTGATACCGCCATCGGCCGCCTCGAAGTGCAGTAGGTTATTGAGGTTCTTCAGCCGCAGCCGACACACCTCGCCGGCATCCTGGGAGGGAAACTCCGGGTCGAACCCCACATCGGCACCCTGCGGGTGGTAGAAGAATTCGCAATAGATGCCCAACCTGGCCTGGGGCCATACGTCCTTCAGAAACAGGCTCTCGCCCCAACCGTGGTGGGCGATGATAACATCCGGCATAAAGCCCTGCGCCTTGAGTTGCAGGGCGGCGCGAAAGCAGGCCTCGGCGCGTATGATCTTGGTCTCGAAGTCGCATACCCAGGGGTGGATGTTGGGCGTACTGCCGCGCTGGGCGCTGTAGGGCACCAGCCTTACGCCCTGCCATTCCCTGAGGTCGGTCTTTTGCATCCTCATGGCGACGACGCTGTGACCCTGGCCGCCCAGGGCCGGGGCGAGAAACTTGAACTGGCCGGGGAAGTTCTGGTGGATGAAGAGGATATTCATAGCGTGCGGGGCGGCCCTCTCAGGCGTGCCGAGAGGCCACAGCCCCCCGCAGCCCGACGTGGGCCGAGGGGGCCTTGCCTGGCCTGGGTTATTCGCCCATCTCCACCGCCTTCATGCTCAGGCGGATGCGGCCCTGCTTGTCCACCTCCAGCACCTTGACGCGGATGATGTCGCCCTCGGAGAGCTTGTCGCTGACCTTTTCCACCCGCTCGTCGGAGATCTGCGAGATGTGGACCAGGCCGTCCTTGCCGGGCAGTATGGTGACAAAGGCGCCGAAGTCCATCAGGCGGGCCACGCGGCCCTCGTAGATCTGCCCCACCTCGACCTCGGCGGTGATCAGCTCGATGCGCTTCTTGGCCTCTTCACCGGCGGACTTGTCCACCGAGAAGATCTTCACCGTGCCGTCGTCCTGTACGTCGATGGTGGCCCCGGTCTCTTCGGTGAGGCCACGGATGGTGGCCCCGCCCTTGCCGATGATGTCGCGGATCTTGTCCGGGTGGATCTTGATGGTGATAAAGCGCGGGGCGTGCTCGGACATCACCTCGCGGGGATGGTCAATGACCTTATTCATCTCCGCCAAAATGTGCAGACGTCCGGCCTTGGCCTGCTCCAGCGCCACCTGCATGATCTCGCGGGTGATGCCGTTGATCTTGATGTCCATCTGCAGGGCGTTGATGCCCTCGGCGGTACCGGCCACCTTGAAGTCCATGTCGCCCAGGTGGTCCTCGTCACCCAGTATGTCGGTGAGCACGGCAAAGCGCTCGCCTTCCTTGATCAGCCCCATGGCCACGCCGGCCACCGGGGCCTTGAGCGGCACCCCGGCATCCATCAGCGACAGACTGGTGCCGCACACCGAGGCCATGGAGGAGGAGCCGTTGGACTCCGTGATCTCGGACACCACGCGGATCGAGTAGGGAAACTCTTCGGGCTTGGGCATACAGGCCAGTATGCCGCGCTTGGCCAGACGGCCATGGCCGATCTCGCGCCGTTTGGGGCTGCCGACCCGGCCCAGTTCACCGACGCAAAACGGCGGGAAGTTGTAGTGCAGCATGAAGTGGTCCTTGCGCTCCCCTTCCAGGGCGTCGATCACCTGGGCCTCGCGCTCGGTGCCCAGGGTGGTGATCACCATGGCCTGGGTCTCGCCACGGGTGAACAGGGCCGAGCCATGGGTGCGCGGCAGCACGCCGGTGCGCACCCAGATGGGCCGCACGGTCTGGGTGTCGCGGCCGTCGATACGCGGCTGGCCATCCAGGATGCGGCCGCGCACGATCTTCTTCTTCAGTTTGTCGATCGCGGCATAGACCTGATCGCCGCTCCAGTTGGGGGTTTCTCCCTCGGCGGCGGCGCAGAGCTTGGCCTTGGCGGCGGCGACGATCTCGTCCAGACGGCCGTAGCGGGCCATCTTGTCGGCGATGGTGTAGGCCTCGCCGATGGCGGCCTCGCACTCGGCCTGCACCGCCTCCTGCAGTTCGGCATCGGCGGCGGCGGGTTCGAACACCAGGGCCGGTTTGGCGCATTCGGCGGCCAGTTCCTTGATGGCGTTGATCACCACCTGCATCTGTTCGTGGCCGAACAGCACGGCACCGAGCATGATCTCTTCAGACAGGCCACGGGCCTCGGATTCCACCATCAGCACCGCCTCGCTGGTGCCGGCCACCACCAGGTCCAGGTCGCTGACCTCGCTCAGGCCGGTGACCGGCGGGTTGAGCAGGTACTCACCGTCCTTGTAGCCGACCCGGGCCGCGCCCACCGGGCCTTCGAAGGGCAGACCGGATAGCATCAAGGCGGCGGAGGCACCGATCAGGGCAGGGATCTCCGGGTCCACCGCCGGGTTCAGTGATTTCACCGTGGCGATGACCTGGGTCTCCTTGTTGAAGCCCTTGGGGAACAGCGGCCGGATGGGCCGGTCGATCAGGCGGCAGGTGAGGATCTCCTTCTCCGAGGGACGCCCCTCGCGCTTGAAGAAGCCGCCGGGGATCTTGCCGGCAGCATAGGTCTTTTCCTGATAGTCGATGGTCAGGGGGAAGAAGTCCTTGCCCTCGCCGCTGTTCTTCTCCGCCACCACGGTAACGAAGACGACGGTATCGTTCATGTTGACCAGTACGGCACCATCGGCCTGACGGGCGATTTCGCCGGTCTCAAGCACGACCTTGTGGTCGCCGAACTGGAATTCTTTCTTAATCGGGGTCGGTATTTGGCTCACGGTATCTTCCTATGCGTTACGGAGGAATGGATTTAGCGGCGCAGGCCCAGACGGGATATCAGGCTGCGATAGCGCTCGACATCCTTGCCCTTGAGGTAGTCGAGCATCTTGCGTCGCGCATTGACCATGCGCACCAGACCACGACGGGAATGATTGTCCTGCTTGTGGGCGGCAAAGTGGCCAGACAGATCGTTGATCCGCGCGGTGAGCAGGGCCACCTGCACCTCCGGGGAGCCGGTGTCTTTCTCGTCACGCCGATACTCGGCTACTACCTTTGCCTTGTCTTCTGCACTCATTGTCATGTCAGTCTCCTGATTCAACTGATGGAAAAATGGGCCGGCATGGCCGTTGCCTATCCAACAATGAGTTCAGACAGGCTGCCCGGTGAAAAACGGGGTTAGGAGATAGTGACCAGCTGGTTAGAATTTAGCTGGTTGACTGTCTCGATTTATTTAATGAAGTCCGCAAATGAACGCCAAGGCTGCAAGCCCCCGGAAACAGCGCAACAGAATCCGGGGTCGCGCTAAGATACTAAACAACTAAGAGACTATCTCCTTGATCTATTTAGCCTTTATTTGCGTTTATTCGCGTTCATTTGCGGACCAAACATTCTTAAAACTTCAGGCCGTAAAACTTCAAACCTTAAATTGTCTTCTCGGCGCTACCTTGCCGTCTTCCTGGATCTCGCCCACGGCGATGAAGCGATCCAGTTCATCGTAGATGCGTACCCAGCCGCTGGTGGGGGCCTTGGGCACCAATACCGGCTGGCCGGATTTCATGTAAAAGGCCGAATCCGCCGTGAGCCGGACCGCCGGCCAGTGGCCCAGGGCGCTGTCCAGGGGCAGCAGCAGCCGATCCATCTCGGCAAAACCGTCCTGGCTGAGTTGCTCCAGCTGTTCCATGCCCACCAGGTCCTGCTCGCCCTCCCGGTAGGGGCCAACGCCGGTGCGGCGCAGGGCACTGAGGTAGCCGCCGCAGCCCAATTTCTCGCCGATATCCTCGGCCAGGGTGCGGATGTAGGTGCCCTTGGAGCAATGTACCTCGATCTCGAACTCGGGGCTGCCGAATTGGGTCAGGCTGAGCCGATGGATCTGCACCTGACGCGGCTCGCGCTCCACCTCCACTCCTTTACGGGCGAGATTATACAGCCGTTCACCCTTGTGCTTGATCGCCGAGTACATGGGCGGGATCTGGCTGATCTCACCGCTGAATCCGGCCAGCACGTCAAGCAACTGCTCTTGGCTGAACTCGGGCACCGGCCGTTCCTGCAATACCTCGCCCTCGGCATCGGCGGTGCTGGTGGTCTGGCCGAGCTTGATGCGCGCCCAGTAGTGCTTGTCGGCATCCAGCAGGTAGGCGGAGATCTTGGTGGCATCGCCAAAGCACAGCGGCAGCAGGCCGGTAGCCAATGGGTCCAGGCTGCCGGTATGCCCGGCCTTCTGCGCCTGATACAGCCACTTGACCCGCTGCAGGGCATCGTTGGAGGTCAGCTTCAGCGGTTTATCCAACAGCAGCAAGCCGTTGATGTTACGCCCACGGCGCTTTTGTCTAGCCATTATCTACCCAAAACTCATTCATGCCCGATCCGGGAAAGCCAAATCCAAGACAGGACGCAGAGAGCGCAAAGAAGCGCAGAGAACGCAGAGAGCTAAGAGCCTGACTCTGTGAACCGATGCGCGTAGAAAAACAAATTTCCTTACTTTGCCCTGAACTCTTTGCGTTCAATCATTCGCTCCCTGCTTAAACCCTGCCCTGGATTGCAGATTGGCAAATGCAACCTGCCCAACCACAACGCTTTCTCAAGAGACTATTTCCAACTCTGCGATCTCCGCGCTTCTCTGCGCTCTCTGCGTCCTGCGTTAGGCTACTGCCTCAGCGCCCTCTCGATCAGCTCGGAGAGGTGCGCGCCCTGTTCGATGGATTCGTCATAGACAAACTCCAGCACCGGCGTGATGCGCAGGCGCATGCGGTGACCGATCTCGCGGCGCAGAAAGGGTGCGGCGTCCTTGAGCAGGCCCAGCTGTTGCTTGCGCTCGGCGGCGTCAAACAGGGTGACATAGACCTTGGCGTGGGACAGGTCGCGGCTCAGGCGCACCGCCTGTACCGTGACCATGCCCAGGCGTGGGTCCTTGAGCTGGTTGCGGATCAGGTCCGCCAGCTCTTTTTGTAGCTGACGGCCGACCCGCTCGGCCCGGTTGAAGTCACGCGGCATAGGGCTTGCCGATCACAGCTCGCGCGCCACTTCGGTGCGCTCGAAGACTTCGATCTGGTCACCTTCCTTGACGTCGTTGTAGTTCTTTACGCCGATGCCGCACTCGGTGCCGGCCTTGACCTCGGGCACATCGTCCTTGAAGCGGCGCAGGGATTCCAGCGCGCCTTCGTACACCACGACATTGTCGCGCAGCACGCGGATCGGGTTGTTGCGCTTGACCACGCCCTCGATGACCATGCAGCCGGCGATGGCCCCCAGCTTGGAGGAGCGGAACACGCTGCGCACCTGGGCCAGGCCGATGATCTCTTCGCGGATCTCCGGCGAGAGCTTGCCCAGTATGGCCTTTTTCACATCGTCGAGGATCTCGTAGATGATGCTGTAGTAACGCAGGTCTATGCCCTTTTCCTCGATCACCCGGCGGGCGCTGGCATCGGCGCGGACGTTGAAGCCGATGATGGCGGCGCTGGAGGTGATGGCCAGGTTGGCATCGGACTCGTTGATGCCGCCGACCCCGGAGGCGACAACCTTGACCTCCACCTCGGGGGTGGAGAGCTTGACCAGGGATTCCTTCAGGGCCTCCACCGAGCCCTGCACGTCGGCCTTGACGATAAGATTTACCGTGGCCGTCTCGCCCTCGGTCATCTGCGAGAACATCTGATCCAGCTTGGCCGCCTTCTGGTCGGCCAGCTTGCTGTCGCGGGCGCGTTCGTGGCGCAGCTGAGCCAGTTCGCGGGCGCGTCGTTCGTCGCTCACGGCGATCACGTCATCCCCGGCGTTGGGGGTGCCGGACAGACCCAGCACCTGCACCGGCAGCGAGGGGCCTGCGGTCTTTACCGCCTTGCCGTTCTCGTCGAACATGGCGCGCACCCGACCGAACTCCTTGCCACTGACCAGGATATCGCCGCGCTTGAGGGTGCCGGACTGTACCAGCACCGTGGCCACCGGGCCGCGCCCCTTGTCCAGGCTGGATTCGATGATGATGCCCTTGCACAGGCCCTGATCGGTGGAGGTCAGCTCCAGCATCTCCGCCTGCAGGGAGATGGAGTCGAGCAGGTCGTCGATGCCGGTGCCGACCTTGGCCGAGACCTGCACGAACATGGTGTCGCCACCCCAGGCCTCGGGCACTACCTCTTCGGCCACCAGTTCCTGCATGACGCGATCGGGCGCGGCGTCTTCCTTGTCGATCTTGTTCACCGCGACGATGATCGGCACCTTGGCGGCGCGGGCGTGCTGGATCGCCTCCTTGGTCTGGGGCATGACGCCATCGTCCGCCGCCACCACCAGGATGACGATGTCGGTGACCTGGGCACCCCGGGCACGCATGGAGGAGAAGGCGGCGTGGCCTGGGGTGTCGAGGAAGGTGATCATGCCGCGGTCGGTGTCCACATGATAGGCACCGATATGCTGGGTGATGCCACCGGCCTCGCCGGAGGCCACGCGGGTGGCACGGATGTGGTCGAGCAAGGAGGTCTTGCCGTGATCGACGTGGCCCATGATGGTGACCACGGGGGCACGCGGCTTTTCGTCCACCTGCTGCTGCAGCAGTTCGATCTCGGCCAGCAGTTCGCTCTCTATGTCCTCGTCCTTCTGTACCACCGGGGTGTGGCCCATCTCTTCCACCACCAGGGCGGCGGTATCACGGTCGATGGTCTGGTTGATGGTGGCCATCACGCCCATGCGCATCAGCTGTTTGATCAGCTCGCCACTCTTTACCGACATGCGGTTGGCCAGTTCGCCCACGGCGATGGCCTCCGGCAGGGGCACCTCGCGCACCACCGGCGTGGTGGGCTTGGTGAAGCCGTGACGGGTTTGCTCCGGCTTGCGGCCCCGGCCGGTCTTTTGCCGATTACTGCTGCGCGGGCTGGCCGCCTTGCGGCTTAAGCGGGTGGGCGGCTCGGGCTTGGCCACAACCGACTCTTCCACCACTGGGGCCTCTGCTTCCTCTTCGACCGGGATCAGTTCCTCTTCGAATTCTTCCAGCACGTCGCTGAATTTCTTCTGTCCCTTCTTGACCTTTTTGCCCTTTTTCTTCTCGCCCTGTTCCAGCACGGCCTCTTCCCGCCGCGCCGCCTCGCGTTCCTTGCGCGCCTCCTGGGCGGCCAGGCGTTCTTCTTCTTCCTTGCGCTTGCGCTCTTCGCTGCTGTGGGTGGGGGCTTCTTCCTGGCTGCGGGCGGTTTCCTTCTGCTGTTTCTGTCGCTCAAGCTCCGCCTCGCGGGCGCGGCGCGCCTCCTCTGCCTCGCGCCGGGCGCGTTCCTGCTCTTCCTGCTGACGGCGCTGCTCGGCCTGTTCGGCCAGGGCGCGCTTGGCGTCTTCCACCTCGCGGGTTCTGCCTTCTTGATCGTCGGTCAGGTCTTCGCGCTTGACGTAGGTCTTCTTGCGCCGCACCTCGACGCTGACCGTCTTGGCGGCGGCAGCTGCCCCGCGCGCCGCCGCGCCACGCAGCGTGGCCCGGCCGCCGCTGGGCTGCTTGAGTTCGCTCACCGTGCGCCGCTTGAGGGTGATCTTTTTCGGCGCACCGGCACCACCGCCTTCACCCTTGCCGTGGGCGGACCGCAGGTGATTCAGCAGCTTCAGCTTTTCGTCTTCACTGATGACGTCCTCGGCGCTGCCTTTCTGCACACCGGCCTCGGCCAGCTGGGAGAGCAGGCGGTCAACCGGGATATGGACGTCTTCAGCGAGTTGCTTGACAGTCACTTCGCTCATTAATACTGTCTCCGAAATTTCTTTTCTTGGCTATCTGTGTCGGAATCGACTTATTCGAACCAGGGGGCCCGCGCCGTCATAATCAACTTGCCTGCCGTTTCCTCGTCCATGTCGTCCAGCTCCATCAGGTCATCGATCGACTGTTCGGCCAGCTCCTCCATGGTGCCTATGCCCTTGGCCGCCATCCTGAAGGCCAGCTCTGGGGTCATGCCTTCCATGTTGAGCAGATCATCGGCCGGCTCCACCAGGCTTTCCTCGCTGGCAATGGCCTGGGTCAGGAGTATGTCCTTGGCCCGGTTGCGCAGCAGGTTGACCAGCTCTTCATCGAATTCTTCGATTTCAAGAAATTCATTCAGGGGGACATAGGCCACTTCATCGATGCTGGTGAAGCCTTCCTCTACCAGGATCATGGCGATGTCTTCGTCCACGTCCAGCCGGTCCATGAAGTTCTGCACCAGGCCTGCGGCCTCTTGCTGGCTCTTCTCGCTGGCCTGGGTTTCGTTCATCACGTTCAGCTCCCAGCCGGTCAGCTGGCTGGCCAGACGCACGTTCTGACCGCCCTTGCCGATGGCCTGGGAGAGGTTTTCTTCCTTTACCGCCACATCCATGACGTGGGCCTCTTCATCGACGATGATGGAGACCACATCGGCCGGTGACATGGCGTTGATGACGAACTGGGCGGCGTTTTCGTTCCATAGGATGATGTCCACCCGCTCACCGTTGAGTTCGTTGGATACCGCCTGCACCCGCGAGCCGCGCATGCCGACGCAGGCACCAACGGGGTCGAGCCTGGGGTCGTTGGCCTTGACCGCGATCTTGGCCCGCGAGCCGGGGTCGCGGGCGGCGGCGACGATCTCGATCAGGCCCTCGCCCACCTCGGGCACCTCCAGGCGGAACAGTTCGATGATCAGCTCGGGCATGGTGCGGCTGACGAACAGCTGCGGGCCACGGGGTTCGGAGCGCACTTCGTAGAGGTAGCCGCGCAGGCGGTCGCCAACCCGCACCGCCTCGCGGTTGATCAGGTGCTCGCGGCCGATGAAGGCCTCGGCATTGTTGCCCAGATCGAGAAAGATGTTGCCCTTGTCGATGCGCTTGACCACGCCGGTGATCAGCTCGCCCTCGCGCCCCTGATAGGCCTCCACCACCTTGGCCCGCTCCGCCTCGCGCACCTTCTGTACTATGACCTGCTTGGCCGCCTGGGCTGCGATGCGGCCAAAGTCCACCGACTCGGTGGGCTCTTCGATGAAGTCGCCCGGCTGCAGCTCGGGCTCACGGGCCTGGGCATCGGTCAGACCGATGTGGCGCTCCGGGCTGAATTCAAAGTCTTCGTCCTCGGGGGCCTCGATGGCCTCGTCCGCCACCACCTGCCAGCGGCGAAAGGTGCTGTAGTCGCCGCTGTTGCGATCAATGCTGACGCGCACGTCTATGTCCAGCGGTGATTTCTTGCGCGTGGCAGTGGCCAGGGCCTCTTCTATCGCCTGAAAGATCACCTCTTTGCTGACGCCCTTCTCGTTGGAGACGGCCTCTACCACCAACAAAATTTCTTTGCTCATCGTTCAGTCTCATTAAAATCCGGCACCAGCCGGGCGCTATTGATCATGTCCAGGGGGACCTGGATCTCCTCGCCCTCAAGGGTCATGGCCACCTGTTCTCCGTCGCAGCCGCGCAATTGGCCCACCAGCTTGCGCCTGTTGTTCCACTTGCCGTGCAGCTTCAGGCTGACCGGGTGGCCGGCAAAGCGTTGGTAGTGCTCCTGGGTAAACAGGGGGCGGTCCAGACCGGGGGAGGAGACCTCCAGACGGTAGTTTTCCCGGATCGGGTCTTCCACGTCCAGAACGCCGCTGACCTGGTGACTGACGGCAGAGCAATCATCCAGGGTGATGCCGCCCTCGGTGTCTATGTAGATGCGCAACAGCCCGCTGCCCTTGAGGCCGCTGAGGTATTCCAGGCCCACCCACTCGTAGCCCATGGCCTCAACCACGGGTTGCAGCAGGTTGGTGAGATGGTCGTTGGCCCTTGGCATATCCTGTCAATTTAGTGTGCAAGTCGCGCCGTGCCTGTCTGATTCAGGCCAGACTGATAGATAGGCAAGGCGCAACTACCTGGCGACAAAAACAAAAAAAGGGCCATAGGCCCATTCTTGATACGTCCCTGGCCGGGGTCTTTCGGCCCCGGTGGACATTAAAAAACCCCGTCTGGCCGGGGTTCTCTAAAAAATGGTAGCGGGGGCCAGATTCGAACTGACGACCTTCGGGTTATGAGCCCGACGAGCTACCAGGCTGCTCCACCCCGCAATCGAGACAGCAATAATACGACTTCCCTGGCCAGAGCGCAAGGGCCAATTCAATCTTTCCCCTTCGTCGGGTCCGAGTCAGGCATTTTCCACCTCTCCGCCGCCCCGGCGCATGGCCTTGCCTTGGGCGGCGCGCTTCTTGCGCATCTCCTTGGGGTCGGCGATCAGTGGGCGATAGATCTCGACCCGGTCGCCCTCGCGAAGGGCCGCATCGCGCTTGGCAATCTTACCGAAGATGCCGACATCGGCCTGGGGCCAGTCGATCTGGGGAAAACGCTGCAATAGGCCGCTCTTCTCCACCGCCTGCTCCAGGGTCAGGCCGGGCTCGCCGCTGACCTCCAGGATCACCTGCTCGTCCGGCAGGGCGTAGGCCACCTCTACCCGCAGCCCCGCCTGGGCCGATGGCCCTTGCCCCTGTTCTGTGCCTGCCTCATCCATAGAGTTGGTCCGCCCGGCGGCAGAAAGCATCCACCAGGGTGCCGGCTATCTGGTTGAACACCCGGCCAAAGGCCTTGTCGATCAGGGCACCGGAGAACTCGAACTCCAGCTGTAACTCCACCTTACAGGCGTCCTCCCGTAAGGGAGTGAACAGCCAGACCCCCTCAAGGCGGCGGAAGGGGCCTTTTTCCAACTGGATGCCCATGCGTCTGTCTTTCTCCAGATCATTGCAGGTGGTAAAGCGCTGGCGGATGCCGGCCCGGCTGACCTCGATCTCCCCGCACAGGCGCTGCTCGTCCCGTGACAGCAAGCGGCTGTCGCTGCACCAGGGCAGAAAGTCCTTATAGCCCTCCACGTCGGCCACCAATTCAAACATCCGCGCCGCAGGATGCAGCACCAAGGCACTCTTTTCCACCCGACTCAAAGCAAGCCCAACCCATTCAAGAAGATAAACACCAAACCCACCGGGGTGACATAGCGGGCCAGATAATACCAGCCGCGAAAGCCTGCGCCATCGCCCATGGCCAGCTCCTCCACCACGTCCGCCCGCCGCATCACCCAGGTGGCGAACAGGGCCATGGCCAGCCCGCCCAGGGGCAGCATGAAGTTGGAGGTGAGCAGGTCGAGAATATCAAAAATGCCATTCTCCTTCTGCGCCCCCAGAAAACTGAAATCGAAGGCCCAGTCACTGAAGGAAAGCACACTGGCCAGGCCCAGAAACCAGGTGGACAAGGCCACCAGCAGGGTGGCGCGGGCGCGACCCATGTCGTGGTTCTCCACCAGCCAGGCCACCGCAGGTTCGATCAGGGAGATGGCCGAAGACCAGGCGGCAAACACCAGCAACAGAAAAAACAGGGTACCGAAGAAGCCCCCCCAAGGCATCTGACCAAAGGCGATGGGCAGGGTCTGAAAGATCAGTCCAGGCCCGGCACCCGGTTCCAGTCCATTGGCAAATACAATGGGAAAGATCACCATCCCCGCCAGCAGGGCCACCAGGGTATCCAGCCCGGCAATGACCAGCGAGGTCTTGGCGATGGAGGCATCCTGCGGCAGATAGGAGCCATACATCATGATCGCCCCCATGCCCAGGCTCAGGGTAAAAAAGGCATGCCCCATGGCGGTCAGGATAGCGCCGGTGCTGAGCTTGCTCAGGTCCGGGCTGAACAGAAAATCAAACCCCCGCGCCACCCCGCCCGAGGTCAGGGCATAGCCCAGCAACACCAGCAACAGCGCAAACAGGGCCGGCATCAGAACCCGTACCGCCCGCTCCAGGCCAGACTGCACCCCGCGTGCGATCACCAGGCCGGTCATCAGCATGAACAGGCTATGCCAGAACACCAGCTGCACGGGATCAGACACCAGGGCGGAAAAGACCGACCCCACGGCCGCACCATCCAGCCCCTGCAAGACACCGGAGCCGGCCTTGAACACATAGGCCATGGCCCAACCGGCGATCACGCTATAGTAGGAAAGGATCAGAAACCCCGCCAGCACCCCGGTCCAACCCAGCAGAGACCAGACCCGCGAGCGGCCCGCCTCTTTCGCCAGACAACGCATGGTGTTGATCGGGCTTTGTCGCCCGCGCCGACCAATCAGCACCTCGGCGATCATCACCGGCAGGCCAATGGCCACCACGCAGGCCAGATACACCAGCACAAAGGCCCCACCACCGTATTCCCCGGTGATGTAGGGGAATTTCCAGATATTGCCCAGCCCCACCGCCGAACCGGTAGCCGCCAGGATAAAGGCCAGCCGCGAAGACCACTGGCCATGCATGGACGTCCGCTCAGTCATGATCTTAACCGCATGATTTCACCTGCCTATCACATCCGATGGCGTCAATTAAAACCGCTCGCTGAGCGGACACGAACCCTTCGCTGAACGAAGTCAAAGCACAGCCCTGGGCCTGCCAAAGGGGGCCGAATCGGGCCTCAATTGTGCGCAATTCAACCCCTCGGCTCAAGCAGGCAGCGACTAAATCGCTGGCCTGTCACCAGCCTATCACCCTAGAATGCACCCATGGCAAAGAAAGCGAAAAAAAAATCAACCAACGGCGGCAGCACCATCGCCCTGAACAAAAAGGCCCGCCACGACTACTTCATCGAGGATCGTCTTGAAGCCGGTCTGGTCCTGGAAGGCTGGGAGGTGAAAAGCCTGCGCGCCGGCAAGGCCCAGCTGGTGGACAGCTACGTCTTCGTCAAGAACGCCGAGGCCTGGGTCTCCAACCTGCTCATCACGCCGCTGATGACCGCCTCCACCCACATCCAACCCGAACCCACCCGGGTACGCAAGCTGCTGCTGCACCGACGCGAGATCGACCGTCTGATCGGTGCCGTCGAGCGCAAGGGCTACACCCTCATCGCCCTGGCCCTCTACTGGAGTAAGGGCCGGGTCAAGATCGAAATCGGCCTGGCCAAAGGCAAAAAACAGCACGACAAACGCGACGCTGAGAAAGAACGCGACTGGCAACGGGAAAAACAGCGGCTGCTAAAGCACAGCTAAACTCCCTCTTGCTACAGAACCTTGTCAGGCATAGACTGTCCAACCTCGCAATGGGGCTGACATGGCTTCGACAGCGTGATGGAAATTCCAAAGGCAGGCCGAGGGGCGGACACCTCGTTAATCATTCGCAAACTGATAGTTGCCAACGACGACAACTACGCACTCGCTGCTTAAACACCAGTAGGGTGCCGTCTGACTGGAGCCGTGCTTGTGCGTCCAGCGCCCTTAGGGGCATTTCAGGCGTCGATGCTCACAAGATCGCGAAGCGGCAGGTTCGGGGCCAATTCGCTAAAACCTAACCGAAATCGCCGCTTCACCGGCCCTGTCCCTCGGGTGGTGAGTGGTTAAAACTCAATAGAGCGGACTAAGCCTGTAGAATTTGGAGTGGAAGCGCGTTGGACGCGGGTTCGACTCCCGCCAGCTCCACCATTAGACATTATCAACCACCCCCAAGAAACCCCTAAGCCAGCGTAAAAGCTGGTTTTTTTCTGTCTGTAGTTTATCATTCACCCCCAGGAAAACCCGCTGCTACCCGAAAATTTGGGGGTATTTTTGGGGGTACTTTCGGGGTACTGAGAGACGATACCCCCAAAACGCTAGATTCTTCAACGCTGGCAATGGCTTGCGCCTGCATTGCCTCACCACATGGCCACCCTGCTGGGGGTATCGAAAACGCACATTTTGGGGGTATCGAATGGCACTGACAGCACAGCAAGTAAAAAACGCCAAGCCGACCGACAAGCCGTACAAGCTAGCCGATGGAGAGGGGCTATTCCTGCAGGTCAACCCCAACGGGTCAAAGCTCTGGCGGCTCAAATATCGGTTTGCCGACAAGGAGCGCCTGCTATCCATCGGCAAGTATCCCGACATCTCACTCGCGGAAGCGAGAGAGGCCAAGACCAAGGCCCGCAAGCAGCTTGCCGAAAACATAGACCCCAGCACCGCCAAGCGGGTAGAGAAGGCTCAGATCAAGGAGGACAGCTTCGCCGCCCTGGCGGCTGAATGGCAGCTCAGGCAGGCGGCCAAGTGGACAAAGGACTATGCTGAGGAAGTCAGGGCGCGAATCGGCCATGGAGCGCATCCGTCAGATCCGGCGGGTGGATCACCACCACCACTTCACCCTGGTCTGCCGTGACCTGTCCGAGATCACCACCTATGCCAAGATCGACAACCAGCAGTACCGCCTGCTGAAGAACCTCACCCCAGGCCCCTACACCTTCATCTGCGAGGCCACCAAGCAGGTGCCCAAGCGGCTGATGCACGCCAAGCGCAAGACCATTGGCATCCGCGTGCCGGACCACCGCGTGGCCCTGGCCCTGCTGGAGGAACTGAACGAACCCCTGATGAGTTCCACCCTGATCATGCCAGAAGACGATCTGCCCATGTCCGACCCCTATGACATCCGCGACCTGCTCTCCCATGCGGTGGATCTGATCATCGATGGCGGCTACTGCGGCCTGGAGCCGAGCACGGTGATCGATCTGGAAGACGATACCCCCAAGGTGCTGCGCCAGGGCAAGGGCGATGCCGGCTTTCTGGAGAGCCAGGCTTGAGCGATCTGACCAATCTGCAGCAGATCAGCATCATGCTGCTGCCGCTGTTGTTCGCCATCACCCTGCATGAGGTGGCCCACGGCTGGGTGGCCTCCCTGCTGGGGGATGACACCGCGCGCAAACTGGGCCGTATCAGCCTCAATCCGTTCAAGCATATCGATCTGCTCGGCACCCTGCTGGTGCCGATCCTCATGTATGTCTCCACCGGCTTCATCTTCGGCTGGGCCAAGCCGGTACCGGTGGACTTTGGCCGTCTGCATCGGCCGCGCCGGGACATGGCCCTGGTGGCCCTGGCCGGGCCCGCTGCCAACCTGCTGATGATGCTGTTCTGGGGCCTGCTGGCCCGGCTGGGCATGGCCCTGCACAGCACCGGCTGGGACTGGGCGGCGCTGCCGCTGGTCTATGCCGGCGGCTTTGGCCTGATGATCAACGCCGTGCTCATGGTACTCAATCTTTTCCCCCTGCCGCCCCTGGATGGTGGCCGGGTGCTGGTATCCTTGTTGCCCCGACGCCTGGCGCTGGGGATGAGCAGGCTGGAGTCCTATGGCATCATCATCCTGCTGATCCTGCTGTTTACCGGCCTGCTCTGGCAAATCGTCGGCCCCCTGGTGAGCGGCAGCCAACAGTGGATGGCCCTGTTCATCGAAACCCTGACCTGAGGTAGAAAAAGTGACTTCCCTAGCCGACCGACACGCCCGCGTTCTCTCCGGCATGCGCCCCACCGGCCGCCTGCATCTGGGTCATTACCACGGCGTGCTGAAGAACTGGGTGGCGCTGCAACAGGAGTACGACTGCTTTTTCTTCGTCGCCGACTGGCATGCCCTGACCACCCACTACGAAGACCCCAGCCTGATCCCCAGGGCGGTGCATGAGATGGTCATCGACTGGCTTGCCGCCGGCATAGACCCGGACAAGGCGCGGCTGTTTATCCAGTCGCAGGTGCCGGAACACGCCGAGCTGCACCTGTTGCTGTCGATGATCACCCCATTGGGCTGGCTGGAACGGGTGCCCAGCTACAAGGATCAGCAGGAGGCGTTGAAGGAAAAGGACCTGGCCACCTACGGCTTTCTGGGCTATCCGTTGCTGCAGAGCGCCGACATCCTCATCTACCGAGCCGGTCTGGTGCCGGTGGGCGAGGATCAGGTGGCCCATGTGGAAATCACCCGCGAGGTGGCGCGGCGCTTCAATCACCTCTATGGCCGCGAGCCGGACTTCGAGCAAAAGGCCGAGGCGGCGCTGAAAAAGATGGGCAAAAAGGCGGCCAAGGCCTTCGCCAGCCAGCGTCGCGCCTATCAGGAGGCCGGTGATACCGAGGCCCTGCAGGCCGCCCGTGACCTGTTGGCAGAGCAGCAGAACCTGGGCCTGGAAGACCGCGAGCGCCTGCTTGGCTATCTGGAGGGCGGTGGTCGGGTGATCCTGCCCGAACCCCAGCCCCTGCTGACCCAGGCGTCGAAGATGCCCGGTCTGGACGGGCGCAAGATGTCCAAATCCTACGCCAACACCCTGGCGCTCAACGACAGCCCCAAGGCCGTCGAGCAGAAACTGCGCACCATGCCCACGGATACCAACCGGGTGCGCCGCACCGACCCCGGCGATCCAGCGCGCTGCCCGGTATGGCAATTCCACGAGGTCTATTCCAGCGCAGATACCAAAGACTGGGTGGCGCAGGGCTGCAAGAGCGCCGGCATCGGCTGCATCGACTGCAAGCAGCCGGTGATCGACGCCGTGCTGGCGGAGCTGGGTCCGATGCAGCAACGCGCCGCCGAATACGAGGCCAGGCCCAACCTGGTGCGCCAGGTGATCGAACAGGGTGGTGCCGCCGCCCGCGCCAGCGCCCAGGCAACCCTGGCGGAAGTACGCCAGGCGATGTCGTTGAGTTATTCATGAAGCGGCCAGCTTCCAGCCGTCAGCTTCCAGCCGTCAGCTGCCAGCAAAAAGCTGCTCTCCCCGCGGGGAGAGGGGTTGGGGGGAGGGGGGGCGGTGACCCTTTGCGTGGCCCCAACCAACATCTGACAGCGGGCCGCTGGAGGCTGGAGGCTTGCTCCTGGCAGCTGACCGCTAAAAGCTGGCTGCTGGAGGCTGACCGCTGGCCGCTGACAGCTGGCAGCTGAAATGACCCACCCAGTCCAAGAAGAAATGCCCTTCGCCCTGGTGCAGGGCGTGCCCTGGGTCAAGGTGCCCAAGGACCTCTACATCCCGCCGGATGCCCTGGAGGTGATTCTGGATGCCTTTGAGGGCCCGCTGGACCTGCTGCTGTATCTGATCCGGCGGCAGAATCTGGATATCCTCGATATCCCCATCGCCAAGATAACCGCCCAATACATGGAATACGTCGAGCTGATGCGCGAGGTACGCCTGGACCTGGCCGCCGAATACCTGGTGATGGCCGCCATGCTCGCCGAGATCAAGTCGCGCATGTTGCTGCCGCGCCCGCCCAGCGAGGAGGAGGACGAGCTGGACCCCCGCGCCGAGCTGGTGCGCCGCCTGCAGGAGTACGAGCGTTACAAGCAGGCGGCAGAAGACCTGGATGCCCTGCCGCGAGAGGGGCGGGACTTTCATACCGCCAGCGCCCAGCCGCCGCCACACGAGCGTATCCAACCCCTGCCCGATGTCAGCCTCAAGGAACTGACCGCTGCCTTCGCCGAGGTGCTGCGCCGCGCCGACAAGTTCACCCACCACCGTATCGAGCGGGAGAATCTCTCCCTGCGCGAGCGCATGTCGCGGGTGCTGGACATCCTCAGCCAACGGGGCTTTGCCGAGTTTGGCAGCTTTTTTGACCTCAGCGAAGGCCGCCCCGGCGTGGTGGTGTCCTTCATGGCCATCCTGGAGCTGGTGAAGGAATCCCTGATCGTGCTGGTACAGGCCGAACCCTTCGCCCCCATCCACCTGCGCGCCGCCGGTGCGGCAACCGAGGGCACCGCCGCCGAACTGACTAGCGGCCAATAGCAAGCGGCCGATGGGGTATGGCGTGCAGGGCGTAACAGTATTGCAATCAAGCAGGAATTGCGGCCGGGAAATGGGCTAGAATCCCGTTTTTGCAGCAAACCGCTCGAATATGAATCCCCCAGATTCCCGGTCAAACAACAGCGATCAGCGCGGCGACCTGCTAAGGCGGCTGCAGAAGATCGTCACCCATGTGCCGGGCATGGTGTTTCAGTACCGGCTCTGGCCCGATGGCCACTCCTCCTTCCCCTACTGCAGCCAGGGCATAGAGAGCATCTATGGCCTCAGTCCGCAGCAGGTGCATGAGGATGCCCGGGCGGCGTTTCAGGTGTTGCATCCACAGGATGTGCAGCGCGTGCGCCAGGGGGTGCGCACCTCTGCCGAACAACTCAGCCTGTGGCACGATGAGTACCGGGTAGTCAAGGACGGCGAGGTACGCTGGGTCGAAGGCGAGGCCAGCCCCGAGCGGCTGGATGACGGCAGCACCCTCTGGCATGGCCATATCCGCGATATCAGCGCGCGCAAGGTCAGTGAGGAGCGCCTGCGTGAGTCGGAAGAACGCCTGCAGCTGATCTTCAACGGCATCAATGACGGCGTCTGGGACTGGGATCTGCTGCGCAACCAGGTGTATTTCTCGCCACGCTGGATGTCCCAGCTGGGCTACCAACCGGGGGAACTGGAGGGGCGTTACGAGACCTTCCTGCAACTGCTGCATCCCGCCGATATGGACCGGGTAGTGGAGCAGATCAACGGCTACCTGGAGGGCGACAGCCGCGTCTATGAGGTGGAGATGCGCCTGCGCCACAAGGATGGCAGTTGGCGCTGGATCATGGCCCGCGGCCTGGCCCTGCGTGATGCCCAGGGGCGGCCCTACCGGGTGCTCGGCTCGCATACCGACATCGAGCAGCGCAAGCGCAGCGAGGCACGCCTGCAACTGGCCGCCAGCGTGTTTGCCGATGCCCAGGAGGGCATAATGATCACCGACACCCAGGACCGGATCATCGACATCAACCAGGCCTTCTGCGACATCACCGGCTACAGCCGGGAGGAGGCCCTGGGTCGGACCCCCAATCTGCTTAATTCCGGCCACCACAAGCCTGAGTTCTTCGCCCAGATGCGCCAGCAATTGGCCGACACCGGCCACTGGCGCGGCGAGGTCTGGAACCGGCGCAAGGACGGCGAGATCTATGCCGAGATGCTCAATATCAGCGCCGTGCACGATGAACAGGGTCAGGTACATCACCACGTCGCGCTGTTTTTCGACATCACGGTACAGAAGCGGCATCAGCATGAACTGGAGCGCATCGCCCACTACGACGCCCTCACCGGCCTGCCTAACCGCAGCCTGCTGGCCGACCGTCTGGGTCAGGCCATGGTCAATGCCGAGCGGCGCAATCAGCGCATCGTGCTGGCCTTCATCGACCTGGATGGTTTCAAGCAGGTCAACGATACCCACGGCCACCGGATCGGCGATCAACTGCTGCGCGAGGTGGCGCAGCGGATGCGGGCCACCTGTCGCGAGGGCGACACCCTGGCCCGCCTGGGCGGCGACGAGTTCATCGCCGTGTTCATCGATCTGGCCGATGTGCAGGCCAGTGAGCCACTGCTGCGACGCCTGCTGCTGGCGGCCTCGCAGCCGGTGCAGACCGAGGCCGGTTCGGTGCAGGTGTCTGCCAGCGTCGGCGTGGCCTTCTATCCACAGCAGGGGCCGATCGAGGCCGACCAACTCCTGCGCCAGGCCGACCAGGCCATGTACAAGGCGAAGCAGGCCGGTAAGAACCGCTATCATGTGTTCGATCAGGCCCAGGACCTGAGCCTGCGCCGCCACAGCCAAAGCCTGCAAGAGATGGAACAGGCCCTGCAACAGGGGCAGTTCCAGCTCTATTACCAGCCCCAGGTAAACATGCGCAGCGGCGCGCTGATCGGCGTCGAGGCCCTGATCCGCTGGCACCATCCCAGCCGCGGCCTGTTGCTGCCGGAGCACTTCCTGGCCGAGGTGGAAAACGATGAACTCGGCCTGCGCCTGGGTGACTGGGTGCTGCAAGGAGCCATCGCCCAGTTGGCCCACTGGCAGGCCCAGGGCCTGGATCTGACGCTGAGCGTCAACATCGCCGCCCATCACCTGCATCAGACGGACTTTATCGACCGCCTGCAGGCCCTGCTCCAGCAAGCCCCACCGATCCGGCCAGGACGGCTGGAACTGGAGGTGCTGGAGGCCAATGCCCTGAACGACAGGGAGCGGGTGGCCGAGCTGATTCATCGCTGTGATGACCTGGGGGTAGGCTTCGCCCTGGACGACTTCGGCACCGGCTATTCCTCTCTCGCCTATCTCAAGCATCTGTCGGCCCAGGCGCTGAAGATCGACCGGGGCTTTGTCGGCAAGATGTTGGAAGATGCCGAGCAACTGGCCATCGTCGATAGTGTGCTCTGCCTGGCCCGCGCCTTTCGCCGCCGCCCCATCGCCGAGGGGGTGGAGACCCGGGAGCAGGGCCAGATGCTGCTCTCTCTGGGTTGCGAGCTGGCCCAGGGCTTTTTTATCGCTCGACCCATGCCGCCGGATCGGCTACAGGCCTGGATTGCAAACTGGCAGCCCGATCCCAGCTGGGGCCAGGTACGCAAGCTCAACCATGAACTCATGCCCCTGCTCTATGCCATGGCCGAGCATCGGGCCTGGATCAACCGCCTGGGCCAGTATTTGCAGGCCGATCGAGACAGCCAGGGCGAACCGCCGGAGCTGGAGCACGACCAGTGCCGCTTCGGTGAGTGGCTGATCTCCCTCCGCGACCAAGGTGGCTATGACAGCCTGGAGTTACACACGCAAATCGAGCCCCTGCACCTGCAAGTCCACCAACTGGCCGAGGCACTTATCCGTCAACGGCAAAACGGCGATCCGGCCGGTGCCCGGCAGGGCCTGGCCAGGCTACACCAACTGCGCGACCAACTCCTGCAGCGCCTGCAGGCCAGGATCGAGGCCGCACCGGCGGCCGATAGGGCAATGGCGGGCCATCCCCCCTTGCCCCCGCCCCGCTGACAGGCCGCTGCTGAGGCAGCCCCTGGCCAGAGCGTCCAAGGGGTACCAGGCCCGCCTTTACCCTTACTTACCACCGGCCCAGCGCCAAGGGGTTACGCCATGAGTATCCGCTGCAAACTGCTGCTTGCCGCTGGCCTGATCCTGGCGGTCAACCTGAGCTTGGGACTGCATGTGCTGCGCGCCTACAAGGGGGCCATGACCGAATCCGGCCGCATCCATCAACAGACGGCAGAGACGGTCACCCAGGCCATTTCGGTGCAGGTCCACTTCAAGAAGCAGGTGCAGGAGTGGAAGAACATCCTCTTGCGCGGTCATGAGCCAAACCTCTATGCCAAGTATCTGGCGCAGTTCGAACAAGAGCGGCAGCGGGTGGAGGAACTCAGCGGCAGACTGCTGGGCAGGCTAGAGCCTGGCTCGCCCTCCTGGCAACAGGCGCAGGCCTTTGAGCAGGCCCATCAACGGCTGACGCAGACCTATCGGCAGGCCTTGCTCCTGTTCGACCGTGAGGACCCCCTGGCGCAGATCCGGGTCGATCGTCAGGTGCGGGGGATGGATCGCCCGCTGACCGATCTGATCGATGAGCTGATACTGGCGGCCGAGTACTACAAGAGGGACCAGCTGGCACAGATGGCCGAGCGCCTGGAACAGCGGGAAAATGAATTGCTGGCGGTAGTACTCGGGCTGCTCCTGTTGAGCTTGCTTGGCCTGCTGGTTCTGGCCGAGCGCATCATCGCCCGACCGATCAGCCTGGCCATCCAGATGGCCCAATCCATCTCGGCCGGCAGTCGCCATACCCAGGCCAGCATCCAGGGCAGCGGCGAGATGGCCCGCCTGCACCAGGCCCTGCAGACCATGCAAGCCAATCTGCTGGCCGGGGAACAGGCGCTGAACCGGGAGAAGGCCCTGCTGGAGCAGCGGGTCAAGGAGCGCACCCGCGAACTGCGTTTCGTTAATGAAGAATTGGCCCGTGCGGCCAAGGCCAAGGATCTGTTCCTGGCCGGCATGAGCCATGAATTGCGCACCCCACTGACCACCCTGATCGGTCTCACCGAGATGCTGCGCGACCAGCTCTACGGGCCACTGAACCCGGCCCAGCAAGAGGCACTGAAGACCATGGACGAGAGCGCCCACCACCTGCTCAGCCTGATCAATGACATTCTCGATCTGGCCAAGGTGGAGTCGGGCAAGATCGAACTGCATACCGATCATGTGCCGCTGCAGCAGTTGATCGAATCCAGCCTGTCGCTGGTTCGCTCCAGCGCCGAGAGCAAGGGGCAGGCGCTGGAGGTAAAGCTGGACCCGCGCGTGGCCCTGATCCAGGGGGATATCCGCCGCCTGAAACAGATGCTGCTCAATCTGCTGGGCAATGCGCTCAAGTTTACCCCGGCCCAGGGCCGCATCGGCATCGAGGTATTGGCCGAAGCGGAGCGCAAGACGGTGCTGATCCGCGTCTGGGATACCGGCATCGGCATAGATCCAGAGCAATTTGACAAGCTGTTCGAGCCCTTTGTGCAGCTACAGGAGGTGCCTGGCGGCCACAATCCGGGCACCGGCCTGGGCCTGACCCTGGTCAACCGCATGGCGCTGCTGCATCGCGGCAGCATTTCCGTGCAAAGCACGCCGGGGCAAGGCAGTTGTTTCAACCTGCGACTGCCCTGGGACCCGGAACAGAACGACCCGGCGGCGCTCGGCCATGAGACCAAGCAGACCACCGGGTTGGCCCTGCCGACGTCGGGGGGCCAGGGCGCGGCCATCCTCCTGGCGGAAGACAACCCGGCCAATCGGGAGATGACCCGCGCCTATCTACAGCGTCAGGGCTTTGCCCTAACCACCGCCAGCAATGGCCTGGAGGCCCTGAGCCTGGCGCGGGATACGCCCCCGGACCTGATCCTGATGGACGTACAACTGGCCCTGATCGACGGTCTGGAGGTGACGCAAAAGCTACGCGCCATGCCCGGCCTTGCCCATCTGCCAATCATCGCCCTGACCGCCATGGCCATGCCGGGCGACCGCGAACGCTGCCTGGAGGCGGGCATGGACGACTACATCAGCAAACCGCTGGGGCTTCAGGAGCTGTTGCAACTGATCCTCAAGTGGCTGCGTTGATCTGCGCGATCAGGCGCTCGGTGGGGTAGTAGAAACAGTGCATGTCACCGCAGATCTCGGTCATCACGGCCACCCAACTCTCGTCACCGGCATAGAGTACGCAATGGTTCTCGATCTCCGGCACCTCCCAGAAGGTGTCGTCATGGCTCATTGGCGTGTGGCCCACCACCAGCAGGGTATCGGCATCCCGGTTGAGTACCTTGCGCAGACGCTTGACATCCTTTTTGCTGTAGCCACCCGGGCGATTGGGTCGGCGAATGCGGTTGCAGATCATTTGTTCCAGCACCCGTGGCTGATGGCGCAGATTGACCAGATCCGCATAGCCCACCTGGCTCACCGGCGGGGCGGCATGGCAGGCGATGACCCGCCGTGAGTAGGCCAGCAAGGGCTGTTGATCATAAAATTGCTGCATGGCGTTGCGGTAGGCCTTGCCCCGGACCTTGAGCAAGGCCCGCTCCCAAAGCAGGCCCTGGGGTACGCCCTGTTTGGAGATGCGCTCGCAAAAACTGTCGTGATTGCCCAGCAGATAAAAGATGCGATCGGGAAAGCGCAGCATGAGCTTGAAGATCAGGTCCATCATCAGGATCGACTCATCCATGCGCTCCAATTGCCCCGGCTGTTCCGAGTGAACCGCGTCCCCCAGGAAAATCAGACAGGCGGTGCCCTTCTTGAGCGCCTTGAGGAAGCCATTATGGCTGAGGATGACCAGCAGGTTATCGATGCGGGCATGGAGATCACCAATCAGGATCGGTTGTACCCCATCGGGGATCCTGACCAGGGCGCCGGGGGCACCCTGGTCATCCTTCTTACGCCAGGCATGCCCCTTGGCGTGGATCTGATTGACCTGCTCGATCAGGCCGAGTGCCTCCTTCTCGTTCAGGGGCTTGAGGGGGCCGCCGTAGATCGAGGCAATGCGTTTGAGCTTGGCGGCACGCCAGCGGACCAGCCGCAACAGGTGTTTTTTCTTGGTCAGCGGGGCAATGCAGCTGCCATCGCGCTCGGCCAGGCACTTGAAGCTGAGGGCGCCGTTCTCGTTACGGATGCGCAGGTGGCGTTGGCCGATGCTGTCGGGCAGATTCATCAGGCAGGGCTGCGCCTCATCCTCCCTGCCAAGGATCAGCTCATCGCCTGATTTGAGCCGAAAAAAGGCGCTGATCTGCTGGTAATAGGTGTGCGGATCGAACACCAGATAGTTCTCTGCCGATTCGTGGCTCAGGGTGTGATCGATGGGCCGCTCGGGATAGATGTGCAGGGCCTTGCGGGTCTTGCCGATGTTGATCTGCACCGGGTAGTCATACAGCGGCAGCCTGATCTTCTTGCCGGTCAGATCGTAGGACTGCTTCAGGTCAATGCTTTTGCATTCTTCCAGATCGGTAAGGGCGTCCTCCAGCCTCTTCAGCCAGGACTTGTGCTTTTTTGAAATCAGCTTGGCCATCAGGGGCTCGAAACAATCGTCAAGGGCGGGCCATCGAGGGATTCACGGATGTAGGCCTGCATACCTTGGCTATGCATGTAATAGGCCGCCCTTCTATAGACATCAAGCTGCTCCCGGACCCGCTCCAGGGAGAGATGCCGGTCAACCCGATGGGTGCCCTTTTTGCCCCGCTTGAGGCGACGTTCCAGCAGCAGTTCGGCCGGTGGCAGGAGAAACTCGAAGCAAAAGCGACCGCGCCAGTCAACCGAAAAAAAATGGCGTTTGCGCGGTGGGATGCGCAAGCGCGCAAGGTCCAGCTCCGGTCGTGGCTGGCGCTCCAGCCAGGCCTTGTCGAATACCACCAGGGCCTGATCAAAGCCCTTGAAGGGAAAACCCAGATGGATTTCCCGCGGGCGGATGGACAGGCTCTGGGCGCTCCACCATTTGTTCAGCGCCAGGTTGATATAGCCCTCCTCGGACCAGCCGCCAAGCGTAATGATCATGCTGGTCTTGCCGCAGCCGGGTGGACCTGTGATCAACAGCTGCCTGAAGCGGATATGACCGGGAAAGCGAACACCCTTGATCTCTTGGGTGTCGCTGGCCTCCTGGGTTGCATGGCGGTCCATCAGGATGAACCGCCGATGGGGCAGGCAGGCACGGATTGAACTGACTGGAATCGCTCAATCACTGGCCCCCCTACCCCCTATCGCTGGCCTGTGTTGATGGCATTGCCGCTCCGTTGAGGGAAAAGGGCTGAACGGCCTCAGTAGCCAGGCTCAACCAAAAATACCCTTGAGAATAAAGAAGATCAAAGCGGCGAGGATACCACCTATCGGCAGGGTGACAATCCAGGAGATGACGATATTGCCGAGCACGCGCAGGTCCAGCGCGCCGATACCACGGGCCAGCCCCACGCCCATGACCGCGCCCACGGCGATATGGGTGGTGGAGACCGGCAGGCCGGTCTTGGAGGCCAGCACCACGGTGCTGGCGGCGGCCAGCGTAGCGCAATACCCCCGGGTTGGGGTCAGCTCGGTGATCTTGGTGCCAATGGTCTGCATCACCCGATAGCCCATGGTGGCCAGGCCAACGACAATACCGCCCCCCCCGAGCAGCAAGACCCAGATCGGCAGGTTTGCCTTCTGCGCCACCTCGCCGCCGCTGCCGACGATGGACAGTACCGCGGCCATGGGGCCGATACCGTTGGCGACGTCGTTGGAACCATGGGCAAAGGCCATGGCGCAGGCGGTGAAGATCATCATTGGCACAAAGGCCTTCTCCACGCTGGCGTAGTGGTAGTCATGGTCGGCATCCTCGTCCACCTTGACGCGATCGATCATCAACTTGCCAATGAAGGCGAGAATCAGGCCGATGACAGTGGCGGCAATGAAGCTCTCCAGCATGCTGAACTCCAGCTTCAAGTGTTTGAGACCCTTGAACAGGGTGACCAGGGCGACGATAAAGCCGACCAGAAAGACATAGAATGGCCCCCACTTCTTGGCCTGTTTGAAGGGTTGCTCGGTATTGATGATGAGTTTCCGCACGCTGAGCATCAGCAGCAGGGCCAGGGTGCCGCCGATCAGTGGCGAGATCAGCCAGCTGGCGACGATACCGCCGATCTTGCCCCACTGCACTGCATCCATGCCGATACCGGCGATGGCAAAGCCGACAATGGCACCGACGATGGTGTGCGTGGTAGAGACGGGCCAGCCACGGGCCGAGGCAATCATCAGCCAGATAGCCGCGGCCAACAGGGCGGCGAGCATGCCGTACACCAGCAGTTCCGGCGAGCCGGTGATGCTGGAAGGGTCGATGATGCCCTTGCGGATGGTGGCGGTGACCTGGCCACCGGCAATGAAGGCACCGGCAAATTCAAAGATAGCGGCGATGATGATGGCCTGCTTGACCGTGATAGCACCCGAACCGACCGAGGTGCCCATGGCATTGGCGACATCGTTGGCCCCTATGCCCCAAGTCATGTACAGGCCGAAGATGAGGGCCAGAGCGAGAAAAATGTGACCGTATGTGGCGATGATTTCCATGTTTGACTCCTGCAATAGCGGATCGCTGGCCGGACTGAAAGCCGGCGGAAAATTTATGGGCTTGGCCGGCGCTGGCCTTAGCGGGCGAGCAATAGCTCCATGCGGTCACCGACCTTCTCGGCGGCGTCGGCCAGATCACCGATCCAGTGCAGCAACTGGTACCAGAACATCACCGAGACCGGCTTCATCTCGTCCTCCATGGCAAACAGCTGGCGCGCCAGGGCAACGCCCATCTCATCGGTATGGTTCTCTATCCGGTGCAGCTCGGCGATCATTTCGCCAACCCGTCCCGCCTCCCGGCCGCGAAAGCCCGAGGCAAGCAGTTCATCCAGCTCTTCGACAATGGTCGCGGCGTGCGTGCAGGCATCAACGGAGCGGCTGACGAAGGCCTGCACCCCATCCTCCATGCCCTCCGGCAGCGTCATCCGGCGCTCGGTGAGCAGTCCGGCGATGTCCTGAGCAATGTTGGCGATACTGTCTTGCACGCCCAGCAGATCGAGCAGGTCGCGGCGGTCCACCGGCATGAACAGGCTTTTCGGCAAGTGGGCGCTGAGCTGCTGCTTCAGCCGGTCGGCTTCGGCCTCTTTGGCGAAAATCTTGTCCCGTTGCACACCGACAGCCTCTGCATTGCCCTGGGCCAGGGCATCGAACAGCACAGGCACCTCGATGACGCACTCACGGATGATGCGCATGTGCTCCTGCAGGGGCTTGAACGGACTGCTTCCCAGCAGCGAAGCAATAGGGTTTTTGCTGTGCATAACGCCTCCTCGGGCTGTGGATTGGCATTCACCCCCTGGGCCAGAGGCCAGGGAGGCGGGTCTTCACGACGATAGTTTGCGGATGCGGCATGCCTCCAGGCGCTCCAGTTCGGTGGCGCCGGACACGACGATATTGCCGTCGGGAAACCGCTCAAGCCCGGGATCGAGCGGTTCGTAGTCGATCTGGCTGAGGATGAATTTGATCGCATTGAGCCGCGCCAGATGCTTGTCATCGGAGCGGATGATGGTCCAGGGACTTTGGTATGAGTGGGTGTGCTGCAGCATGCGACGCTTGGCCTCGGTGAAGGCATCGCGGTATTCCTCGGCATCCAGGTCCGCCTCCTCCAGCTTCCAGCTTTGCAGGGGGTCCTGACGCCGCTGGGCATAGCGTCTGGCCTGCTCGGCCTTGCTGACGCTGAAATAGAGTTTGATCAGGATGATGCCCTGGCGCCGCAGATCCTTTTCAAACCCCTTGACCCCACGCAGGAAATTCTCGTATTCCGTCTGGCTGCAGAAACCAAAGACCGGCTCGATCAGGGCGCGGCTGTACCAGCTCCGGTCGAACAGAAGGATCTCGCCAGCGGATGGAAATTCACGCACATATTTCTGATAGAACCATTGGCTGCGCTCGGCCTCCCGCGGCTTGCCGAAGGCAACCACGCGATAGCGCCTTGCGTTCATGTACTGGGTGATGCGGCGGATGGTGCCGCCCTTGCCCGAGGCACCGCGCCCCTCGAACAGGATGATCATCTTGCGGCCCTGCCGCTCCAGGCACTGCTGCATGCGGATCAGCTCGGCCTGGTAAGGGCGGAGTTCCTGCCCTCTTCTGTATTTGCGCAGGGCCAGTTGCTGCTCCTGGTCACTCGCCTGCAAGCGCTGCTTCAGGGCGGCATGCTCCGCCAGCAGGGCATGGTAATCGGGAGTAGTTGATGAGTTTTCTGGGGTATTGACTGGGCGGGAAGGTACAGCACTGCCGGGTACGGCAACGCCTTGCTTGGCTTCATTCGATCGCGTCTGCTTTCTCGCCTTCATTGAGCCATCGCGAACAGGGCACTCGCCTGTATCAGAGAGGTGAAACCCGGGGCTTTCCCGAGAGCGTTCCGCCTGGCTCAGGCTGGTATTGAGGCCGCCCGAGTCAAATCAACGAGGCAAGCCTACACCAAATTTCATAAAACAGTAATAAATCTGTAGCAAAAATATCATCAAACTGTAATCAAAGGCCCTCCAGATTGCGCGCCACGGCGTAAAATCAACCGCAGTCCATCTTCTTCAGGTTCTTGATGCCCTTGAGTCGCTGGGCATGGATCACACGGATGTGCTTCTTCCACTTCTCCTTTTTTTTGTCGTTTTTTTCCTCCTTGAGTTTATCGATCAGGTCACGCTCTTTCTTGCGCAATTGCTTGAGCAGCTTTTTCACCTCGCTACGCCGTTTGCAGAGTTCGCGCTTTCTCATGTCGAACAACAAACCCAGCTGTTTGAACATTTTTTTTGCAGTCATTGGCCTCTTTCCGTTCTCAGGGTTGGTGTCAAAGGTGGCCGCTTTGGGTGGAATCAGCCGACCAACTCACTCAGCTGATCCTCGTCCAGGGTCATGCTGCGAGCGCTCTTGGTCGTTTCCGGGTCAGGCGAGACCAGCAGGCTCTCGGCGGCATTGATCAGCCCCGAGCCAATATCGTAAAAATAGGCGGTATCATTCATCAGCGATGAGGCCATCTCCGGGCTGATACGCTCAGAACGAATCAATTCACCCAAGGTGTCGTTGAATTCGTGCTTCTTGTCGCGCAATTCCACCTTGATGGCATCCAGATCAAGCAGGGTGCCATCCAGATCCTCACTGGCCTGGAGTCTCTGCAACCCGCGGATGATTTCGACGATCTCCACCCGCAGCCGATCATAGGCCCGCCGCATGGGCAGATTGCTGCCATTGATATAATGCAGCAGGTTTTTCTGCAAATGCTTCACGTCCTTGATCGACTCGACCAACTGCTGATTGGCTACGCGCAGGTGGTGCAAGGCGCCGGACTGCTCCTGATCCCAACTGAAGCTGACCCGGCTTATGAAGGTGATGATAGCACCATAGAGGCTCTTGATGCTGCGTGCATAGGCGGCATCCACATCCAGTTTTGACAGGTGCTTCTGGGCACCGGCGAGGGCGAGCAGATCGGCATCGCCCTCGACCTCGTTACGGCGAAAGCCCAGGGTATGGATGATAATACCGTGGGCATTATCGAACACATGCTCGGTCTCTTGACGCACTGCCCGTACCGCGGTATCGGGGAATTCAGCGGCCGAGTCGGTCAGATGCTTGGGCCGATCCACCTCGACGCGAACAAAGTGGATCGCATGCTCAAGAAAACGCACCAGTCGGCTGGTGAAGGGCAGCATGACCAGGATGCCAACCAGATTGAACAGGCTGTGGAATACCGCCAGCTTCAGGGTGTAGTCATCCTGGGCTATACCCACCTGACCGCTGGCCCACTCCACCGCAACGACCATCTGCTGCATAAACAGGATGGCAATCAGCCCGGTAATGGCGTTGAAGATCAGGTGCGCCAGGGCCAGGCGCTTACCCTGAGCATTGGCGCTAAGCGAGCCGATGATCGCCGTGATGGTCGTACCGATGTTGGCGCCAATCGCCAGGGCCAAGGCATTCTCGTAGGTGATCTGACTGGCGGCCAGAGCGGTGATGATCAGCACCAAGGTGGCGTGGCTCGACTGCATCACCACAGTGGCAAAAACGCCAATGCCGGTGAACAGCAGCAGCCCCTGCACACCGGTAACGGCAAACTGCGCCAAATCTATGGTGTCCTTGAAGGCCTCAAAGCCCTCCTTCATGTGGTGAATGCCGAGGAACAGGAAGCCCAGGCCGGAGAGGATGTAGCCGATGCCCTTGAGGGCCTTTGACTTCTGGAAAACAAGGATGACGCCGAACACCAGCATGGGCATGGCATAGGCGGAGATCTTCACCTTCAGACCAAGCCCGGCAACCAGCCAGGCACCCGTGGTAGTACCCAGATTGGCACCAAAAATGATGCCGACCCCAGCGGCCAAGGTGATCAGCCCGGCGCTGAGAAAGGAGATGGTAATGACCGAAACCAAGGAGCTTGACTGCATCAGGGTCGTGGAAAGAACACCGAAACCGAGGCTCTTCCAAAGATTCGACGTGGCGCGCTTGAGGATGCGCTCAAGCAGACCACCCGTGAAACTACGAAACCCCTCCTCCAGCGAGAGCATGCCAAACAGAAAGATCGCCACGCCAGCGGAGATCTCCTTGAAATCCGGGCTCAGCCAAAACCCATAGGCCAGGGTGAGAAAGATGGTCGGCAAAAAGATCTTTTGAAGCATGCTGAGAGTCCCCATGGCACAGAGGCCCGCAGCAAACCGGCAAAGCCCGAAGCCAGCCACCGGCAAACCGGGCAGGCCAGCGGGGGGGTCTGGCCCCGCTGGCCGTGAACAGGAATGCCGTACCGGGGGAGAGAGCAGCTGCGCGCTTGGCGAAATGTCACATAAATGTCACACAACTGTAACATAGCGCAGCCTGAAATGCGTAATCTGGGGACTTGATGGCCTCCTTGCTGATCGATTCGCCATCTCCAGCGACCTGCCGTATCCTGCTCCCTGGCACCCAACCCGACGGGCATCTGGCAGCCTGTCGAATTGGGATCGCTCCTGGCCTGGCTCACACCATGCCTCGGGTAGCGACTGCCGACCAGCAATGGCTCCCCTTGGCCTTATTCCGCTTTTTTCTGCTTTTCGGTAGGCAGCAATGGGCGGACAGCCATCAGCTCTACCATAACCCCGCCAGCCCCTTTGTCGCCAACTTCATCGGCGAAGGGGTGCTCATCTGTGGTCAGGCCGATGGCAGCGACTGGGCAGATTCACCGCTCGGTCCCCTGCGCGTCGCCAACCCGAGGGGCTACAGTGGCCCGGTGCGTCTGCTCTTGCGTCCCGACGATGTGCGCCTGAGCGAACAGGGCCAGATCGAGGCCGAAGTCAGCAAACGCGCCTTCCGTGGTGCCGAATACCTCTACAGCCTACGCCTGGCCTCCGGTGAAACCCTGCTCTCGCTGATGCCCAGCCACCATCGCATCGAGATCGGCAGCCCCTGCCGACTGCAACTCTGCCAGGAACCCTTACCCCTGTTCCCTTAATCCCAGTAAAGCCATTTTGTACTGCCCTGGCCACCTGCTTCGGCCTAACTCCTGTGTCCTGAATTATTCCGCCAACCACTGCGCCGCCTTTTTGGCGAAGTAGCTGAGGATGCCGTCGGCACCGGCGCGTTTGATGCACAGCAGGGACTCCAGTGCCACTGCGCGCTCGTCGAGCCAGCCGTTTTGCGCCGCAGCCAGGTGCATGGCGTATTCGCCGCTGACCTGATAGACGTAGGTGGGCGCGCCGAAGGTTTCCTTCACCCGCCGCACCACGTCCAGATAGGGCATGCCGGGCTTGACCATGACCATGTCGGCACCCTCTTGCAGGTCCAGGGCGACTTCACGCAGGGCCTCGTCGCTGTTGGCCGGGTCTTGCTGGTAGCTGTATTTGTTGCCGCTGCCCAGGTTGCCGGCGGAGCCGACGGCATCGCGGAAGGGGCCGTAGTAGCTGCTGGCGTACTTGGCCGAGTAGGCGAGGATGCGGGTGTGGATATGCCCCTCGGCCTCCAGGGCCTGGCGGATCTGGCCGATGCGCCCGTCCATCATGTCCGACGGGGCAACCACATCGGCCCCGGCGGCGGCATGGGACAGGGCCTGCCTAACCAGCACCGCGACGGTTTCGTCGTTGAGCACATAGCCGCTGGCGTCGATCAGGCCGTCCTGGCCGTGGCTGGTGAAGGGGTCGAGGGCGACGTCAGTGATCACCCCAAGCCCCGGCACCGCGTCCTTGATCGCCCGCACGGCACGCTGGGCCAGACCATCGGCATTGAAGGCCTCGCGGGCGTCCTCGCTCTTGGCGCTGGCCGGGGTGACCGGAAACAGCGCCAGGGCCGGGATGCCCAGGGCCTGGATCTCACGCGCCTCCTTGACCAGCAGGTCGATGCTCAGGCGCTCAACGCCGGGCATGGAGGCCACCGGCTCGCGCTGGCCGCTACCCTCCAGCACAAACAGGGGGTAGATCAGATCGTCCGGGGTCAGGTGGGTCTCGCGCATCAGGCGGCGGGAGAAGTCATCCCGACGCATACGGCGCAATCGGGTGGCGGGGTAGCGGGCTGTGGGGAAAGCGGTCATTGGGAGTCCTGTCGTGATGTAGTTGGGACGCAGAGCACGCAGAGGAGCGCGGAGGTCGCAGAGTTGGAATAGCAATTCGGCAAAAAATGCCTCTGTGATCTCTGCGCTTCTTCGCGTGCTCTGCGTCCTTTTTGGTTCTGGCGGCGCTGGGTTTAGAATTCACGACCTCAGAATAATGTGGACCGCTGCCGATGAAAAGCTCCAACCCCGATATCTTTGATGTGCATCTGGCGGATTTTCCCGCTCAGGTGATCGAGGCCTCGCACCAGATCCCGGTGATGGTGGACTTTTGGGCCGATTGGTGCAGCCCCTGCATCGCCCTGGCACCGACCCTGGAGCGGGTAATGGCCGATTTCAAAGGCCGGGTCAAACTGGCCAAGCTGGAGGTGGACGAGGGCGAGAACATGAAGCTGGCCGGGCATTACCGGGTGCGCGGCTTTCCCACGGTGATCCTGTTCGTCAAGGGCGAGGAAGTCGCCCGCTTCTCCAGCGCCCAGTCCAAGCATTGGATCGAGGACTGGCTGCGCCAGCACCTGCCCCAGGATTAGGCCCAACCCGGCACCGCTGGCTCGCCCCATGCCAAGCCATAGTGCGGGACGCAAGACGCTGTCCCCTGCCCCTTGTCATCTGTTCAGCAGCCGGTCGAGCTGATCGGCGAAGGCCTTGTTGTCGGTCGGGCTGAAGGCGGGCGGGCCGCCGGTGTCTATGCCGCTGCCGCGCAGGCTGTCCATGAAGTCGCGCATATTCAATCGCTGACGGATGTTGTCCGGGGTGAACAGCTCGCCACGGGGGCTCAGGGCCAGGGCACCCTTGGCGATGGCGTCGGCGGCCAGGGGGATGTCGGCGGTGATCAGCAGATCGCCTGCAGCGATGCGCTCTACGATGGCGTGATCGGCCACATCAAAGCCCTGGGCCACCTGCAGGCTGCGGATATAGGGCGAGCGCGGCGTCTGCAAGGCCTGATTGGCCACCAGGGTCAGGGGCAACTGGCGGCGCTGCGCGGCCCGGTAGAGGATTTCCTTGATCACCTTGGGGCAGGCATCGGCATCCACCCAGATTTGGCCTACGCCGGGCAAGACCCGGGCCTTGTAAAAATGCTATGGCCTGTCATTTGTCTTCGTCTGCTGTCTTGTTTCTAGCGGCCTAAGTACAAACCTCGGCCAATCGCATAGGGCGGCCCGTGGCCGCCGTGCCCTCGCTGGGCGTGGCGGCGGGCATGGCCCTATGCCGCTGTCCTCTGTCATTTATCCTCTGTTTCCACCCAGGAGCAACCGATGCCACGGGGGTCGCTGGCGGCCTCCAGCCGGTTTTGGTCCTTGCGCCAGAGCACCAGCTGCATGTTGCCGTAGCGGCCGTTGCCGTCCTTGCCGCCACTGCTGGGCTGCAGTCGATGGCCCATGGCGGTCAGGCGCTGGGCCAGCTCTGGGCGGAAGACATCGGGCTCATGCAGCAGTTGGTCCGGCAGGTATTGGTGATGAAAGCGCGGCCGCGCCACCAGTTCACCGGCGCTGGCACCGCCGTAGTGGCCCAGGCTGGTCAGCAGCACCATGCTGATGATGCGGCTGCCGCCGGGGGTGCCGAGGATGGCCAAGCCGTTTGCGGTCTCCAGAAAGGTCGGCGCCATGCTCGATAGCGGCCGCTTGCCAGGGGCCAGGGCATTGGCCTGGGCGCCGACCAGGCCATAGGCATTGGGGCTGCCGGGCTGAATGGCAAAGTCGTCCATCTGGTTGTTCAGCAGTATGCCGGTACCGGGTACCATGAAGCCGGAGCCAAAGGGGGTGTTGATGCTCAGGGTAGCCGCCACCCGGTTGCCCTCGGCGTCGATGATGGAGTAGTGGCTGGTGTCCTCGCCCTTGGTCCCCTTCTTCGACTGATCCGGCGGGATCGGCGGCAGATCGGCGCTGGCGCTGGCCCGGAGCGGGTCGATGTCGGCCGCCAGCTGGCGGGCGCGGTCCTTGCTGAGCAGGCGATCCAGGGGGATCTCGACAAAGTCGGCGTCACCCAGGAACTCGGCGCGGTCGCGGTAGGCGCGGCGCAGGGATTCGGTCAGCCAATGGATGCGGCCGACCTCGTCGTCCAGTTGCTCGGGTATCTGCTCCATCAGGTTCAGCGCCTGGATCAGGGTGGCACCACCGGAGGAGGGCGGCGGCGCGGCGCTGATCCGCATGCCCAGGAACTCGCCACGCAGGGGCTCGCGCTCCACCAGCTGGTAGCGGCTCAGGTCCGCCTGCTGCCAGATACCACCGGCGCCGCGCACTCCCTCCACCAACCGCTGGGCCAGCTCGCCGCGATAGAAGGCATCGGCCCCCTGCTCGGCGATGAGCTCCAGGCTGCGGGCCAGGTCCGGCTGGCGGATGCTGCTGCCCAGGGGCGGGGCCTCGCCGTCGATGAGAAAGATACTGGCGGTGGCCGGCGAGCGGGCCAGCACCTCGCGCCGCATCTGGATGTAGTGGCGCAGGCTCTGGTCCACCACAAAGCCCTCGCGGGCCAGGCGGATGGCCGGGGCCAGGCTGGCGCTCAGGGGCAGCTTGCCGTAATCGCGGGCCAGTCTTTCCAGTGCTGCGGGTACGCCGGGGATGGCGGCGGCCAGGGGGCCGTTGAGGGACAACTCGGGGTCGGCATGGCCCTGGGCGTCCAGATAGAGCTCGGCGCGGGCCTGCAGGGGCGCCGTCTCGCGCCCGTCGAGCAGGGTCTCATGGCCGTCGGCGGCGCGGTGCAGCAGCCAGAAGCCGCCGCCGCCCAGGCCGGAGCCATAGGGCTCCACCACCGCCAGCACGGCGGCCACGCTCACCGCCGCGTCAAAGGCATTGCCGCCCTGGCGCAGCATGGCCACCCCGGCTCGGGTGGCCAGGGGATGGGCGGTGGCTATGGCCTGACCCGGCGGCTGGGCGGCCTGCAGGGGCAGGCCGAGCAGCAGGCACAGGATCAGCAGCAGGCCGCCAAGAGGCCCGGTTGAGCGGCGGCGGGCGTGTTGCATAGGGTTGTTCAGCTTCATCAGCGCTTCTCCTTCGAGCCACCCAGACAGGGCGGTGAACTGGGTGCCTGACCGCCCTTCTCCACCCACTGCTGGGGCGTCCAGGTATAGACAGAAAAGGCGTGCATGCCGTTGGCGAACTCATCCGCCACCAGCTGATTGACCAGGCGCTGGCGCGCCACCGGGGTCAGGCCCTCAAACCGGCTGCTGACCACCACCACGCGGAAGTGGGACTCGGCATCGGCGGGAACATTGTGCATCTGAGTCTCTTCATTGACCTCCAGATAGACCGGCTCCAGTTGTTCGCTGAGGCGTTGGCTGATGCGTTGTTTGCGGCTCATGCTGGGCTCCTGAGGCTGTGAGTGTGCAGGGGCTATTCTACGCCGACTTTGCCAGATTTCACTGCAAGCTTTGGCCTCGGCCCTGTGGCAGACCCCGCCCCGGAAGCCCGGGGCGCTGGCGCAGGACCTGACACCCAGGGGGGCCTGTCGGCTGGCCGCTCAAGGCCTGAGTGAAATCACTCAACCGCCTGGCCCGCTACCCCGCTGGCGTTGGATTTTGCTTGTCCCCGGAAAAAACTGGTCAGAGAATAGGGGAAATCAATCATCAGTGGAGTACAGATTCATGGGTAAAGCGATTTTGGGCACACGCCGCGATCTCTTGAAGCTATTGGGTGGCACAGGCCTGCTGGGCATTGCCGGCTGGGCGCAGGCGGGCCCGGGTGCCCTGCTGCCCGGCAAGGGCTGGCTGGAGTCCAGCGGCCAGGTCTGCGAGGGCGATGGCACCCCCTTGCAATTCATACCCAAGACCGCGCCGGACGCCAACCCGCTGCAGGATGATCTGAGAAAATACCCCAAGTGCCCCTATTGCGGCATGGACCGCGCCGAATACCACCACAGCCGTCATCTGGTGCAATACGACGATGACCTGGTGGACGGCGTCTGCTCCCTCCACTGCCTGGCCATCAGCCTCTCCCTCAACATGGACCGTGGCCCCAAGGCCATCTACGCCGCCGATTTTGGCAGCAGCGCGGCGATCAAGCCCCTGGCGCTGGTGGATGGCACCCATTACCTCGTGGGCTCCAAGCTCAAGGGCACCATGACCGCCAACAGCAAGAAGGCCTTCGCCTCGCTGGACGCCGCCCAAGCGGCCATGGCGGCCCAGGGCGGCACCCTGGTCAACTTCGATCAGGCCCTGACCCAGGCCTATCTGGACATGGCCAAGGACAGCCAGCGCATCCGCAAGATGCGCGCCGAGCGGCGGCGCAAGATGCAGGAAAAGGCGCAACCAAAGGCGGGCTGATGAATATGACCAGGGCCGCCCTAATACTGCTTTGTCTGCTGCTCACCCCCCTATCGGTCTGGAGCGAACCTCTAACCCTGCCCGCACCCGGCCCCAAGGACACCTGCCCGGTGTGCGGCATGTTCGTCACCAAGTATCCGGAATGGATTGCCACCGTACTCTACCGCGATGGCCACGCGCATCACTTTGATGGCGCCAAGGATATGTTCAAGTATCTGTTTGATCTGGCCAAATGGGCACCCGGACACAGGGCCGAGGAGATCCAGGCCATAGGCGTTACCGACTACTACAGCCTGAACCGCATCGACGCCCGCCAGGCCTGGTATGTGATCGGATCGGATGTACTGGGCCCCATGGGCAAGGAACTCATCCCCCTGCAAAGCCAGGAGGATGCCGAGGCGTTCATGGCCGATCATCAAGGCCAGCGCCTACTGCGCTTTGATGAAGTCAGCCCCCCCTTGCTGCTAGATCTGGAATAAAGCCAAGGGCCACTACAGGTTCAGGGGTACGGCGAGGCCTTGGTCTGTGCTGCTGGGGTGGTAGTGTTTGACCTTGCGCCGGATATTGCGCTGCACCACCACGCCGAGCACCTGCCATTGCAGATCATCCAGATAGATCTCCGGATAGAGGTCGTTGAGGGCCACTAGGCGCTCGCCCTCGGCATCGCGCTGGTATTGGCGAAACCAGCGCACGCCCTCCACCTCGGCAAAGATGTAGGCCCCGTTGTAGGCCCGATCGGTGGGGTGGATGATGACCACGCATTGATCGGGAAACTCAGGCTCCATGCTGTCACCCAGCACCTGGGCGGCATAGTTTTCACTCAGGCTGCATTGGCTGTCTTTCAGGATCTCTTCGACTTCTGTCATGGTTTTGGGCCTGGCTATGGCTTCAAAGCGGCCGATCTTACCCAGCCCCAAGGGGGCTGTCGAATTTGGGATATCTCTACTGCGCCGGAAATGACAGAACTCAAGAGGGACGCAGAGGACGCAAAGGAGTGCGGAGAACGCCGAGTTGAAAACCCAAGGACGTCAATTCAAGCCGTCCCTTGCCCGCTGCGCCATGAAATAGTTGGATTTGTGCTAGACATTGCCCCGCAGGTTGTGTGCAATGTTCCGAGGCAGGGGGGAATACCAATGAATTCGTTGAAAGTCACTTTGTTAGTTGCGCTCGCGCTGGGCCTTCTCGGGCTGGGCCCGCCTCTGTTTGCGGCCAGTGAGGCGCAGATCGTCACCCTGAGCGGCAAGGGGGCAAAGAAAGAGCCCGAGGCACGCTGGCAGAAGGCCAAGATCAACCAGACCGTGCAGGCGGGGGGATACGTCAAGACCTTTGCCGCTAGTGAGATGGGGGTGCTGCTGGCGGATCGCAGCCAGCTGCGGCTGAATCAGAACAGCATGATGCAGATCAAGACGGTGGCCGATGCCGAGCAGTGGACCCAGACCCAGGTCAAGCTGCACCAGGGCCGCGCCTGGAGCCATGCCCGGCCGGTCAAGGCCAAGGCGGGGCAGCAGGTCTCGGCGCGCAATGATGCCGAGATGCCGCCCCTGAGCATGGAAACCCCCACCGCCACCCTGTCCATTCGCGGCACCGTCTGGATGGTGGATGTGGACGCCCAGGGCGACACCCAGCTGGTGGTGCTATCTGGCCTGGTGGATATCGCCAGCGAGCAGGGCCAGCTCAGCGTCGGCTCCGGTGAGGCGGCCAGGGTAGAGCGCGGCAAGGCACCGGTAAAGTTTCACCTGACCAACCCCCGCGACCGGGTGCAGTGGGTCACCGCCTGGCGGCCCGAGCCGGGGCGCTGGCTGAGCGCACCCGAGCGCCAGCGCCTGACCAACCTGATCCAGCTGATCGAACAGCAAGACTATGCCCTGGCGCTACAGCGCCTGCGCCAGTCGGCCCGGCGTGACCGGGCGGCGGCCCGCCTGCTGGCGGACATCGCCATCTATCAGGGTGAGCTGGACCGGGCCATTGGTCTGCTACGCGCCCAGGCCGCTGGCGGTCGGGGCGACCCCTTTGCCAGCGCCCTCATCGGCCATGCCCTGCTGCTCAAGGACCAGCGCGAGGCCCTGCGCGACCTGCTGGCCAAGGCCCTGGAGGTCCATCCCCTGCACCCCGAGCTGCTGCTGTTGCAGGGCGAGCTGGCCCTGTTCGAGGGTGAGGAGAAACCGGCCCGCGCCGCCTACGGCCAGGTGGCCCAGCACTACCCGGACAACCCGCGCGGCTGGCTCGGGCTGGGGGTAATCGAATCCGAGCTGGAGGACAGCCGCCGCGCCCGTCGTCTGCTGCGCCATGCGGTGGGCCTGGATGAGGAATTCACCAGCCCCAAGGCGGAGCTGGGCACCCTGGAGACCCGCTCCGGCAATCTGCGCCAGGCCGAGCGCCTGTTCGATGAGCTGCTGCAGACCCAGCCGGACGACTTCATCGCCCTCACCGGCCAGGGCATGTTGCGTCTCAAGCAGGGGCGGCCGAAGCAGGCGCTGGAGTCCTTCCTCAAGGCCGGTATCATCGAGCCGGACTATGCCCGGGGCTGGTTCTACTCCGGTGTCGCCTTCTACCAGCTGGGTGAGCGTGACCGTGCCCTGGAGGCCTTCGAGCAGGCCTCGCAGCAGGATGACAAGGATCCGCTGCCCTATCTGATGCGCAGCCGGGTGCAGGGCGATGCCCTGGAATACGTCCCGGCGGTGCGCTCGGCGCAGAAGGCGCTGACGCTGATGCCCAACCTCAAATCCATCAACCAGCTGGCCAATGATCAGAAGGGCAGCGCCAACCTGGGCAGCGCCCTGGCGGACTTCGGCCTGGAGACCTGGGCCAACCAGATGGCGGTGCAGTCCTACTCGCCGTTCTGGGCCGGCAGCCACCTGTTCATGGCCGACCGCCACATTGGCCTGTTCAACAAGAACAGCGAGCTGTTCCAGGGTTTTCTCACCGATCCGACGGTATTCGGCGCCTCCAACCGCTTCAGCCACCTGGTGCTCACCCCGGGCCACTATGGCCGCCTGGACTACAACTACCAGAAGACCGACTGGCGTCATCACTCCGGCGAGCTGGCCCTCAACGGCTATCTGATCAATCCGCTGCCCCTGGCCTATTTTGTCAGCGGCACCCTGGCGGATGCCGAATCGGTGGACGGTACCAGCACCGGCGATGGCGACAACCTCACTCTGGGCCTGGGCAGCAAGCTGACCGAATACCTGGGCCTGTTTGCCTTCAAGACCCACACCCAGATCGATGCCGATGTGGATTCGGCGGAATTTCAGGACAGCCGGGTGGGCGTGGAGAACGACCAGCAGGCCCTGGGTCTGAGCTACCAGTTTGGCCCAAAGAACCAGCTCTGGCTGAAGGCGGGCAAGGGCAAGGAGAGCAGTGACCTGCTGGGCTCGGCCTATCTCAGCATCTCGCCGCTGCAGGGGGACATGTACTACCTCGCTGAGGTGGAGCAGAAGGACAGGCAGTTGCGCCACAGCTTCCAGCTGGGCGAGGGTCACAGCCTGACCTGGGGCTATGAATACTCAGAGCAAGACAAGCCAACCCTGTTGCAGGTGCTCTACCCCAGCGAATTTTTGCTCATCGGGCAGGAGCGCCACCTGGAATCCCGCGATCTCTATGTCTCCTGGCTGGGGCAGCCCACGCCCCGGCTGAGCCTGCAGGCCGATCTGTTCTGGCAGCGCACCCGGTTGCAACAGGACGACGGCTTTTATCTGGCCAGCATCTATGGCCAACCAACGGTGTTTGCCAACCAACTGGAGCGGGAACTGGATGAGCTCAACCCCCGCCTGGGCTTGCGCTACCGCATGGACGAGGCGCAGAGCCTGACCCTGGTGGGCCAGCAATGGCGTCGCCCGGCCAGCGTCAACAGCCTAAGCCCCGTCGATACCCTGGGTATCAGCGTCAATGACCGCCTGGTCAGCGCCGGTGGCGAGTACCAGCGCCTGCGCGCCCAGTATGACCGCCAGCTGTCGCCCAATGCCTTCCTGCGCCTCTATGCCGATCACGAGGAGATCGATAATCTCAGCTTTGCCGAGTCCAGCTATACCCTGGATCTGAATCTGGAAGACCTGCAACAGCTGCAGAACAAGTATGACTTCTTCGCCGCCCCCGATCCCTACGAGGAAACCCCCAGCTTCGCCGCTGGCAAGGTCAGCAGCCTGGGGCTGAACTTCAACGCCATCCTCAACGAACGCCAGTCCATCGCCCTGGACCTGATCTACAGCGATGCCGAACAGACCGGGCGCCTGGCCGGCTTCATGATCCCCTTCGTGCCCGAGTTCAAGGCGCGCCTGTCCAGCCACTGGAGCCTGCCGCAGCGCTGGCTGCTGGGTGCCAGCGCCACCTACCGTAGCGAACGCTTCGAGGACGAGCGCAACCAAGATTACTTGGCGGCGGGCTGGGACCTGGCGCTCAAGGCCAGCTGGGAGAGCCCGGCGAAGATGCTCAACCTACAGTTCTCCGTGGAGAACATCCTCAGCGACGAGGCCGCCGGGCTGGACCCGGACCCGCACTACTTCGCCCGCGCCTCGCTGCGCTTTTGAGTAGCCAAGGCAGATCGATCGAGAAGAGGCCCTGGTTGCAGCAAACCCTCGCCATTGCCGCCGGAGGTGCCCTGGGCGCGCTGTTGCGTTTCTGGGTGTCCAACGGCGTCTATCAACTGCTCGGCCGTGGCTTCCCCTACGGCACCCTGGCGGTGAACCTGCTCGGCTCCCTGCTCATGGGCCTGCTCTTCGTGCTGCTTACCGAACGCTTCGCCGCCGCCCCCGAGCTGCGCGCCGCCCTGCTGATTGGCCTGCTTGGGGCCTTTACCACCTTTTCCACCTTTTCCCTGGAAACCTACAATCTGATCGAACAGGCGGCCTATTTCAAGGCGGCGCTGAATGTGCTGCTCAGCGTCCTGCTGTGCCTGCTGGCCGCCTGGCTCGGTCTCTTACTCGGGAGGCAGCTATGACCCAGGGCACCCTGGTGCGCATCTACCTGTCGGAACGGGACGGCCGGCTGCAAGAGTTGATCGACCTGCTGCACGATCAAGAGACCCTCAGCGGACTGACGGTGTTTCGCGGCAGCGCGGGCTTCGGCCCCTCGGGCAAGCTGCACGGCTCTGGCCTGATCGATTTATCCCTGGATTTGCCTTTGGTGCTTGAATTCTTCGATCAGGCAGATAAGGTGGCCTCCGTTTTGGCTGATCTGCGGCCGCGCATCGCGCCCAGCCACCTGATCAGCTGGCCCATTGACCTTTACTGAGAAACCGCACAATGCTTGACCCCCGGCTGTTACGCAGCGAACTGGAAGCCACCGCCGCCACCCTGGCGCGGCGTGGCTTTAACCTGGATGTGGCCCAGATTCAAACCCTGGAGGAACAACGCAAGACGCTGCAGGTAGAGACCCAAACCCTGCAGAACGCGCGCAACACCCAGTCCAGGGCCATAGGCAAGGCCAAGGCAGCGGGAGAGGACATCCAGCCCCTGCTCGATGCCGTGGCCGATCTGGGCGAGCGGCTGAAAACGGCGGAAGAGGCCCTCAGCGGCCTGCAAAACGCCTTGCTGCAGATCAGCCTGGGCATACCCAACCTGCCCCATGACAGCGTGCCCGAGGGCAACAGCGAGGACGACAACCGCGAAGAAAGGCGCTGGGGCACCCCGGCCGAACGGGACTTCGAGCCCAGGGACCACGTCGATCTGGGCACCGCCCTGGGCGGCCTGGACTTTGAGGCCGCGGCGCGTATCACCGGGGCCCGCTTCAGCGTCATGTACGGCGACATGGCCCGGCTGCACCGCGCCCTGATCCAGTTCATGCTCGACACCCACTGTCGTGAGCACGGCTATACCGAGGTCTATGTCCCCTACATCGTCAATGCCGAGAGCCTGTTCGGCACCGGCCAGCTGCCCAAGTTCAGCGCCGACCTGTTCGCCCTCAACGGCGACGGCGGCCTCTACCTGATCCCCACCGCCGAGGTGCCGGTAACCAACCTGCTGCGTGACCAGATCGTTGAAGACGCCGACCTGCCGCGTAGATGGGTCGCCCACACCCCCTGTTTCCGCAGCGAGGCCGGGGCCTACGGCAAGGACGTGCGCGGCATGATCCGCCAGCACCAATTCGAGAAGGTCGAACTGGTACAGGCGGTGCGCGCGGAGGACTCCTTCGACGCCCTGGAGCAGCTCACCGGCCACGCCGAGGCCATCCTGCAGCGGTTGGAACTGCCCTACCGGGTGGTCAGCCTCTGCACCGGGGATCTGGGCTTCTCGTCGGCCAAGACCTACGACCTGGAGGTCTGGCTCCCCGGCCAGCAGGCCTATCGGGAGATCTCCTCCTGCTCCAACTTCCGCGATTTTCAGGCCCGCCGCCTGCAGGCAAGGCGACGCCATCCCGATACCGGCAAGCCGGAATTGCTGCACACCCTCAACGGCTCGGGCCTGGCAGTGGGCCGCACCCTGGTGGCACTGCTGGAGAACCATCAGCAGGCCGACGGCTCGATCAACATCCCCGAGGCCCTACGCCCCTACATGGGCGGCCAGGGGCGCTTGACCGGCTAAATCCCCAGCCCAAGCATTGGCCATGGCTCACTCAAACAGTTGCCAAACACCCCAAATCAGCCAAAAAACGCACAATCTTGAAAAATTTCATTGACTGCAACGAAATTGCATTGTTCCCGCAATGCTTTCGTGGATAATGAACCCAGGTCGATAAGTGGCGGCCATCGGTAGCAGGGCCTTGTGGCGTTGGGTTGGTTTGCCGTGATCAGTAGGAAACGCCAGGGGTCTTAAGCAATGATCAATATCTATGTGGGAAATCTACCGTACTCGGTACGGGACGATGAATTGAAGGAGATGTTCAGTGGGTACGGAGAGGTGGCCTCGGCCAAGGTGATCATGGATCGTGACACCAACCGTTCAAAGGGCTTCGGCTTTGTCGAGATGAGCGACAACAGCGCGGGCGCGTCGGCCATTGAGGCCATGAACGGGGCCGACATGGGGGGCAGGCCCTTGCGGGTCAACGAGGCGCGTCCCCGTGAAAACAGCCCTAGAGGAGGCGGCGGCGGCGGTTTCCGACGCGGCTGAAATATAAAACACAGAAAGCCCCGCAAGGGGCTTTTTTCTGTCCATCAAACCATCAGCACCAAGAGCACGACAAAGCCAATCACCAGGCCGATGGGAACCAGCACCGCCTGCCAGTCACCGCTCTCCGCCTTGGGGCCATGCTCCAGCCACTCCTTGGCACGGGGATAGAGCACCCAAAGCATCATGACCAGGGCCGCCGCCCAGGCAATCTTCATCCACAGATCCATGCTCTACCCCCATCAAACAAAAACCCCGGCAAATGCCGGGGTTACAGGTGCTATCCGCCGTACTCAGTCATCCCCGCCCATCACGCCAAGTATCTGCAGCAGGCTGATGAATATATTGAAGATGGCCAGGTAAAGGCCGTAGGTAGCGAAGATGTAGTTGGTCTCGCCACCGTTGACCATGCGGCTGGTGTCGAACAGGATAAAGCCGCTCATGAGCATGATCACCACGCCGGAAATGGCCAGGCTCAGGGCCGACATCTCCAGGAAGATATTGGCCAGGGCGGCAACCACCACCACCAACATACCGGCGAACAGAAAGCCGCCCATGAAGCTGAAATCACGCTTACTGGTCAGGGCATAGCCGGACAGGCCAAGAAAGATGATGCCGGTACCACCGAAGGCCGTGGCAACGATCTGCGGGCCATTGGGCAGGGCCAGATACTGACTGATCACCGCCCCCAGGCCAAAGCCCATCAGGCCGGTGATGAGGAAGATCACCCCCAGGCCGGAACTGGACTGGGCCGCCCGTGGCAGCACGAAGATACCCAGCACCATGGCACCTATGACCGAGGCCAGGTAGGTCCAGCTAGGCATCTGCATAACCACTGAAACGGCCGCCATGATGGCGCTGAACACCAGGGTTGCCGAGAGCAGCATGTAGGTGTTCTTGATCATCTTGTTGGTGGACAGAACGGAGGATTCAGATCGCTCCATGGGAATGTCGTAGCGGTTCATAGGTCTTGCGTCTCCAAAGGTTGGTTAGGGTCTTAAGTGGTGATTCCTGAGGTAGGATACAAGTCCCTTGCTAAAGTTCAATAGCACCCCGCGCAGCCGACGGGCCGTGCCCCGCAACCAAGGCTGGCAAACAGCACCGCATTTCAGTATCCTACCGGGCTTGACTGCAACACCACAGACAGGCCTTACGGAGGGTTGGCAGAGCGGTTGAATGCACCGGTCTTGAAAACCGGCAATGGTTAATCCCATTCCAGGGTTCGAATCCCTGACCCTCCGCCACTAACTAGGCATAATCAATTGTTTTATCTTGAAAATTTCAGAAGATAAAGCATGTCAAACCGTCAAATAAACCGTCAATCAATGTTGCTTGAATCGTAGGCTCTGGATTGACGGTTTTTCTTTGCCTGGTACTTCAAGTGATGGAATTCACCCTCTCTCGGAGTTCTTTTCCAGGCTTGAAATGCGGAGAATACTTTGCTGGCATAGCTGCAGTCTCGCCAGTTTTTGGATTTCTGGCTAATCTTGGTGCTCTGTAGTGAAGACAGAACGAACCAAAACCTCTGATTTCAATTCGATTTCCTGCTACCAGTTCCTGAACCATGTGTTCAATCATGGTTTTGATAGCAGCTGCAACATCAGAGTAGGGGAGTTGCTTCTGTCCTTCAAAGATCTTCTGGATTAGTTCTGATCTAGTCATTAGTGGTACTATTAGTGGTTAATGGCGATATTCTAAACCAAATTCGCATAAACATTAATAAAAGTATTGATGTTCAATCAGTTAAATTTTTTTCAGACGCTTTTGCAGCAGATTGACCACCAGAAAAAGGGATTTAAATACACTGGATCAAGCTAGGTGCTTAAACCAGTACCTGAGCTAATCTAGGTGAAGATCACCTGCTAAATCGCCACAGATGGGTCTATTGATGGTGTTTGGCGACCAGAATCTGTATTGGTTCGACAACTTAAGCCAATATGTCGCTAGTGTTTCTGCCAACATGGTTCAACAATTTGCAGTAAACATCAATAAATATAGTGGCTTAAATTAATTGAAAAAAGAATGCCCACCTCCGAAGAGATGGGCAGATGGGGTTGGATCAGGCCGCTATGGATTCAAGCTGCTGGAAACCCAGCAAATAATCCGCTACTGCCTGAGCCTTAGAAGCCGCAGAGCTAAAGGCTCTCATGTCCTTGTTCAGCACCTGGAGCCAATTGTTCAGGTACTTGGCATGGTCTTCCCTGGGTTCATGGGACACCTGAAGCTGGATGCCGAGAAAGGCTGAAGCCAGTTCTGCTACCAACTCCTCCATCGCATAGGCTTCATCACCAAAGCGGGACCGCATACCTTCTCTACGATCCAACCGGCTTTTATGACCTGTCCAATGGGCTAGCTCATGCAGGAGGGTACTGTAGAAGTACTCCTGATTGGTGAAAGCACCAAGGTCTGGTATCCAGATCATGTCTGTTTCCGGTGAATAGAAGGCTCTATGCCCCTTTTCGTGGATTATGGCTCCTGTGGATTGAATGAAGGTATCCACCTGAGCATTACGCTCTTTCTGAGCCAGGGGTATAGCTGGAGCAGCTTCTACCCCTTCTACCTGATCCACATTGAACAGATAGAAGTGGTTGAGTACCGGGATAGGCTTCAGTTCACCGTCCTTGTCGATCAGGGTACGTTTGAAGAAGACGCAAAGAGTGCCTTGCTCTCCTTTCTTAACCGAGCCACCTTTCATGCGCCACTGCTTGAAGGTTGCCCATTGTGGGTAGCTGTAGCCCTTCTGATGTGCCTTTAGGCCAAGCAGTAGGGTATTGATCCCTCGGTAGGTATCCCCTGTTAGGCAATTAAAGGGTGCTCCAGTGCCTGTCCAGGGTCGAGTCCAATCGGTACCCTGCTGCTCCATCAGGGCAAGGATTTGAGCGGTGATCTTCTGGTAAATGTCTGTGCTGTTCATCTTGGTTCTCCAGAAACGACAAAACCGAGCAATGCCCGGTTCTGTCACGGTTGAAATGAAATAGAAATTAACGGTTTATCAAGATCGATAGCCGATGGGTGAAGGTGGAGGCTGGTTGTTAGAGCAAGCCATATTCAGCAAAGCTGTACAGGTCGCCATGCCCCACTATGAAATGATCCAGGGTACGGACATCAATCAAAGCCAGGGCATTCTTGATGCGTTGCGTGATCTGACGGTCAGCACCACTGGGTTCAGCCACACCACTGGGATGGTTGTGGGCCAAGATGACTGCAGCGGCATTGAGTTGCAGAGCCACCTTGACCACTTCTCTCGGGTGGACGCTGGCTCCATCAATGGTGCCGAAGAACAACTCCCGGTACTCAATCAAGCGGTTACGGTTATCGAGAAACAGGCAAGCGAATACCTCTCGCTCCTGATGGACTAGCTGCAACTCCAGGAACTGACGTACCTTGTCTGGATCGGTGAATGCCTCACCAGGAAGCCGCAGACTTTGAACCAGTAACTGACGAGCATGGTTAATGATCTCGTCCACCGTGACAAAGCCATCAACACTGTAGTGGTGGTCGGATTCACGAATAAACATGGCGCACACCATTTAAGATTCGGATTTGGTAACTGTTCATTTTGGTTCTCCAATAGGCGAGTACTCCTGACGGAATATCAAGAGTTTCAATCAGTTGATGGGATAGATCAGGTAGATAACCCCTACAGATGGGAGTGCTTAAAAGCGGAGTGGGGCTTTAATCCCATTCACCAAGAGGAGACAGCCGAGAACAGCAGAGCCAAACAAAGTGTATTACTAGGTCAATAAATTGAGTTGTTCCTGCATAGAAAACTTTTGGGTGTTGTAGGCCTAGGCCTACAGCCGTGTAAGCCTAGGCCTATTCCACAAAGCAGAAACCAAGGCGATAATCGGGGTGCAGGCTGATCAACTGGTGTAGGGCTTAAGCGTTAGCCATCTTGAAGGCCTTAGTCATACCTGGGAGCCAATATCAAAAACAATCCATCACCCTGATTTTACATAATCTAGATTCTGCGGCTGGGGACAGCGGACAGATTCATCTGCGCAGAATCCCAGATTATGTACAGTCAGGGTGATACAACCGCGAACCAAGGGGAGCGAAGGGTGTTCACGCTGTTCCTCAAGAACAGGGTGAAGAGAAAAGCCTTTTAGCCCAGTAGGGAACTGGGTTAAAACACCTCATGGGGAAGGTTGATGTAAGGGCATGAAGCCGAAGGCAAATGACCGTCATGAACCTGACCCTAGGGCCTAGCAGAACCAAAAGAGATTGCTACTCTGATGCAGTTAGTGTGTCACCTACTCAATGCCAAACTCAGGGAAGAGTTTGCATGGTGTGACAGATAGGCCAGGAAGGCCTGATATACAACACCGTGGAGTGTTCCAATGGCTAGGGTATGCCTACCTATAGGTTAAGTTGGTTCATGGCTCTGAGTGCTAGTTATCACCCCTTCCTGCCTGGTTTGTAGAAGGGAATAGAGACTAGATGGGATAGGGTTTAGATGGAGAGTAAGAAAAGACACCTTAGGGTGTTATCAGGGGGGGGGATGTTTCTCCGAAGGGGAAACGACCAGTTAGTACTGAAATCATAGGTAGTTGATGATTTATGCAAACCCTTCTGAACAGAATATTAATCAATTCAAGAGCGAATCGTTAAGCGATGAATAAGAGTAAATTGGGGACAATCATGAAGATCATAAGCATAATCTTGATGTTAATTTTTATTAGTGGATGTGCAACATTTAATCCTGCAGATAGAGGGATAGTCTTTGTTAATGATAAACCATACAAAGTTCCATATAATTCCAGATATTGGTATGTTGATTCAGAAGTTAAAAAAAATTTAAAGCGCATGGGAATATCTTGCAAGATAGGTCAAGTATCCTGGGTTAATAGTAAATATGCAAATGCAAATGTAAGTGAAAAAGAACGCGATGCAATTATAAAGTCTGGAAACATTGGTTGTAGCAGTGTCGTGTCTAAGGAAGAAATGAATTATCACATAGAATCCCAAAAGGTACAGGCAATGCAACAACAAGCCGCAGCCGCACAAAGCCAAGCAATATCGAGTGCAGTTCAAGCTTATAAACCAAGATACACGCAATGCTTTAGAACAGGAAGTTTCGTTTCATGCAACACATTTTAAACGTTAGCGCCTGAGTTAACCCCATTCCCCAATTTCTTCTGACTTCGGCATCACCCAAGGCATCAGATCATCAAAGGGCCTATCTTCATTTAAGTACCGCGACAGCAGAGTGGAAGCACTTTAATGCATTAATAATATTGATTCACCTTATGCCCACAAAGAAAAATTCAATAGCAAAGGATAGAAAATGCGTTACATTGTGTAGCATCTGCAATCGAGTTCTCCCTTATGCCACCAAAGAAGACAGCCACTCTTAATCTACGCATTGAACCAGGTATTAAAGATGCAGTTCAGCAAGCAGCATTACTGGATAACAGAAGTGTTGCCAATCTTGTTGAATTTACGTCCACTGGTTCTGTAGTCGCCTCTACTTTGAAAGGAGCAGTAAAGACCTGGAGTTCAATTGATACAGCTGCAAAATGGATTAGATCATTGGGTATTGGAACAGCACAGATCAATATAGCTAACTGGATGCCAGGACAAAAATCTCTTTCATTATAAATATATAGAAATCGATTTAATATGGAAACTGTAAAATTCATCCAAGATTCAGATAATAAATATTCATGTACCGGCTGTGGAGAATCTGTAACAAATGCGGATAAGAGCTGGGATGTTGTCTTCTATAATAAATTTTGTCCATTTTGTAAATCAGATGTATCAGAAATTATTTCTTTGGCAATTGAAGAAAAGGCAGCACCATTAACTACGAAAGAGGGACATGATAATAGTTCACAAAATATTAATATTAATAGAGATATTGAAGATAATGGTCAGATTAGACTTATATCAAAAAAAGACAAGATTGCTTTAAGTTTAAGTTTTTGGTGGGTATGTTTTCTAGGTTTTATAGTAGTTGATAGTATCGGTCGTGGAAATACAAATAATATGATTTCAGGTAGTGTTGCTGCAATGCTTCCATTAGGTGTGTATTGGAATTTCCGCATACTAAGAAATAATATTAGCTTTGATTACACAAGATTATTTCCAATTGCTCTTCTAATATTTTCTATGATATTAATTGGCACGGCAATAGGAACAGTCTCAGATCAACTTGATGATGTTTCAGATGCCTTAAGATATATATCATCAAGCATAGACAATAGTACAAGGTGAAGAATATGAGACAATTAGCTATAATAATTACATTTTTTTTGCTTATTAGCCAAGCTTCAGCAGAAATTATTTACGTCAAATACAGATCAACACCAGTAGATACCAGTAAAGGTAATTTTGTCTGTCCTTCTCTTAAACGAAGCTCTTTTGTCAATCGAATCTGCTACGACACAAGTAACCAATATCTATTGGTTCAGCTTAATTCGACCTACTACCACTACTGTAGGATGCCTGAGTCTGTAGTCTCTAGTTGGATATCTTCTAATTCATTAGGAAGATTCTACAGGAATAAAGTTAAAGGTAATTACTCATGTAAGTACAGTGGTGTGCCAAATTACTAAATTCGGAGCATATTTGGTGAAGAAGGCAGTCAATTTAATTGTTAATAATTTTTTATTCTTACTGGTGGCTTGGTCGGTAATTCTGATTGCTAATCAAATTTTTATTTTTAATGCATGCTTTAAACCATACTGTATAGCCGCTGCTTTGCCACATACTTTCGTTTTAGCTCTAATATTAACATTTATTGTTAAATCAAGTGAAGATTCGAATGCATCGACCAATGAGAGATTGGCTCAAAATTCGCTGTCAAATAGTGAAGCCGTAAACACTCCAATCTGTCCTAATTGTGGAGACACAATGATACTGAAAACTGCTAGGCATGGAATTTATGCAGGACAGAGGTTTTGGGGCTGTCAAAATTACCCAAGGTGTAATGGCATTATTAATATAAGGCAATAGCACTATCAATCAGTAATCAGGAGGTGATTATAGGATAATGTTGAAGAGTTATTTAGAATCTGATTTCTTTAAATTAACGGAGATAAATCAATGAAAAATATGTTATTTGCTTTTACTTTCATTTTAATGTCAATGATCGGGACTGCTTTAGCTGGTCACCCAAATACAGAGATGGGGCATTCTGGTGGAACTGATTCTAAAGGCTGCCATTATGACCATAAAAATGGCGGTTACCATTGCCACTAGATTAGCCGACTAAATAGCCACTGACTTGTAGTTAGTGGTTATTCATGTCTTAATTTTAAATTCTTCTGGGAGTATGTGATATGGTTTTCAAGATATTTAAAGCAACTCTGGTGTTTTTTGCTTTTCTGTCAATTAGTGGTAGTGCTTTATCAGAGACCTATGTAAAAGGATATACAAAATCAGATGGAACGTATGTACAACCACACTACAGATCTTCTCCTAATAGTTCTTATAATGATAACTGGAGCGTTAGAGGTAATCAGAATCCTTATACTGGAAGCTATGGAACAAAGCCTCAAACATGGAATGACAAAACGCCAAGTTACAATATGAATAGTTATGGTTACCCTAACTATAAGTAGTCACCGACTGGAGTTATGAAATGAAAATAATGTTGAAAATTACTATATTGGTATCCATTTGCATAACATGGTTCTCTGCATCTCTTGGTGCGCACCCAGGAAGAACAGCAGCGGATGGCTGTCATTACTGCAGAACAAATTGCGAAAAATGGGGTGTTGAACAAGATGCCCGGCATTGCCATAATGGTAATAGACCTGATCAAGGCATACAAATGACGCCCATCAATTATAGCAATAATGACGATAATATAGCACCCCAAAAGTCTCCTTATACTAGGTAACATAATAGTCCATATTCATACAGCCACCCTGATAGCTAATCAGGGTGGATCGATAAATGGATTACTGTTGCCTTGTATGCTTGCTATTTTAGCATTTCTAAGTCGCTCAATATCATCTACAGGATCTTGGTTGTTCCAAACCTTTAATAATTGTTCTTGTTGCTTAGATAATCGAAGATTGTATTTATCAGACATATAAAAATAGATTCTGGCAATATCGCCTCTGATTTCTGGCCTTGGCTCAGCGACTCTATTTTTGAAATCAACTTCAAAGTCACATTCTCCATAAATTCTTGGTTCTCCTTCAATCATGCCGAAACGATAATTTGATCTGTCAGCGTTAAGCTCTCCTATAGCAGGATATAAGTTATGCATATCTCCTTCCATAGCTCTAAAATCTTTGTCTTTACGGCAATTTTTTCTTCCACCGTCTTTCCAGCACTGTAATTGATTTCCGAACCAATATGCAGGAAATACATGCTCCCATTCTATTCTAGTAGCGCGCTGGTTAATGGATCCATTTTTTGTATGACTCTTTCTTGGCTTATAACCACATATTGTCCTAATAGGTACCCCTAGCTTTTCTTGCCACTGAATATCACAATTACAATAAAAAGTTTTTAGGCCTGTATTTTTATACAGACCAGTCAATTTTACTTTTGCTTGTGAAAAACTTAGTTCAGTTGAGAATGATTGATTCGTAAAACTGTACAGTGATAGAACAAGTAGGCTCTGAATAATCTTTGTCTTCATATTTAATCCACGAAACCAAATTTAATATTTAATAAATACATAAATGACGTATTGACTAATGGGTCTGCCGGTTATAAAAAAACCACATAGACCATGCCAACCTTTTCTTATTTGAACTAAATCATTAAAAGGGAATATCATCAATTGGTTCTGATCTAGAGAAATCAAGATCATCAATACTAGTAGTACCTTGATAGCCTTCTTCGATCCCTAGAACTCCACCAGGTCTATTAGGTGAGTATTGATCTGTTGGTTTTTTATCCAGCATTTCTAATCGTTCTGCTACTACTTCTGTGGTGTACCTGTCTTGTCCATTTTGATCTTGCCATTTATTGGTTTGTACTTTTCCTTCAATAAACACCTTTGAACCCTTAGTAAGATACTGGCTTGCTACTTCTCCTAGCCTTCCGAATAGAACTACTCTGTGCCATTCTGTTCTGTCTTGGTTCTCTCCTGTGTTTCGATCTTTCCAGCTTTCTGTGGTTGCTATACGGATATTAGTTACATTGGTTCCATTTGCAGAGCTCCTGGTCTCTGGCTCTGCACCTAGATTGCCAATGAGAATTACTTTATTGATTGATCCTTTAGACATGATTTCTCCTGAGTAAGATTTGGAAGTTGAATTTGTCATTGTACTAAAGTTACTAATCGTGAATAAACTTTTCGTATTAAGCTGAACCGTTAACGGTTGCAAAGCTATAAAGAAGGAATAGGAATCTGAATCTGCGCCGTTCGGCGCCTGTGTGGGTGTAGTTGATGCTTGAGATTGAGTTCAAGTAGAGTATTCTTTCAGGGAGTCAACCTGTCTCTCTTGCTTTAGGTTGGCTAACCCGCTTAGCTCTTCTAGAGCAAATAACGCTTATAATTTGTTTAGGTAGAAATTGGTTTTGTGGATTGATTATCTTTAAAACCACAAAACCCATATTTAAATAGGCTCTACTAATAGTATGATTAAACCACTAAACCTAACGAACAAGGATATAGCTCAAATGAGTAAGTCTAAAGATCATTATTTCCTATACAGTGATGAATTTTTGGACAATGAAGAAGCTGAATACCGAATTGAGGACTGGTTACCTAAAGATGGTGTAAGTGTTCTATATGCACCTAAAGATCACTTTAAGAGCTTTCTCGCAATAGACTGGGCTCTTTGTATTGCTACTGGTATTCCCTGGAAAGGTTTTGAAGTAGAGCAAGGTGCAGTGCTCTATATTGCTGGTGAAGGGAATTATGGGTTAAGGAAAAGAGTTAGAGCATGGGCTCTATACAATAAGCAGGAACTAGATAAGATCCCTATTGCTATTAGTAAGAACGCTATTAGTATCCTTAAAGAATCAGTAGTTGAAGAATGGCTTGAGCATGTTGACTTTGCAGTAGAAAGATTCAAGCAGCCATTAGGACTAATCGTTATTGATACATTGGCTTCCTCTATGGGTGCAGGCGATGAGAATAGTCCTACAGATATGGCTGAATTTCTGAATGTACTTAAGACTAAATTTAAAGCTAGATATGACTGCACAGTGTTAGTGGTTCATCATACAGGAAAAGATCGTACTAAAGGTGCTAGGGGTGGTTCTTCAATAGAAGGTAATGCAGAGTGCGTATATGAGATTTCTAGAGTTAAACATACTAAGGATGAATTAGAAGAAAATGATGAAGAACCATCTAAGAAAACCATAAGGCTTTCATGTAAGCATATTAAGGATGCAGAACCCCCAAAACCAATAGAGCTTAAATCAGTAGTACAAGAATTAGGCTATACGAATAAATACGGTAAGCAGGTTACTTCTCTAGTGCTAGAGTTGACTTTTAGCATAATAGAGTTAAAGGTACTAGAGTTGACTAGAGCTAATATGAGTCAGCGAGATATAGCTAAACATATTAGTAATGATACTAAGACTTATACTCAAACTCAGATTAAGCGAATACAAGATAAATTCAGAGAGAAGGGGTTGTTGGAGCCAGACAAGCCAGGCAGAAAGAAAAAAAATGAAGAGAATCAAGAGGAACCAATAGTCTTATAGTACGCGAGAAGATTGAACACAAAAAATAGTCTCTTTAAGAGTAGGAAAATTTGTGTTCATTTCAAGTGGTAGGGTTTAGGCAGTACCTAGTAGTAATTGTTCAAATTTTGAACAATTAGAGTTTAGTTTTTTAAGAGTAGTAAATATCAGTAGAAGTTTAGGCAAGATTTAGGTTTAGCTTGCTTTGAAGAAAGGAACCAATCAATTTAATGCGAATAGCGAAGGTAGCATCAAGCGAAGTGCCAACGGAGCGCAGATGCGGACTGTAGCTATGAGCATTTAAGTTTTAAGTGCCAAGTATTTTTTTGGCTGATTAAAGGATGGGGTTATGTTTTTTTTCGATAAACTTAAAAAAACTACAGTTAATAATCGCCTTGTTGAAGAAACTCAATACGAGGAGGTAATGAATGAAATTAGACTAGGGTTTATCCGTGACGGTTTATGGGCTAAAGCCCTAGCTGAATCTTCTGGAAACGAAAATAAAGCAATGGGTCTTTACATTAAATATCGTGTGCAATCTATGAAGGATGAGTTGGAGATAAAAGATCAATTATTAAAAAAAATGAAAGCAGAGATAGAGGAAGAAAAGAGGAAAAAATCTAAGGAGAAAGAAAGGCAACAAATAGAGAATGACCGTAACTTAAAAGAACGAAGAAAAATACTGCTCGACTACGAAGAGTTTAAAACATTTGGTGACTTAGAAGATTTGGCTAACACTTATGGTTACTCTAAGGCGAAGTTTATCTTGGCATCAATTTTCTACGAAGGAAAATTAGTAAAGAAGGATGATGATGCTGCAAAGTACTGGCTCAAATGTGCCGCAAATGAAGAATATGAGCCTGCTAAGAAGGCATTAGATGACTGGTGGTGATTCAATTCAACTTGATTATTCTTAAAATTCGATCTGCCCTTTGCATTCTCTAATTTTGTATATGCTCTAAAATTACGAATCTAATTTTATCTATTAGTATCGTCTAAATAGAGCCAAGCACCTGGTTTCCGCACTGCGTCATCTTCTCTCGGCTTTCAATAATTCTAAGTGCTCGGTCGCATTGAAATGCTCCCTGCGCTTTAGAATTATTTCAGCCTCGCTATGATTCCTTGTACTACAACCAGTGTGCTTGGATCTATAGGCTTTAGTTTATATGGTTTAAAGAGTTCTTATTTTAGTCTGGTTTTATTCTTCACGGACAACACCTAATTTTGTATTTTATTACAATAAGTTACGTGATCTGTTATCCAGAATTTTTGGATAATTCAGTTCTTTCTAGCCTTTAGGGTGTCTCAGGACTCAAGATATTCCTTCAATATTTTCTCATTGTGATCATCAGCAATAAACACATAAATCGGATATCCATCACGAATTGCTGTTCTGTAGATCAATTGCACTAATTCGCTAAGAGTGTGCCTGTTTTGCGCTTCTTTAGTGGTCATGCCAAGAAATTTGGCTAGAGAAGGGTTCATGTTCTCTGTTCCTAATATGAAAATTATGTCCTTCTCCTTGTATTTATTGGTTCCTCTTGTTATTAGACTTGTCCAGGTTGCTTTGCCTAATCTGGACAATGAGCTAAGAGAGGTTTTATTGGTTACGTTGCTTTTTGGATTTTTCTCTTTACCATGCCAAGCATCTTTATGTGATGCCACTAAGACCCGATCAGTAGTAACTGTAGGATCAAATTTTCTCAATGCATTCCACTCGTTTTTCGCCCAGTTTCCTACATTTCTTCTACTTGGTGAGTCTTTAGATGTCATTGCTGTGTACCCAGTTTTTGAATTTGAATTGTTCATTCGATAGATTATGTTCTGGTTCATTTGGATCTTAAATTGCTGATGCTCTATATGGTCTTTAAGTATTGTGTAATCAAAGCCACGTTTCATCATCCAATGGTGCAACTGAGTTCCTTCAAATAGAAAGGTCAGGATTGTTAAGCTTTTTGGTTTTGTGAAGAAAGCATCTGGTAATGGTATTACACAATAAATGCCTTCAACATAGTAAACCTCCCTGTTTTCAACTGTATTCATAAATGCCTTAATGTGAAGATCATCCCCAGATTCAAAGTCATCCTTTTCGATCATCCAGTTTTCTGTGGTTGAAATCAAATTAGTCTGCATATCAATTGATATGTATTTCTTGTGGTGTATCAGGTTTTTGAATAATCCCTTTCCGAATTTCACAGGCACTTGTTTTGCTGTAGTTGGCACTTCATCAATCACTACATGATATGAAGGAAGAAGGTGCTCAAATTTTCTGATCTGGTCGTATAGTGAATGAGTAGTAACTATATTTTTTCCCATTTGAAGTAATCTTATTATTGATTCCGATTTGCTACCACCTTTATCACTTGGTTCTTGTACCCAGTCACCAAGTTCTGCTTTGTATCTTTCTATTTCACTCAGTTCTGGTACTACAAATATAAATTGCTCTCTTGAGGAAATCCTAATCAATTGCTTCGCTTCACTATGTAACCCTGATGTTTTACCAAATCCGCAAGGTTTGTCGATGATCCGTATTGCTGTCTGATTGATTTGGTTATTCATCTGGATTTCCCCTTTTCTTCTCTGTAACTGGTCTTATAGGGAAGAGTGGGCAACTCCAGCTGGTGCAATCCTGTACCTGTTTTCTCCAGGTTCCTTCTGAGAAGGGGTCATAGATGCACTCAATACATTTAGCGTTAATTGTGCCTCTTAATCCTGGCTTGCTGGCCTGATGGTTCATTAATTTGAGGCGTTTTTGTTCTGCTTTCTTGTATTGCTTTGTGGCCTGGCTCATTGATGATTTCTTATCCATTGCTGTCACCAATGGCACAATCTCTTGCTTGTACGCGCTGATCAATCCAAGCTAATACTTCTGATTCAAGCCAGGCTACTGATGATCCACCTGGGACTAATGGAACTGGTTTAGGGAAAAGGCCTTGATTACATAGGTGGTATATGTATGACTTAGATATTCCTGTTAAATCTGACACTCTGCCTATCCGTAGCAGTCTATAAGTTGATCCATATTTCTCATTTTGTTTGTAGATCATCATTTTGAATTCTCCATCTGTTAATTAGGTTATTGCTCTGAGGGAAACGATTTAGTCGTTTTCCTCTATTAGCGTGTAGCCTCAGATGGTTTCATGGAAAAAATCACTTTTAATTCAAAAGGATATTTCCTGGTGAAATGCTTATTGTGAGGGGGTTTGAGGGAGTTTGAGGGTGAGGTGAAGGCTATGGATGGGTAAGATAATTGCTTGACTTATGGTGGTGATTGATAATGCTCAATTTCTTTCAAATTGAACTTGTTGGTCGTAAAATTCTATAAGCTCCTCTGCACTAAGCTCATCAATGCGCTTGCTTTTATAATATCGGCTAGGGCCAAACTCAACTAGTTCACTAGGATCTGTCGTTTCTTGAGAAGTAATAGATTTTGAATCGGTACGATCATCTGCTGATGAATGTTTAGTCTGTTTCTTTGCGTGGGTATCTTTAATGAAATTATATTCAAATCTTGGTCTGTGTGTTGAAGTATGAAATGGTTGGTCTTTTGTATTGAAGGCTTTTTTTAGGTTACTAGATAGCCTATCAAAAGCAGATTTTTCTCCTTTTCTTCTTTTGTTGGGGTTGTATTCTTCATTAATTATTTTAAAAAATAATTTGCCTTGACTGTTTGGGGTGATTCCGTTTTTTGTAGTTAAGCCTAATGCTGAGTACGGTACACTTTCCTGTTTCCCCATTCCTTTGATGTGTAATATTTTGTTTTCTACGTCAATTAGAATTTTTATATCACTAAACGACAAGTTTTTCATTCCACAAAATACTTTTAGACCATTGATTTTTGGGGTCTGTGATTGTTCTTGATTTATTTGATCGGTAATCTCTCCTGGGTTCTGGTTAAAAGTTGCTAAAGGACTCATCTGTGAAATATTATTGCTTTTCAGCTTCATTGTATTCTTGAAAGCGCATATCTCTTCTGGAAGAAGATAAAAGCATTGGGTGGGTAATTGTACTGGCTCTAGCCACATATCTGTGTAATCAAGAGGAAAACACTCTTCATCATTAACAAGGAACGAATTTACTGTTATTTCTTTGCAATCTGATGTAGTGCAATAGCCTGATAGCAGTCTCTTTATGATTCCATAATTATAAGTTTCTGATTTTCCATCAGTCATGGTTCGTAAGTAATTGCCATCTTCATCAAATTTGTCTTCAAGTTGGTCAGTGTTGTTACGTCTACTTCCACTAATTGGTTCAATAAAGTAGATTGGCAACTGAAAGTCATTGGCATATCTTAATAATAAATTTATGGCCAATTCATCTGTCATTCCTACTAAGTTAAGCTCTTTGCAGGCAATGAGTAGGGGGACTGTATTTGGAAGGATTATTGATGGCATCTGAGGCCTTCTAGGCTTGTCTCTAAGCTTGTTTTAACTCATCTAGGTAGTCTGCCCATTCCTGAAGCATCTTTCGCCTCTCAGGCATCAGCTGAGCTTTGTTGTAGGTAGCCCTGATTCTGTCCTTACTGAGATGAGCAAGCTGTAATTCAATGGCATCAGCAGAGTAACCCATTTCATTGAGCATGGTGCTAGCAGTGTGTCTAAAGCCGTGAGAGGTCATGTAGCCTGTTCCGAAGGGTTCCCCTGTCTCTGGGTTGATAAAGCGTCTCAGAGCCTGTGTAGTAGTGTTCTCGCTTAAAGGTTTTCCGTCTCTGCTATGGCCACTAACGAAAACAAACTCGCAGTCTCCTGTGAGGGGTTTCAAGTCTTCCAGAATCTGAATGGCTTGATGGGGTAGGGGAACCTTGTGCTCCTTATGCGCCTTCATTTCTTCGGCAGGTATGGTGAGCATCTGTTCATCAAAATCAATCTGGCTCCAGCGCATAAAGCGGATGTTCTTGGGTCTGAGGAAAACCAAGGGCATTAATTTTAATGCTTGTGTCACCACTGGATCTTGGCGATTTGATGGGTTCTCAATCTGCAGAAGCAAATTCTTGAGTGCATCTGCAGAGGTTACATGGCCGAAGTTTTCCTTCTTCTTGTGGTCTGGTTTCGGTAGCAGTTCAGCTAAACCCTGTGCTGGGTTGTTTTCAATGATGCCAAAAATCAATAGTTCGTTGAAGACTCTGCGCATTACGCCTGCCATTCGGATTGCTGTTTCCTTAGAGCCTCTATCAGACATAAGCAGGCAGATTTGGTATAGGTCTCGGGTACTAAACTCCGTAACGGGTTTCTCGTCTAGGTAGGGATAAATGTTCTTTTCTAGGCGTTGTACCAGGTCTGTCAATGTTGAATCGACTAAATTCTGCTTAGCAATCCATTCCTTGGCATAATCGCTGAAGGATTTTTCCTGCTGGTTTTGCTGCACTTCCTTTTTCTTTCTGATCGCTAAGGGTTTTCTACCTTGTTCAACGTGAGACCGCGCTTCACGATGGTATTCCCTGGCTTCCTTCAAGGAGATTTCTGGGTACTTGCCGATGGTGAAGGTTTCGCGTCCTCCATTTAAGCGGTAGTCGTACTTCCACCCACGGTATCCAGTTGGTTTAACCAGCAGATGAAGACCGCCACCGTCAAAGAGCTTGTAAATCTTCTCTTTGGGCTTTGCGTTAGCTACTTGGGTATTGGTGAGAGCCATGTCGAAGTCCTTGTTAATCGTTTGGCGGATGGTTCTGTAGCGAACCGTCAAGTGAACCGTCAAATCTTTTTGCTAGTATAGCAGGCTCTGGACTGTATTGGACACCAACTGATTGAATTAGATTAATAAAATTATTTATTAAGACTGAAAAGTAGGCTCTGGATGAGTGTGTGGCGTTCTGACCCTCCGCCACCTAGAATTTTGATTTCAAAGGAATTACGGTAACACCTTACCCATTACACTAATTTTATGCTGCTGATCCTCCTTCCTTGGAGACGAAGGGCGACCGCGCTTGCCCGGTCTCAACAGGCACCCTGGCCTCTTTTCAAGTTCCTCTAACGCTTGACCCCTTATCAGCGGACGGCCCCTGCCCCCTTCGTCAAAGCCGCTTTTCTCGTTCCCACGCGGCGCGTGAGAACGAGAAAAATATTGACTCGCCAACGCAGTCATTGAGTCCCGACCATCCTGTGTCCGTTACGCTTCCGTACCGCAAATCGCCGCTTCGCTGTCTGCGCAGCAGATTCCAATCCAAAGCGCCGCATCCTGGCCCTTAACTCCTAGCCGCGCATAGTTGGCAAAATTTGCTAAAATATTGCCATGATTGATTGGAGAGGAAATTTTTGATGGCCACTATGAATGTGTCGCTTCCCGACGAAATGCGCACCTGGGTTGCGAATCAAGCGGAATCCGGGAGATACAGCAATATCAGTGATTATGTGCGCGACCTGATTCGCAAAGATCAAGATAAGGAACGTAAAATCAAGCAGATGCAGGCATTGATTACAGAGGGACTCTCCAGTGGAGAGGGTAGTCGATCCATGAGTGCGCTACTTGAAGAAGCCCGCGCCAAGTACAACGATATCTGATCCATGGGCTACATTCTCAGTCGTGCGGCAGAAGAAGACCTCATCAACATCTTGCTGGCTGGCGCGCAACAATTCGGCTTTGCTCAGGCAGAGAAATACCACCAGCTATTGGAAAAGACCTTTCACTACTTGGCTGAGAATCCCTATGTGGCCCGGCAACGAATTGAAATGAAGCCGCCTGTTCGAGTCCATCCGGTGGGTGTCCATATGGTCCTCTACGTCAGGAAAGAGTCGGACGATATTTTTATCGTCCGAGTAAGACACGGTCGGGAGGATTGGATGCCAACGGATTACGCCGATTCATGATGCTGCCAAAGCACTCGTCAGTGAATAAAAATTTTCTCGTTCCCACGCGCTGCGTGGGAACGAGAAAATCCTAGGCCGTCTCCCAGCGCAGGTGTTGGCGGAATCGCTTGGGACTGATGACCTGCCCCTTGCTGGAGAACTTGGTGGTATCCATGCGTTCGACTCCAAAAGCAAGACAATTAGTGTAAATGGTAAGGCGTCACCGTAATTCTGAGTGTAAATGGTAAGGTGTCACCGTAATTCTGAGTGTAAATGGTAAGGTGTTACCGTAATTCTTTAATTCACTGCCCGCGCATGAACAAGCCGTCCAGGGCCTTCATGTCCAGCTGTACCCAGGTGGGGCGGCCGTGGTTGCACTGGCCGCTGCGCTCGGTGCGCTCCATGTCGCGCAGCAGGGCGTTCATCTCTTCCCTGCTCAGACGGCGATTGGCGCGTACCGAGCCGTGGCAGGCCATGGTGGCGAGGATGCGGTTGCCCTGCTCCTGCAGGCGGCGGCTGCTGCCGAACTCCATCAGATCGGCCAGCAGATCGCGCACCAGCTGGGCGGCATCGGCCCCGCGCAGCAGGGCCGGCAGGGCGCGCACCAGCAGGCTCTCCGCGCCGATGCGGTCCACCTGCACGCCGAGCTGGGCCAGGAAGTCGGCCTCGGCCTCGCAGCGGTCTGCCTCGGCGGCACTCACCGCCACCGGCTCCGGTACCAGCAGGGGCTGCACGGCCACATTCTGCTGCTCGAAGCGCTGCTTGAGCTGCTCGTAGCTGATCCGCTCATGGGCCGCGTGCATGTCCACCAGCACCAGCCCGGTGGCGTTCTGCGCCAGGATATAGACCCCGTGCAGCTGGGCCAGGGCAAAGCCCAGGGGGGGCATCTCGCCCCCAGCCTCTGCGGGGCCATCTGCACGGGCCGGTGGCATCTGCCAGCCCATGCTGGCGCTGTAGTGGCGCGCGGTCTCTGCCACCTGCAGGGGCATGGGGCGTGGCCGCAAGGGGGGCCGGGGCGGGGCCTGCGGCCTGGCGGTCGGCGGGCCTGGATCGGTGTTTGGGGCGGGGCCGGACTGTGCCCTGCTGCCCTGTCCCGACGCGCCCCCAGGGCCGGCATCGGCCAGTACCTGATGCAGGGTGCGAAAGATGAAATCATGCACCAGCCGACTGTCGCGAAAGCGTACCTCGCTCTTGGCCGGATGCACATTGACATCCACCTGTGCCGGGTCGATCTCCAGAAACAGCACATAGGCCGGGTGACGGCCTGCATAAAGCACGTCCTGATAACCCTGGCGCACGGCGTGGGTGACCAGCTTGTCGCGCACCATGCGGCCGTTGACGTAGAAGAATTGCATGTCCGCCTGGCTGCGGGAGAAGCTGGGCAGGGCCAGCCAGCCGTACAGACGCAGCCCGGCGGCCTGCTGCTCGAAGGCGAGGCTGTTCTCCACAAAGCCCTTGCCCAGCAGCAGGCCAAGGCGGCGACTGCGCTCCTGTTCGTCCTCCGCTGCGGCCAGGGCAAACAACTCGCGGCCATTGTGTTGCAGGTCGAAACGCACCTGCGGCCGGGCCAGGGCCAGGCGCTTGAGCAGGGTCTCGATGTGGCCGAATTCGGTCTTTTCCGCCTTGAGGAACTTGCGCCGCGCCGGGGTGTTGTAGAACAGGTCACGCACCTCGATCAGGGTACCCTGGGGCAGGGCCGCCGGTCGTGCCGGCGACTGGCCATCGATCAGCCAGGCACTGTCCGCCCCCGCCGCGCGGGAGCACAGGCTGAGGCGGGATACCGAGGCGATGCTGGGCAGGGCCTCGCCGCGAAACCCCATGCTCAGCACCCCCTCCAGGTCGGCCAGGCTGCTGATCTTGCTGGTGGCGTGGCGGCTCAGGGCCAGGGCCAGCTCATCCCGGGGGATGCCGCAGCCGTCATCCTGCACCCGGATCAAGCGGGCACCACCCTGTTCGATCTGCACCTGAATGCGCCGGGCACCGGCATCCAGGCTGTTTTCCACCAGCTCTTTGAGCACCGAGGCCGGGCGCTCTATCACCTCGCCGGCGGCGATCTGATTGACCAGCTGTTCGGGCAGTTGCTGAATGCTCATGGGAAATGCTTTTTCTCCGCTTTGCGGCTATGATCTGGGCAAGTTCAATCGCCTCAAGGGATACCATGACTGAAGAACGCCGCCGCTTTCACCGCATTCATTTCGACGCCCCGGCCAACCTGACCCTGGAGTCTAGCCAGATCCAATCCCTGATCCTGGATTGCAGTCTGCACGGGGTGATGGTCAAACGCCATCCGGACTGGCAGCCCCGCGCCGGGGAACAGGTCGGTCTGCAGATGCCCCTGACCGAGGAAGACGGCCCGGCGATCCAGATGCAGACCGAGGTCATGCGCATCTCGGCCGATAGCGTCGGCCTGAGCTGCCAGCACATCGACCTGGACAGCATCACCCGCCTGCGCCGCCTGGTGGAACTCAACCTGGGCGACAGCAGCTTGCTGGAACGGGACCTGGAACATTTGGTTGAGGCCTGAGGGGCTGGCTTCAGCTTCTGGCTTCGACTTCGCTCGGCCAGCGTCAACTCATACCGTTCACCGAGCAGGGCCGAAGTGCGCGGCTTCTGGCTTTGGCTAGGCTCAGCCAGCGAGGGGTTGGTCGGTTCATTCCACCATGATGCCCCTGATGCTGGCGAAGTCGCGGATCCAGCTGGATAGGCCGATGAGTTGATCGGCCTTGGCGCTGGCCTCGGTGAAGCTTGGGTAACTGCCTTGGATGACGGCGAAATAGGGCTTGTCGTCGCGGGCGAAGCCGAACACCGCCAGGCGGTCTTCGGCCTTGAGGTCACGGATAAAGCGCACCACCGCCGCCAGATTGTTGGCGGCATAGAGTTGCAGGGTGTAGTGATCGGGCCGCTGTTGCTTGATCCAGATAGCGCTATCCTCTGGCGTGCCCACCACCACCGGCCGCTTGGGTTTTGCCTGTGGCTGGGGCTTGGCTGGGGCTGAGATGGCAGGCACCGGCTCAGGCCCGGTCTCGCTCGGCGCGGCCATCGGCGGCTCGCCCCCGGCCTCCAGTTTGGCCAGTACCACCTTGGCCTCCAGCGAGCCGGCCTCGGCGGCGCGCCGGTACCAGTGCAAGGCCTCGGCATGGTTCTTCTCCACCCCCTGGCCGCTGTAATACAGCCCGGCGATGTTGTAGGCGGCCTGTTGCAGGCCCTGCTCCGCCGCCCTGCCCCACCATTCCCGCGCCTGGGCAAAGTCCTGCTTGACCCACAGCCCCTGGTAATGGCGATTGCCCAGATTGAACTGGGCTGCGGCATGACCGGCGCTGGCCGCCCGGGTCAGCCAGGCAAGGGCCGCCACCGGGTCGGCCTCGACTCCCTCGCCACGGGCGTAGAGATTACTCAGATAGAACTGGGCCTGAGGCAGCCCATGCTCGGCCAGGGGGGTCCAGATACGCGCCGCCTGGCGGTAATCACCACTGACATAGGCCCGGTGGCCCAGCTGCATGGGCTCGTCCTCCAGCAGCAACTCCTCTTCGGCCAGGCCGACCTGAGCCAGGCCCAGCAGCATCAAGGCCATCAAGCCAACAACTGATTTCATAGTTCCTTACCCCTGACATGCTGAACAAGTTAGAGAAGCCGATCGCTGAAAGCTGACCGCTGGCAGCTGGCAACCGCTAAAACGCCGCCGGTGGCGGGCGCTTGCCCAGGCCCAGGGTGCTATCCACCAGCTCCCTGGCCTGTTGCTGGCCCTGAGTGAAGGCAGCCGCCTGATCCAGCTGTTCCAGACTGCTGGCCGGGTCGCTCGGCTGGGCCATGAACAGGGTCTGGGTCGGGTAGGCGAAATCCACCCCGATGCGCTGGGCCAGGCGCAGTATATCCAGCAAAAAGCGGTGGCGCTCGCGCAGTTCGGTGCCCCAATTGGGCACAGACCAGAACACATAGACCAGGATATCCAGGGATGAGGCACCGTAGCCGTTGAAATAGACGTGGTAATAGTCCTTACGCATGTAGGGATGCTGGCGCACCAGCTCGCGGATGCCCTCGCAGAAGGCCTCGATCCGGTCTGGCGGGGTCTGGTAGGTCAGGCCCAGGTTGGCGGAGTAGCGCCGGTAGTGGCGCTCGCCCATGTTGTCCACGCTGGCGGTGATGAACTTGGAGTTGGGCACCGTCACCTTCGAGTTGTAGAAGGTACGGATGCGGGTGCTGCGAAAGCCAATCGCCTCCACCGTGCCCTCGACGCCGTCGATGATGATCCAGTCACCCACCGAGAAGGTGCGATCCAGCAGCACGGTAACCGAGCCGAACAGGTTCTGCACCATATCCTTGGCGGCCAGGGCGAAGGCCATGCCGGCCAGACCCAGACCGGCGAGCAGGCCAGTGACGTCTATGTTCATGTTGTCGGCAATGAAGACGATGCCGACCACGGTGATGAACACCTTCAGGGTCTTGGGGATCAGCGGATAGAGTACGTCGTCGAGCTTGCTGCGGGTGCGCCCGGCGTAGGCCATGAGGTGGGCGGCGAGCAGGTCCACCAGCCGGTAGGCAGCCCAGACGCTGGAGAAGGCAGCGAGGAACTTGACCGCCACCAGCAGCACCAGCAGGGCATCCTCGGGCAGGCCCATGAGGTTGATGCCAAGCCACCAGACGAAGGCCATGATCATCAGCCCCCAGGGGCGCAACATGCCGTCATCGAGGGATTTGAACTGGGCGTTGCCGGTGCGTGACTTCCACTGGCGCATGGCCAGGGCCAGGGCCAGACTGAAGAACTTGTCCAGCAGCAGGCCGAGGCCGACGATCACCAGCAGGCCCAGCCACTGCCAGTTCTCCAGCAGAAAGGTCTGCGCCCGCCAGGGCTCGGGGATGGCCCGGCGCAGCTTCAGATGCAGGGGCATCTTCGACAGGTCCTGATCTATGCCGTAGGCCACCGGCTTGTCCGCCAGGCCGCGATGGATCTCTGGCAGGCGCTTGAGACTATCCTGGCTGAACAGCCAGCGGCCGTCGGCCTTGCGGGCGATGGTCAGGGCTCCCTGGGGGTATTCCTCGAACACGAAGGGCTCGCCCTCCTTCCAGTCCGGCAGGTATTCCATGCGCACCAGGCGGGTGCGGTCCAGCACCTCCAGCAGCATCCAGGACAGATCGGTGCCGCGCTCCTTCTGGATCATGGGATTGAGGTGCTCCAGGTCCAGGGTACCGATGGCGATCTCCAGCTGTCCTTCCTCTTCCTGCTTCACCCCTTTCATGGCTTCGAGGAAGGTCGCCATGGTGGCGCGTGGGCTACGCAGCCCCTCGGGCACCTGTGGCTTGGCCTCGGCCTTGACCACATCGGCCGGGGCCTGCTCGCCAGCGGGCAGGCCCAGCAGCTTGGCCGGGTCCGTGGCCTCGGCACTCAGGGGGCCGCTGAGCAGCAGCAGGGCCAGCAGGGGCCAGAGGGAGGAGAAGATGCGGCAACGGAGCGAGGTCAAGGGGTTGTTTGGCATGATCTGATTGGCTGGGGCTTGTGTTTGCGATTCATCGGCCGGCTGATGGCTGACGACTTTTATTACTGTGAAACCACATTGGGGTTTGCCACTCATCCTGGGAGATCCGGGCGCTGGCCCGGAGGTGAAAAGGGGCAGCCCTCCCACCCTGCGCAAGGCCACCCCGGATTCCGCTTCGCTGCATCCGGGCTACGGGGCTGATGGCTGACGGCTTTTATCCGGGCAAAGATACCACAGGCCGGCAGGTGGTCGGAAAACCCGGCCCTTATCCAGCCAGCCGGTAAGGTCCAGGCAAGGCCCGGTTCGCAAATCGGCTCAACTTCCGGGATAATCGACAGGCTCGGAATCACCCAAGGAGGTCTCTTGGATACATTGGCTGCCTGGCTGTGGAACCCCTTCCTGAGCTTTCTCTACCTGCAAATCGGCCTGCTGCTGCTGATTCTCACCCGTTTTGCTGCCTGGCGCAGGCTGGGTGCTGGCCTCTGGCGCGGCACCCAAGCGTCCAGCGGCGGGCCGCAGCATGAGCGCCATCTCGGCCAGGGCCGCGCCTTTCTCACCGCCCTGGCGGCCACTGTGGGGGTGGGCAACTGGGCCGGGGTGAGTACCGCCATCCATCTGGGTGGGCCGGGGGCGTTGTTCTGGATCTGGGTCTCGGCCCTGGCCGGGATGAGCATGCGCATGTGCTCCACCTGGCTTGCCATGCGCTACCAGCCGGAGGACCATGACTCGCCCCTGTTCGCCACCCCCATGGGCTATCTGGAGCGCTTCATGGACCAGGGCCGCAGTTGGATCCCCCTGGCCATTGCCGGACAGATGCTGCTGCTGGGGCTGTTCAGCGCCCTGATCCAGTCCAACTCGGTGGCCCACGCGGTAGAGGATCAGGTGGGCGGCTCGCACCTGCTGGTAGGCCTGCTGCTGGCCACTGGGGTGGCGGTGGTGGTGCTGGGCGGGCTGCGCAAGATCGCCGAGGTCAGTTCGGTGATCGTGCCGCTGATGGTGCTGCTCTACCTGCTCGCCGGGCTGACCATACTGCTTAGCGACCTGACCGCCACCGGCGCTGCCCTGGCGGAGGTCTGGCATTATGCCTTCCAGCCCTATGCCCTGGGCGGCGGTCTGGCCGGTTATACGGTGATGCAGGCCCTGCAGTTTGGCCTATCCAGGGGCATCTTCTCCCATTCCTCCGGACTGGGCACGGCCCCCTTCACCCTGGCCTCAAACACCGGCGATAGACGCCAGAACGCCTTGCTGGCGGCCCAGGTGCCGGTGGTGGATACCCTGATCATCTGCACCGTTACCGGCCTGGTGGTACTCACCCAGGGCGACTGGCAGAACCTCAATGGGGCCTATCTGACGGTACAGTCCTTCTCCGCCCATTTTGGCGAGATCGGCCGCCTGCTGTTGCTTGGGGTGTTGATATTCTTTGCCTACACCACGGTGATCACCTGGTCTTACTTCGCCGAACGCTGTTTCAATTATCTGGGATTCCATCAGATCAACCGGTTTCGCTGGCTGCTGATTGCCTGCGTCTTCATCGGCCCCTTCTTTCCGGTCAAGCTGATCTGGTCCACTGGTGATCTGCTCAACGGCCTGATCCTGCTACTGCACCTGCTGCCCCTGCTCTGGCTGGTGATCCAGCACCAGGACGAGATCGGCCCCAACCTGCTCGGCGGCCGCAATCGCTGAGCCTGTCTTTCCACCGCAACCCACAAACGCGCAGACCCATGACTGATTTCATTGTATGCAAATTCGGCGGCAGCTCGGTTGCCGACGCCCAACAGATCGAAAAGGTACGCCAGATCGTCAAGGAGGATGGGCGGCGGCGCTATATCGTTGTCTCCGCCCCCGGACGCAGTCGGCCCGACGAGCAGAAGGTGACCGACCACCTGCTCAATATCGCCACCTACGGCAGCCATTTCCGCGAGCTGCGCCCAACCATCACCCCGGACGGCAGCCGCCGCGCCGTGCTGGACAAGTTCGGCCACATCCTGCGGGAACTCAAGCTGGATGGCGCGGAGATCATCCAGGCCCTCACGCGGGATCTGGATACCGAGTTGGAGGACGAGCGGCGCAGCGCCTTTCTCGCCTCCCGTGGCGAGCATTACAACGCCCGCATCATCGCCGCCTATTTCAGCCAGTGTCAGATGCCGGCCCGCGCCCTGCTGCCGGAGGAATTCGGCCTGCTGGTAAGCCCGGACTACCTGGACGCCAAGGTGCTGGAGCGCGCCTACGACAACATCGCCGGGGTGGATATCGAGGGGTTCATTGCCGTGATCCCCGGTTTCTATGGCGTCACCGAGGGCGGAGATGTGGCGGTATTCTCCCGTGGCGGTTCGGACCTGAGCGGTGGCGAGATCGCCTATGCCATCGATGCCCTGACCTACGAGAACTGGACCGATGTCAGTGGCGTGTTCGATGCCGACCCCGGCGTCATCCCCGAGGCGCGGGCCATCCCCCGGCTGACCTTCAAGGAGATCCGCCTGCTCTCATCCAAGGGCTTCAATGTCTTTCATTTCAATGCCATGCAGCGTTGCAAACAGCGCAAGATCCCGATCAACATCCGCAACACCAACCGCCCCCAGGAGCCGGGCACCCTGATCCTCAACGAGCGTGTACCGGAAGAGGGCATTGTCGGCATCGCCCGGCTGGACAACATGGCCGCCATCTATCTGGAGAAGGACACCCTGGGCGAGGAGGTGGGCTTTACCGCCGCCCTGCTGACCATCTTTCAGGAATTCAGCATCAACACCTACTACTACCCCACCGACAAGGACGACATCGCCGTGCTGGTCAGTCAGGACGACCTCACCGGCACCATCAACGACCTGCGCCGACGCATCGACCGCCACCTCAAGCCCGATCACATGAGCGTGGAATACAACCTGGCCGTGCTCACCCTGGTGGGTGCCGGGCTCAAGGGCAACAGCTTTCCCATAGCCGATGCCCTGGGGGCCCTGGCCGAGGCGCATATCCCCATCGCCATGATCGACCAAAGCCCCTCGCAGCTGTGCTTTCACATAGGGGTCAGTCAGGCGGTGGCGGACGACGCCACGCGGATTCTCTACAAGCGCCTAATCGAGGGAACCGAGTGAGCCTTCCCACAGGCACGCCGAGCATCTCCTTTCGACTCCGCGTTCTTTCATGCTGCTCCGCGTCCCTCCTCAAGGCTGGCCGCTGAAGGCTGGCTGCTGAAAGCTGACGGCTGACCGCTATTTCACCTTCAACTGGCTCAGATCACGCACCGCGCCGCGGGAGGCGGAGGTGGTCAGGGCGGCGTAGGCCTGCAGCGCCTGGGATACCTGGCGCTCACGCTGGGCCGGTTGCCAGGCGGGCTCTCCCTTGGCCTGCATGGCGGCGCGGCGCTGGGCCAGCTGATCGTCGCTGAGATCGACGCGGATGCTGCGCTTGGGGATATCGATCAGGATCCGATCGCCCTCCTCCACCAGGCCGATGGTGCCGCCCTCCGCTGCCTCCGGCGAGCAGTGGCCGATGCTCAGCCCCGAGGTGCCGCCGGAGAAACGGCCATCGGTGACCAGGGCGCAGGCGGCACCCAGGCCCTTGGACTTGAGGTAGCTGGTGGGATAGAGCATTTCCTGCATACCGGGACCACCCTTGGGGCCTTCGTAGCGGATGATGACCACGTCACCGGGCTGGATCTGATCACCCAGGATGCCGGCCACCGCCGCCTCCTGGCTCTCGAAGATGCGCGCCGGGCCGCTGAACTGGAGGATGGACGCATCCACCCCGGCGGTCTTGACGATGCAGCCCTCCTCGGCGATGTTGCCGAACAGCACCGCCAGACCGCCGTCCTGAGAGTAGGCGTGGTCGCGGTCGCGGATGCAGCCCTCGGCGCGATCCAGATCCAGGCTTGGCCAGCGCTTGTCCTGGCTGAAGGCGGTCTGGCTGGGCACGCCACCGGGGGCGGCGGAGTAGCGCTCTAGCGCCGCCGCATCACCGCCGCGAATATCCCACTGCTGCAGGGCCGCGTCCAGGCTGGGGCTGTGCACAGTCGGCACGTCGCGGCGGATCAGGCCGGCGCGGTCGAGTTCAGCGAGTATGGCCATGACGCCACCGGCACGGTGCACGTCCTCCATGTGGTACTTCTGCGTCGCCGGCGCCACCTTGCACAGATTGGGCACCTGGCGGCTGAGGCGGTCGATGTCCGCCATGCTGAAGGCCACCCCGGCCTCATGGGCCGCCGCCAGCAGATGCAGCACGGTGTTGGTGGAGCCGCCCATGGCGATGTCCAGGCTCATGGCGTTCTCGAACGCCTGGAAGCTGGCAATGGAGCGCGGCAGGGCATTGGCATCATCCTGCTCGTACCAGCGCTTGGCCAGTTGCACGATCAGGCGCCCGGCCTGCAGGAACAGCGCCCTACGATCGGCATGGGTGGCCAGCAGGGAGCCGTTGCCCGGCAGGCTCAGGCCCAGGGCCTCGGTCAGGCAGTTCATCGAGTTGGCGGTAAACATACCGGAGCAGGAGCCGCAGGTGGGGCAGGCGGAGCGTTCTATGGCCGCCACGTCGGCATCACTCTCCTGGGGATCGGCGGCGGAGATCATGGCATCCACCAGGTCGAGCTTGATCTCGCCACGGGAGTCCAGGCGCACCTTGCCCGCCTCCATAGGCCCGCCGGAGACGAACACTGCCGGGATGTTCAGGCGCAGGGCGGCCATGAGCATGCCGGGGGTGATCTTGTCGCAGTTGGAGATGCAGACCATGGCATCGGCGGTGTGGGCGTTGCACATGTACTCGACGCTATCGGCAATCAGGTCGCGGCTGGGCAGGGAGTAGAGCATACCGCCATGGCCCATGGCGATGCCGTCATCCACGGCGATGGTGTTGAACTCCTTGGCCACACCACCGGCGGCCTCGATCTCACGCGCCACCAGCTGGCCCATATCCTTCAGATGCACATGGCCGGGGACGAACTGGGTGAAGGAGTTGACCACGGCGATGATCGGCTTGTTAAAGTCGCCATCCTGCATGCCGGTGGCGCGCCAGAGGGCGCGGGCGCCGGCCATGTTGCGGCCCTGGGTGGATGTGTGGGAACGGTACTTAGGCATGGAAATCTCCGCAGGTCATAAGCTCAGGCACGCAGAGTACGCAAAGGCATGTATCAAAGGCAAATGCTCTTTCCTGTTTGACTGCTGTTGTCGCTTATTTATCGCTTGGTTAGATCCTGGCTGTTCGCAATGACAATGCCTTCACCGCGACGCAGTTGCTCCTGCGATGAGCCGTTGTCCTGGGCTGGATCAGCAGGCATTCCCATGCCAGCGCCTTTAGGGTACCTTGCTCCCCAGCATTTGATGAGGAAACCCCAGTGCCCCAGCCTCCCGGCCTGATCCCAAGCCTTGAGCAATTGATTGCCGCCCCCTCGGTGAGCAGCGTCAGCCCCGGTTGGGACCAGAGTAACCGCCAGGTGATCGAGTTGCTGGCCGGCTGGTTTGCCGATCTCGGCTTTGCCGTGGAGACCCTGGCGATTCCCGGCCATGCGGGCAAGTTCAATCTGCTGGCCAGCCTGGGTTCCGGCCCCGGCGGGCTGGTACTGTCCGGCCACAGCGACACCGTGCCCTTTGACGAACACCTGTGGCACAGCAACCCGCTCCAGCTGAGCCAGCGCGATGGCCGCCTCTACGGCCTGGGCACGGCGGACATGAAAGGCTTTTTCGGCCTGATTATCCAGGCCCTGCGGCAGCTGCCCCTGCAGCACCTGCAGCGGCCCCTGCTGATCATCGCCAGCGCCAACGAAGAGAGCGACATGTGCGGGATTCAGCAGATCACCCAGATGGGCCAGCCACTGGCGCAGCGCCTGGGCCGCCATGTGGTGATCGGCGAGCCCACCGGGCTGCGGCCGGTGCGCAGCCACAAGGGCATCACCATGGAATCCATCCGCCTGCACGGCCAGTCCGGTCACTCCAGCGATCCGGCCCTGGGGCGCAACGCCCTGGAGGGCATGCACCAGGTCATCGGCGAGCTGCTGCGTTGGCGTGACCAGTTGCAGCAGAGGCGCAACCCCCTGTTCCAGGTGCCCACCCCAACCCTGAACCTGGGCCACATCCGGGGTGGCGACAACCCCAACCGCATCTGTGGTGCCTGTGAGCTGCATATCGACCTGCGCCCCCTGCCCGGCATGGAGCTTGCGGATCTGCGCGCCACCCTGAGGCAGCGGCTGCAACCCATCGCCGAGCGACTGGGCCTGGAGCTGGAGATCACCCCCCTGTTCACCGGCATCCCGGCCATGGAAACCCCGGCCAGCGCCGAGATCGTGCAGGCGGTGGAGCAGCTCACCGGCCACCCCGCCGGGGCCGTGGCCTTCGGCACCGAAGGCCCCTACTTCAACCAACTGGGGCTGGAGACGGTGATCCTCGGCCCCGGCAGCATCGACCAGGCGCACCAGCCCGACGAATACCTGGCGCTGGACCAAATCGAGCCCGCCGTGCGGCTGATCCAGGGCCTGGTACGACGGTTCTGCCTGGAGCCAGGGCCATGACATGAGGCACAGGGAATGCTAGGCTTTGCTCCCAGCAAAAAGGGCCCTGATTACCCATGTGTCTCAGGCTCACCACAAGGTATTGAATATTCGCTTTCTGACCGATTTATCTTTCTCGATGTGCTCTGTGGCTAAATGCCCTTTTTTGGTTAAACCAAGACCCCATCCATGCTCAAAGACAATCGTTTTCTCGACTGGTTTCGCCACTCCACGCCCTATATCCATGCCCACCGGGACAAGACCTTTGTTGTCTGCTTTGGCGGTGAGGCGCTGGAGCAACGAGAATCCTTCTCCCACCTGATTCACGACATCGCCCTGCTGCAGGGGCTGGGGGTGCGGCTGGTGCTGGTGCACGGGGCGCGGCCGCAGATCGAGGAGCGCCTGCGCCTGCGCGGGGCGCAGATGCGCATCCACAACGGCCTGCGCATTACCGACGAGCACGCCCTGACCTGCGTCAAGGAAGCGGCCGGTTTTGTCCGCGTCGAGATCGAGGCGCAGCTATCCACCGGCCTGGCCAATACCCCCATGGCCGGCATCCGCATCCGCGCCGCCTCCGGCAACTTCGTCACCGCCCAGCCCCTGGGGGTACGCGATGGGGTGGACTTTTGCCACACCGGCCAGGTGCGCAAGGTGGATGGCGCGGCCCTGCGCAAGGTACTGGCGGAGGGTGCCATCGCCCTGATCCCGCCCCTGGGCTACTCGCCCACCGGCGAGGTGTTCAACCTGGCCGCGCCCGATCTGGCCGCCGCCATCGCCCTGGAACTGCACGCCGACAAGCTGATTTATCTGCAAGAGGAGGACAGCCTGCGCGATGAGGGGGGCGCGACCATCACCCACCTGCTGCCCATAGAGGCGGATGAGCTGCTGGTAAAACGCATCGATGAGATATCAGAGGAATGCTATCAGCAGATCTTTGCCGCTAGCGATGCCTGCCGCCGTGGCATCAAGCGGGTGCATCTGCTCCAGCGAGGCCAGAACGGTGTGCTGCTTCAGGAGCTGTTCACCCGCGAGGGGGTGGGCACCATCATCACCGCCTCGGCCTTCGAGACCCTCCGCACGGCGCGCATCGACGATGTCGGCGGCATCCTCAACCTGCTTGAACCCCTGGAGCAGGCCGGGGTGCTGGTAAAGCGCTCCCGCGAGCTGCTGGAGACGGAGATCGACCGCTTTGTGCTGATGCTGCGCGACGAGGCCATCATCGCCTGCGCCGCCCTCTACCCCTACCCGGAGGAACACACGGCGGAGCTGGCCTGCGTTGCCGTACACCCCGACTACCGCGATGCCGGACGAGGCGACGCGCTGTTGCAGAACATGGAGGCCATAGCCCGCAACCAGGGCCTGCGCAGCCTGTTCGTGCTCACCACCCAGACCGCCCACTGGTTCCAGGAACGCGGCTTCACCGGCGTCTCCCTGGACGACCTGCCCAGGGAGCGGCAGCGGCTGTACAACTTCCAGCGCAATTCAAAGCTGTTCCGCAAGCCGTTGTGAAAATTGACGGGACTCGGGACCGGGGACTCGGGACTCGTGAGTTGCCATGGATGTTTCACCGTAATCCATCAGACTCAAAGCCTAGGAGCCTGCAGCGCAGTTGCTCTTTTCCGAGTCCCGAGTCCCGAGTCCCGAATCCCGAATCCCGAGTTCCCAGTCCCGAGTCCCGAAGCCGTTGAAAAGTACTTTAAGGTGCCGGCCTGGCTCGCCACATAATCCTTGCTAACTGATACACTAACCGCCAACCCTCGATACGGAGCCCCCTATGGACCTGACCACCGAATGGCTGGGACTGACCCTGAGCAATCCCTTTGTCCCTTCTTCATCGCCCCTGAGCAAGAGCCTGGACTCGGCCAAGGCCCTGGAGGATGCCGGTGCCGCCGCCCTCGTCATGCACTCCCTGTACGAGGAGGTGGTCAGCGCCTTTGATGCGGAAATGGCCGAATTCCTCCACCAGCAGGACAGCGGCCACAGCGAGGCCCAGGGCTATCTGCCCCAGCCGGCGCAGTTTCCCAGCGAGCTGGATCGTTATCTGGAACAGCTGGCGGCGCTGAAGAGCCATCTGGGCATACCCATCATCGCCAGCCTCAATGGCGTCACCCCCGGTGGCTGGATAAAACATGCCCGGGAGCTGGCCGAGGCCGGTGCCGATGCCCTGGAGCTGAATATCTACCACATCGCCGCCGACATGCAGGAGTCCGGCAACCAGGTGGAGCGGCGTTACATCGAGGTATTGCAGCAGCTTGCGGCGGAGATCCAGCTGCCGATCAACATGAAGCTGGGCCCTTTTTTCAGCTCACCGGCCCACCTGGCCGCCAGCCTGGAGCAGGCCGGTGCCTCTGGCATCAGCCTGTTCAATCGCTTCTATCAGCCCGACATCGACATCCAGACCCTGCGCCTGGCCCCCGGCTTGCACCTGTCCAGCCCCCAGGAGGCCCTGCTGGCCATGCGCTGGATCGGCATACTCTACGGCCGCACCGGGCTGTCACTGAGCGCCACCGGCGGGATACACCGGGCCGAGGATGCGATCAAGCTGCTGCTCGCCGGGGCCGATGTGGTGCACCTGTGCTCGACCCTGCTGGAGCATGGCCCGCAGCAGATCGGGCTGATCCAGCGCGGCCTGTTGGAGTGGATGGAGGCCAAGGGGTTTGACTCCCTGGCCGATGTGCGCGGCCGGGTCAGCCAACTGACGGTGTCCGACCCCAGCGAGTTCGCCCGCGCCAACTACATCAAGGTGCTGAACAGCTACAAACCCCTGACCAGCTGAGACGATTGGCAGGCCAGCGGCCCGCGCTCCCGCTCGGTGGTCAGCCAGGCAGCAGGTCCTCAAACAGCTCGCTCAGCGGGATGAGCAGATCCAGGCTGGCCAGTTCCAGCTGATCTTCCAGGGCGAAGGTGTAGAGCACCCAGTGGTTACTGGCGTCACGGCGAAATAGCTCGACGCTGAGGCGATCGGGGTCAATCAGCAGATATTCCTGCAGGCTGGGCAGCTTGCGGTAGCAGGCAAACTTCTCGCCACGATTGTAGGCCTCGGTGCTGGGAGAGAGGATTTCCGCCACCAGCAGGGCCTTACTGACCGTGTGACTGTCTTGCTTCGCCTCAGCACCACAGGTCACCATCAAGTCGGGATAAAAGAAGGCATCTGCCGCCTCCACCTGTAACTTGACCTCTGCCATCAGGACCTGACAGGGGCCGCCTCGAAGCCTCTGCTTTAGTGACAGTGCGAGATTCAGATTTACCTTGTTATGGGCAATACTGACCCCGGTCATGGCAAATACTTCACCACGCAGGTATTCGTGCTTGACCGCCTGCTCCGCCTCCCAGGCCAAATAATCCTGCGGGCCAAAGCCCAGCTGTTCTGCGGTGTTGTTCATCTGATCACCTCCCCGGCTCAACCGGATTTAAGACATGAGGGCTGACAGCCTCTCAGAGCGCTTTACGGTAGCTGGGGCCTAAAACGGCAACCCACCCGGGGGCAGCCCGCCGGGCAGCTTGCCGCCCATGGCGCGCATCATCTTCTCCATGCCGCCGCCCTTGAGCTTCTTCATCACCTTTTGCATCTGCTTGTGCTGCTTGAGCAGCTTGTTCACGTCCTGTACCTGCAAGCCGGAGCCGGCCGCGATACGCTTCTTGCGCGCACCCTTGATCACGTCGGGAAACCGGCGCTCCTGCGGCGTCATGGAGTTGATGATGGCGATCTGCCAGCGCACCTCGCGGTCGTTCAGCTGATTCTTCACCGCATCGGGGATATCGCCCATGCCCGGCATCTTGTCCAGCAGACCGGACATGCCGCCCATGCCCAGCATCTGCCCAAGCTGGTCACGCAGGTCCTCCAGATCAAAGCCCTTGCCCTTGACCAGCTTCTTTGCCAGCCTTTGCGCCTGCTTTTGATCGACCTTCTGCTCTACCTCTTCGATCAGGCTGAGCACATCGCCCATGCCGAGGATGCGCGAGGCGATGCGGTCCGGGTGGAAGGCCTCCAGCGCCGAGGTTTTCTCACCGACGCCGATGAACTTGATCGGCCGACCGGTGACCTGGCGCACCGACAGGGCGGCACCGCCACGGGCATCGCCATCGGCCTTGGTCAACACCACCCCGGTCAGGGGCAGGGCATCGCCGAAGGCCTTGGCGGTGACGGCGGCATCCTGGCCGGTCATGGCGTCCACCACGAACAGGGTCTCCACCGGCCTGAGATCGGCATGCAGGGCCTTGATCTCCGCCATCATCTGTGCATCGATATGCTGACGACCGGCGGTATCCACGATCAGCACGTCCATGAAGCGGCGCCGCGCCTCCGCCAGGGCGCTGCGGCCGATGGCGATGGGCTGCTGATCCGTGGCGCTTGGAAAGAATTCGGCACCGATCTCCTGGCTCAGGATCTGCAACTGGTGGATGGCGGCGGGGCGATAGACGTCGCAGCTGACCAGCATTACCTTCTTTTTGTCCACCTCCATCAGACGCTTGGCCAGCTTGGCCGCGCTGGTGGTCTTGCCCGCCCCCTGCAGGCCGGCCATGAGCACCACGGCCGGCGGCTGGGCGCTCAGGTCCAGGGCCTCGTTGGTCTCGCCCATGAGGGCGGTCAGCTCGTCGTTGACCACCTTGATCAGCATCTGCCCTGGGGTCAGGCTTTGCAGCACCTCCTCGCCCACCGCCTTGGCGCGCACCCGCTCGATGAATTCCTTGACCACCGGCAGGGCCACATCGGCCTCCAGCAGGGCCATGCGCACCTCGCGCAGGGCGTCCTTGATGTTGTCCTCGGTGAGACGGGCCTGACCACGCAGGGTGGCGACGACCTTGTTGAGGCGTTCAGATAGGTTATCAAACATGCTTAAACCGCTTTAGTTGGCGACAGAGGGGCGAAGTCTAGCAAAAATGGCCGCAAGGGCTGAAGTTCTGGGCCATTCGCGGTAGATTATAGGGCTCTGATACAGGACCTGAATCCATGCACACCCAGCTTCTTGCCCTTGCCGCCGTTGCCTGCTACTTCACCGGCGGGGCGCTCATTGGCCTGCGCCTGCTGCGCCCGGACCAGCCCTATGCGCCGCCGCGCGCCCTGGCACTGCTGCCAGGCTACGCTGCCTTGCTGCTGCACCTGTTTTCACTGTATCAGGAACTGGTTACCCCGGTGGGCTTCAACCTGGGCTTTTTCAGCGTCGGGGCCCTGGTGGGCTGGACCGTGGTGGCCCTGCTGATGATCTCGGCCCTGACCAAGCCGGTGGAGAATCTGGGCATACTGCTGATGCCCATGGCCGGCATCACGGTGATTCTGGCCCTGCGCTTTCCCGATCTGAAACTGCTTGGCGGTGCCAGCCAGCCCGGGCTGAACGCGCACATACTGCTCTCCCTGGTGGCCTATAGCCTGCTGATGCTGGCCGCAGTACAGGCCCTGCTGCTGGCGGTGCAGGAGCAACACCTGCATAACCGCCACCCCGGCGGCTTTATTCGCGCCCTGCCGCCGCTACAGACCATGGAGACCCTGCTGTTCGAGATGATTGGCGTCGGCTTCTTCCTGCTCAGCCTGGCGCTGATCAGCGGCTTTGTCTATCTGGAGGACATGCTGGCCCAGCACATTGTGCACAAGACCATACTCTCGCTGATCTCCTGGCTGGTGTTCGCCACCCTGCTGTGGGGTCGCTTTCAGTTCGGCTGGCGCGGCCGCACCGCCATCCGCTGGGCCCTGAGCGGCTTCGTGCTCTTGGCGCTGGCCTATTTCGGCAGCAAGTTTGTGTTGGAGTTTGTGTTGCGGGTCTAGGAGCCCCTGGTCAGGGACAGCGGTCGTAGGCGGATGAGGCCTCCTTGCGTTTTTGCAGCAGCTTGAGGGCCTCCTGCACCTCGTTTCGCTCTTTGTCCAGCCGTGTACGCAGGGCATCATTGAGGCCTTGGATCTGTTGCAGGATTGCGCGGGCAAAGCCCTGCTCCGCCTCGGGTATGCCCTGGTCCAGGCAGGACCTGAGCAATTGCATACGCCGTTCATCCCGCTCCGCCAGTTGCTGCCAGTCTTCCGCCTCGGCCAGTGTCTGGATCTCCTGGCTCAGCTCCAGGGCCTGCTGCAATGCCTCTCTTGAGAATGCCATTACTGCCGGACTGCCATGGCCTCGATTTCCGCCGTGGACTTGGCCATGCGTACCTGTTCGGGCATGGCATCCCAGGCGTCCTTGATCTCCTTGAGCAGGGATGTGACCTCGTCGAGGGCCTCTGGGTTTGCCGTGGCGTTGGCCTCGTTCAGCCTGCGCCTCATGTAGCCGTAGAGGGAGTCCAGATTGGCCGCCACCTCGCCGCCCCGATCAAAGTCCAGCCCCGAGCGTAGGCCATCGATGATGGCGATGGCCCAGTGGATGTGGTCATGCTTGGACTGTAGGTCCTTTCTATCCAGGGCACCGCGGGCAATGGCGATCTTGTCCAGCGCCCCTTCCATCAGCATCTGCACCAAACGATGAGGCGTGGCATAGTTGGCCTCGCTGGCATCGGCCTGGCGATACTTGGCAAGGGGGGATCGCTTGTTACCGTAACTGACCATTGAAGACTCCGACTAGCGAACAGCAAACCACCGGGGCAGCACCATCTGGCCCCGGCCAGGGCAGCATCTTACCTCATTGGAGGGAAAGTGGAGAAGCACTGGTTGCCGTCCGTCCGGAACCTGGGCGACAGGGCCTGCCTTATGGGGGCAAAACGGCTCAAACCATCAAGCCCCTCGGGGTGAGGGGCAAATAGTTAGCCTGGGATCAGTAGAACTGGCTGCTCAGGTAGGAACTGGTGGAGTTGAGGCGGGACATGGTGGTATCCAGGGCGGTGAATTTCTTCACCAGGCGATCCTCCGTCTCTTCCAACCGCCTCTCCATGCGCTCCTGGGATGACTTCAGGTACTGCAGCCGATTATCCAGCCCCTCGTTGCGCACGGCAAACATGCCATCGTAACTGAGCATGTCGTTTGCCACGCCCGACAGGCGCTCGGCAAAGCCCTGTTCCGCATCGGTAAACAGGCTGACCACCTGATCACCCTTCTCTTCCAGGGCGGTCTTGTACACGTCCTTATCAAAGCTCAGACGCCCCTCCTTGGTGCGCGTCACACCCACCTCAAACAGGTTCTGCAGCCCATTCAGATCGGCCGATTTGGTCATTTCGGTAATGAACATGCTGTCGATCTGGCGCAGGGTGGAATCCCCCTTGAGGTTGCCGGCCTGCAAGGACTCAATCTTGTCACGCATCTTGTTGTAGGCATCCACCATGCCCTGCACCAGATCGGTTGACTTATCCAGATCCTGGGTCACGGTGAGCTTGGCGCTGCCTACAGTGGCCAGATTCAGGGTGATGCCCTGGACCACGTCTTCCACGCTGTTGCTGGCGCTGGTGACCTGAAAGGAATCCACGCTGAACTGGGCGTCCTGGGCTGTGGTGACCACCTCGGCCTGGCCATCGACATTATTGCCCTCGTCTCCATCCAGGTCATTGGTTGTGTCAAACATGCCCCCCAGGGTCGTGGCCTGGTCGGTGATCACTATGGCGTTTTCCGCCCCCGTCTCATTGGAGCTAAGCATCAGTCGGCTGCCGCCGCCCTCGTTGATGATAGTGGCGGTCACGCCGGGGTTGTCCTCGCTCTTGTTGATGGCATCTCGCAGACCGGCGAGGGTGTTGTTGGTCTCATCCACGGTCAGGCTCATGCTCTTGTCGCCAACGCTCAGGGTCAGGCTGCCCGAGGCAAGCGTCTGATCCTCGGCGAAGCGCTGTGAGGCTAGCTTGTGGGACTTGGCCAGCTGGGTGACCTCGATATCGTAGCTGCCGGCGGTGGCGACACCACTCACGGAAGGCGAAAAGACCCCATCTTCGGAGGATGAGGCCTTGAATGCGTTGAAATCGCTCTCGTATTTGAGCCGATCCACGGAACTTCGGAAACTGGAGACCGAACTCTTCAGACTGCCATAATCGCTGATCTGCGACTGGATGGACTTCTCCTTGTCCTGCAGGGCATACAGGGGTCTGCGTTCGATCTCCATCAGTTGGCTCAGGAGCGAGTTCAGGTCAATACCTGTACCTACCCCCAAAGAACCTATGCTAGCCATGATATAACCCCCAGCTGTGGGCCTGAATCCGGCCTCAGGCCTCGACCTTGAACATCATACCCATGGCCGCCTCCGGCCCCATCTCCTGAATCTGTTCCGCCACGCTCAGGTATTCCTCAGGCGGATATTGACGCAACAGCTTGTCCGTATCCCGATCAAATACCTGCACCACCTGAGAGCCGGTCTCCTCATGCACGCTGAACTGCAGGCGCATGTGCTTGGCATCCAGGGTCTGATTGGATTGATCGACCATCTCGCGCAGCTTGGATGCATCCAGCGCGGCGGCCTTCTGCTCCTCGGCCTTTTCCGCGCGCCGCGCCTCCAGCTTGCTGGGATCAGCATCGGCAGTAGAGGCCAGGTTAGCCCTTTCGGGCCTTTGCATGGCAACAGAGACCGCGCCTCCAGGCGGTAGCTGCTGTGAAAGACTTGTAATAGCCATTGCCTTATACCTCTCTTATGAAAATTGCTGCGGGCCCCAGCCCTGAAGCTGGGACCCCTCAGCTAGTAGCATAGCCTATATCATCTAGCCTAAAAGCCCAAGTGCCAACTGCGGTATGCCGTTTGCCTGCGCCAGGGCGGAAACGCCGGCCTGCTGGACGATCTGCGCGCTGGTCATGCGCGAGGTCTCCTTGGCGAAGTCGGCATCCATGATGCGCCCACGGGAGGACCACTGGGCCTCTTCGATGGCCATGGCGCTGGACATGGCCTTTTCCAGACGGCTCTGATAGGCACCGACGCTGGACAGGGCGGTTGCCAGGTTATTCAACGAGGCACTGACTGCGGTCAGGGCACTCGTTGCAGCAGTACCATCCGCCCCACTGATACTGACAGTGGCGGCAATACCAAGGGTCGTTGATCCGCCACCACCACTGATGGTGATGTTGTTGCCATTGCCATCCACATAGATCAGCTTGGCACCGCCCGAGACCACGCCAACCCCGTTGAAGGTGGCGCGGGTGATGGCACCGGAGATCTCCTGGCGCAACTGATTGAACTCCGTCGCCATCTTCTCACGGTCACCACTGGTGTAGGTGCCGTTCTGTGACTGCACCGCCAGCTCACGCATACGCTGCAGGTTCTCGCCAATATCATTTAGGGCGCTGTTGGCCACCTGCAGATAGGACAGGCCATCACCGATATTCCGCTGCGCCACCGCAGCACCCCTGGCCTGACCCTCCATACGCTGGGCCACGGCCAGACCGGCGGCATCATCCTTTGCCCGATTGATACGCAAACCCGAAGACAGACGTTCCATTGACGTCGCCAGATCGCCCTGGGTACGTGCCAGGCTACGCTGTGCATTAAGGGAGTATGAATTGGTGTTAACTGTCATTGCCATGATTGCTTCCTCATTTAGAGCCCTGAACTTAAAGCAGATTCAGGTATTTAACATTGGCGGATATATGCTGTTGAAGTCTGATATTTACCGCCTCCGTGTGTTGTAACGGCAGCCAGGCGGCAACCTTGAGGAATTTTTTTGCCATCTGGCAATTTTTTTCCGCTGCCTACTCGCAGGGGATTGATGCACCATTCTGACCTGTGCCCAAGGGGCAGCCCGGATCTACCTCATAGATAACGAACGCCGACACCCACCCTGTCAATGGATACAACCCATTGTATATATTAAAGAATAAAATGACAGCGACCCGGAGACCAAGTAACGCCGGGCAGGGCTCATCCCTGAGCAAAACCCAATAGGCAGGGGTTGCCTAAGCGTCAGGGCCAGCCCCACCCATAGAATGAATTATTGGCGCATAAAAAACTTCAATTAAAACCCCGGCACTTTTTCGCCCACAGCGGCAAGCCCCTGCCTCAATAGCGGCAGGAACTGGCCGGAACTTTACCGCCAACAGCGGGCACGACAGCGCCCTGGCGGCAGAATACTGCCGCGCATCCAGGCACAGGTCGGCACCCCACCCATCGGCGCAGGCCCAGGCCAGACCAGCCAGGCCCTGACCCAAGGGCCAAGCCTCGGCAGGGCACAGCACGGCCTGGACCGCCTGGGTTATGACCGGGCAGCCGGAGCTAGGGCGATCGACAACGGACCGCCGCTGACATCACAGACCCGAGCTGGGCGCAGGCAACAGTCGGCCACGCCGGTTGGCGCGGACCAACCGGATCGTAGAGCAATAGCCTGTTGGTGCAGATCGGACCAATCCAGGGCGGGCGCAGAAGCCTGCGCAAGGTCGGAACTCGGTCGGAATTCGGAGCACGCGGACGGGCCGCCCGGCGGGGCGACCAGGGAAGCCGGTCTGGCCCTAGGCCGGGCTGTAGGCGGGGCTGTAGATTGAACTGCTGGCCAGGTGGCGGATCAGGCTTCAGCGCGACAGGGGTGGACCTAGCGTGAAGCATCCAGGGCCGCTCCCGGGTCCCGTGCCCCAAGTCCCGAACCCCTAGAGGTCTTGATCGGAAGATCGGGGCGCGGGGCACGGGGTTCGGGGCACGGGGACGGGCCGCCCTAGCGGGCGACCAGGGGGGCTGGCCGGGCTGTAGGTCGGGCTTCAGCCCGACAGGGGTGGGCCTAGCGTGAAGCATCCAGGGCCGCTCCCGTGTCCCGGGTTCCAAGTCCCGAACCCCGAGCGGTCTTGGTCCGAAGATCGGGACGCGGGGCACGGGGTTCGGGGCACCTTGAGGGGGAGGCTTGCTGCGTGACCAGGCACAGCCTATCTGCTGGTGACTATCGGGCTGGGAGGCTATGCATGCGCCGGGATGATCCTCGGCCAGATCGCAAGGGATACGCTGCCCCAAATGGGGGCCATGACAGGACCGGGCATGTGGTGGGCGGCAAGCAGGGGTGGGCGATGAAGACATGACGACTCCCCTGGATTGGAATCGGATGGGGCAGGGGGCAGCCCTGGCGAGTACCACTGGCCCAACAGGCCTGGACTCGCTTGAAGCGAAACATAGCCCCAGACCCGCCTCTGACGGGCACGGCAGAGCGCTGCCGGGCAAAGAAGGAGACTCATCCCTGAGTCATGAGGACCCTGTATAAACCGGGTAGATTAGCCTTTATTGGAGTAGCCCCAAGGCCATCTGTGGTATTTGATTGGCCTGAGCCAGGGCGGATACACCCGCCTGCTGAACCACCTGGGCGCTGGTCATGCGCGAGGTCTCCTTGGCAAAGTCGGCATCCATGATGCGGCCACGGGCGGTCCACTGTGCCTCTTCCACCGCCATGGCGTTGCCCAGGGCCTTCTCCATGCGGCTTTGGTAGGCACCGACGCTGGCCAGGCTGGAGGCCAGTTGCTCCAGGGCACCGCTGATCATTTGTAATGAGCTGACGGCATTGGCACCCGTTCCCCCTGACAGGGTCAGAATGCCCCCTGCAGCCAGACTGGTGGTGAAATACTGGGCCACGGATTGCCCGCCACTGATTGTGATCCGGCCTGCGTTGGAGTCGATAACCACATTGACGGCGCTATTGCCAACCACCTGCCGACTATTGAAGGTACCACGTACCTCAGAACCACTGATCTCAGCCCGCAGCTGCTGGAATTCCACCTCCATCTTCAGGCGATCGGAGGAGGTATAGGTCTCGGTTGCCGCCTGTATGGCCAATTCACGCATGCGCTGCAATGAATCGTTGATATTTCTCAGGGTACTGTCGGCAATGCCGAGGTAGGAGATACCATCACCTATGGTGCGCTGGGCCATGGCAGCGCCGCGCGCCTGGCCCTCCATGCGTTGCGCCACGGCCAGGCCGGCGGCGTCGTCCTTGGCCATATTGATTCTCAGGCCGGAAGAAAGTCTCTGCATCGCTGTCTCAAGATCAGACATGGTGCGGGTAAGATTACGCTGGGCAGCCAGCGAATGAACGTTGGTGTTTACTACAAGTGCCATTGTCGTGTCCTCAATTAGCCTGAGCGCCACTCTAGGTCGCTCTTACCTGGCTGTTTAACTCATAGCGGATATGCCGTTGAAAAACCACATTTACCGCTTCCGTGACCTGTAACGGCCCGAGACGGGATTCCTTGAGTATTTTTTTCACCGCCGAGCCCGCGCCATACCGGGCCGAGCGCTGGCCGCTGGCCCGGATTTCACGTTAAGATAGCCCGCTGCGCCACCAGGACCAGCCATGAACCCAACTGCGGAAGAATTCCTCACCAATCCCTTTGGCGAAGACTATCTGTACTCGGTAAACCGCGAGGACTTTACCGAGAAACCGGCGGCAGAGGTGTTTCCCGCCCTGCTGGACGCACGCTTCTTCGAACCCCATCACCTGCATGTGGTGATAGGCACGGACTCGGGCCTGCTACCGGCCTTTGTCGAATACCGGGGCATACCCGAGGGGGCCAGATACCTGTTCATTGAGGCAGAGGATCTGTTCCCCCTGATCCAAGGGGTTTGCCGCAGCAACAGCGAGCGCATCCTGCTGTGCCCGCCGGACGACCCCTTTGGCCAGCTCAATGATCAGTCCGATCTGGGCGAGGTGTTCTACTTCTACCTGGGTCATGTCTTGCTGCACAAATCGGTGGCCTCCATGCGTGGCCATCTGGATCGCTATCAGGAGCTGCATCGTCAATTCGAGGAAGAGGTCAATGCCCGCGCCTTCTATCACCAGGGCCGTGGCAATCAGCAGAAGCACCTGACCAACCGCCTGCTCAATGCCGCCGAGGCCTATCAGTGCGCCCCCCTGATCCAGAACCTGTTCCCCGGCAAGACCGCCGTGGTCTTCGCCGCCGGCCACTCGATGACCGGATTCATGGACTGGATCAAGGCGCACCGGGCCGATCTGGTCCTGATTGCCATCTCGCGCATCGCCGCCAGCCTGCTCAAGTACGGCGTGGAGCCGGATATCATCGTCAGCCTGGACCCGCAGACCATCAACTACCGCCAAAGCCTGCCCATGCTGCGCTGCAAGCACAGCGTCTTTGTCTATCCCGCCTACTGTGACCACAGCCTGACCAGTATCTGGCCGGGCAAAAAGCTGATGCTGGGCGAGCGCCTGCCCTGGAACTCCAGCCTGAATGAGGGCTACATTGACAGCTACGACATCACCGTCAGCAACGCCTCCATCACCACCGCCTTCTGGTTGGGCTGCCGCCAGATCGTCCTGCTTGGGGTGGACCTCTGCCACAGCAAGAGCGGCCGGGTCTATGCCGAGGGCTCGGCCGACCTGTCCCGCTCCATCAATCCGCGCCTGTTCAAGGCCACCACCAACGACGGCGGGGTGGTCTTCACCACCCAAGATTATCTTGAATCGGCCCGTGGCATCGCCTTTCAGGCCACCCTGTTTCGCATGCAGGGGGCGGTACTGATCAACCCCAGCCCCGACTCCATGCAGATCGAGGCGGTTGAACACCTGCCCATCGAACAGATCCCTACACCCCCCCTGGACGGCACCGCCCGGGAGATACTGGATCAGGCCCTGGGCGATGCCGACCGGGAAGCCTACTGGGGCCGTCTGGAGAAGGAATTGCGTCAGACCCAGCGGCGGCTGGATGGCCTGCTCAAGCAGGTACGCCTGGGCAAGACCCTGCTGGAGCAGATCAAACAGGGCAAGCGCAACAACAAAAACCCCTTTGAAAAGCTACGCAAGATCACCAGCAAACTGGGCACGGACGACCTGGCCGACTACGTCAAACAGCTGCACTGGATCGACTTTGCCGAGATCTCCATGGTGCTGGAGAGCGAGGAGGCCTCCTCTGGCATCAAGGGTCAGGACTGGTATCTCAAGCTGTATGAGAAATCCATAGCCGCCACCAAGCGCCTCATCGACCAGCCGCTGAAAAAGATCCAGCTACTGCGCGAGGAGGCCAAGGCCGATGTCAGCGAAGGGGTCAATGTACTCGACTGGGGCAGATACCTGGCCGGTCTGCCCCTGCCCGCCAGTTACGGCTATGACGGCATCTGCTACAAATGGATGCAGGCCTACCCGGAAAAATTCCAGGCCCTGGACGACGACTGGAAACAGGCCGTGCAGCGCTGCGCCCAGCTGTTACTGGACCAGGTCCAGCGTGATCCGCCGCAGGGCGCGCCCAGCTGGACCCAGTCCCAGCTCAAGGAGGTGTTCGAATCGGTCAGCCTGCTGGCCCACAGGTTCTACCGCCAGCGCGACCCGGAGGCCATGGAGGCCCTGGCCGATCTGCTGCAGCACTATCCCAAGGAGGCCAGGCCCTATCGCCTGCTCTGTCTGGGCATGAGCGCCGAGCTGAACGACCAGGCAGAGGAGGCCCTGGATGCCTATCAGCAGATATTGAAGATCGACCAGGCACCTACCCTCAAGGAGGCCCTGCAGCAGATCGCCCAGATCTGCATCGAGCACAAAGACCTGGAGAACGTCCTCTTCGCCATCGATGCCCTGGCGCAGATCGACACCAAATACCTCAGGGTCCAGGCCGAGGCGCACAGCTCCCTGCAACAGTACGAGGACGCCATCGACAGCTACGCCCGTTATCTGGAGCACCACCCCTCGGACGCCTCGGTCATCCCCCAGCTGGGCAGGATCATGCTGGATCTGGGCTATGCCGATCAGCTGCGCACCCTGTGCGAGGAAATGCTGACGCGCCTGCCCAACAACGGCCAGCTGATTCACTTCCGCAGTCTCGCCGAACAGACCATGGCGGCCGAACCGCCCGGCCAGCCCACCTGAGTTGTCCAGCCCGGCACAGGTCATATTCCGCGTCGATGCCAGCCCCCGCATAGGCACCGGGCACCTGATGCGCTGCCTGGCCCTGGCGGAGCTGTTTCTGGATCAGGGCCATGACTGCACCCTGGCCTATGCGCAGTGTCCGCCGACCCTGCTGCAACGGGCGCAGCGCACCGGCCTGGGCACCCTGGCCCTATCCGGCACGGACCCGCAATCCCGGCTGCAGGCCCTGCGGGCGCAACTGCTGGTCCTGGACGGCTATCAGTTCACCCCGGCCTACCGCCGCCAACTGGCCCAGCTGGCCGAGGCCACCCTGGCCCTGGACGACGCCCAGGACGACCGCCCCCTGTACGCCAGCCATGTACTCAACAGCAGCCCCCAGGCCAGGCCCGAGGACTACCGCCGACGCGCCCCCCAGGCCCGGCTCCTGCTGGGCATGGAATACGCCCCACTGCGCCAGGAATTCCTGCGCCTGGCACGGCCCGACCCAGTCGCTGCCCCGGACCCCGCAGCGGCACCCGGACGTATCCTGATCAGCCTGGGCGGCAGCGACATACTCAACCTGGGCCCGGCCCTGGCCCGGCTACTGCTGGACAGGCAGCCTGGGCTGCACATCGATCTGGTCATGGGGGCGGCCGCGACAAGCGGCAAGGAACAGGCCCAGAGGCTGGCCAAGGACTATCCGCAGCGGCTGAGTCTGCACCAGGACAGCCAGCAGATGGCCCGGCTGATGCAGCAGGCGGACCTGGCCATCACCGCTGCCGGCTCCACCCTGCTGGAGCTGGCCTACATGGCCCTGCCGGGCCTGGCCTTGGTGGTTGCCGACAACCAGGCCCCGGCCCTGCGACCACCCTACAGCGATTGGTTTCAGGTCCGGGACCTGCGCCAGCGGCCTGACCCGGAGACACTCGGACAATGGGTTCTGGGGCAGCTGAACCCGCCGCAACGACTAGGGCAAAAACGCCAGCTGCTGCGCCAGCTGGCAATCGCCAAGAATACAAGGATGATCCCCGAGCGGGTGCTGACCCAATCCTGATCTACTTAGGGGTTGAGGCGGGCGCTGGTGGCTCCGGCAACGCCTGCATCAACTGCCTGACGCGCTCACCGGCCTGCCGCGCCAGTTGCGGGTTCTCCCGCCAGACCTGGATGCAGAAGGCGCGCATCTGCTCCGATTGCTCGATACGGGCAAGCAGGACCTCTTCGGGGATGGTCTTGGGCTCAGGCATTGGGGTCTTCTCCGCGCAGGATCTTCCTCAGGGCCTCTATATCCAGGTGGTCCTTGGGACGGTTGGCCTTGAGTTTCATGCTGATAAGATCTTCGATAGAGGCAATCCAGACATCCTGCCCAAAGAGTTGTGCCTTTGTGGCATCGGCCAACAGCTTCTCGAATGGCGGCTCAGGCCTGATCATTACATCTACGACCATGCCTGTGGCCGCAGGCTCCCTCAAGGCAAAGGCCAGCATATTCCTGTGCTGGTACCATTCCTCGACCTGGGTCTTATCCTTCAATGCAGCAAGGGGCACAGGGACCACCGGAACCAGGTTGAAGCCCTGGGCCACCTGGATGAATCGTTCCAGATTGGCTTCATTCATGGCCAAAACCAGATCGATATCGATGGTGGCCCGCAAAAATCCGTGCATCTGCACCGCCAGGCCACCCACCAGTACATAATCCACCTGGACGTTGTTCAGTGCCTGAAGCAGATCCCCAATCTTCATGGACGGCCTGCCTGGGATGCCGACACTACGCCCGCGAACAACTTTACAACGCTGCGCCCTAAAATTTTTGATATTTCGTTGTGCATTTCGGTGGCAAGAAAAACCCGGTTGATTTCTCAACAACCGACCAAAGGCCAGATTCCTTCAAGCTTCACCCTTCTAACTTCAAACTTTAATGTCCCGCGCCCTTGAGCGCATTCACCATACCCTCGATGGTGTCCTTGGCATCGCCGAACACCAGGGAGCAGTTATCCTGATAGAACAGCAGGTTATCTACCCCGGAGTAGCCCGGCCGCATGGAGCGCTTGAGGAAGAACACCTGCCGCGCCTTGGCCGCCTCCAGGATCGGCATACCGTAGATGGGGCTTGAGGGGTCGGTCTTGGCTGCCGGGTTGACCACGTCGTTGGCCCCTACCACCAGGGCCACGTCACAGCTGGGGAATTCGGGGTTGATGTCGTCCATCTCCAGCACGTTCTCATAGGGGATGTCGGCCTCGGCCAGGAGTACGTTCATGTGCCCCGGCATACGCCCGGCCACCGGGTGCACGGCGAACTTGACCTCGACGTTGCGCGCCTCCAGCAACTGCATCATCTCCTTCAAGGAGTGCTGGGCCTGAGCCACGGCCATGCCGTAGCCGGGGATGATGATGACCTTGTTGGCATCCTCCATCCAATACACCGCGTCCTCCACCGCCGCCGACTTGACCCCCTTCTGCGCCGCCAGACCGGCACCCGAGTCACCACCGCCATCGCCGGAGCCGAAACCGCCGAACACCACGTTGATGATGCTGCGGTTCATCGCCTTGCACATAATGTAGGAGAGGATGGCACCGGAGAAACCCACCAGGGCACCGACGATGATCAGCAGGTTGTTGTGCAGGGTAAAGCCGGTGGCCGCCGCCGCCCAGCCCGAATAGGAGTTGAGCATGGAGACGATCACCGGCATGTCGGCACCGCCGATGGGGATGATCAGGGTGACGCCGATGACAAAGGCCAGCAGGGTCATCAATACCAGGGAGCTGATGCTGCCGGTCAGGGCAAAATGCACCCCCAGAACGAGGGTAGCCAGGCCCAGCACCGCGTTGAGGGCGTGCTGGCCATTGAACTTGACCGGCGCGCCGCTGAGGATACCCTGCAGCTTGCCGAAGGCGATCACCGAGCCGGTAAAGGTGATGGCACCGATGATGATGCCGGCCGACAGCTCGCCCATCAGCACCCCGTTGAGTTCACCGGCGGCACGCTTGTTGATGAAGGTACCCAGGGCCACCAGCACCGCCGCCATGCCGACAAAGCTATGCAGCGCCGCCACCAGCTGCGGCATAGCGGTCATCTGTACGCGGAAGGCCACCACCGAGCCGATCACCGCGCCCGCCGCCACGCCGGCCACGATAAAGCCGTAGGAGCTGATGTTCGCCCCCATCAGGGTGGCGATGATGGCGATGGCCATGCCGGCCATGCCCAGAAAGTTGCCCCGCCGCGCGGTGCGCGGATGGGTCAGGCCCTTGAGGGCGAAGATAAACAGAACGGCGGAGACCAGATAGGCCAGGGCCTGGGTGTTGGCAGACAGTTCCATGGGAGCCCCTTATTTTGCTTTCTTCTTGAACATGGACAGCATCCGGTTGGTCACCAGAAAACCGCCAAAGACGTTGATCGAGGCCAGCAGCACGGCGAAAAAGCCGATGATCTCGGCCAGGGTGCCCACCTCTTCCAGGCCGGTGACCAGCAGCGCCCCCACCAGCACAATGCCGGAGATGGCATTGGTCAGGGCCACCAGGGGGGTATGCAGCGCCGGGGTCACCCCCCAGACCACGTAGTAGCCAATAAAACAGGCCAGCACGAAGACGTACAGGGCAATCAGTGAATCAGGCATGTCAGTTCCTCAGTTGAAGTAAGGACGCAGAGGGCGCAAAGAAGCGCAGAGATCGCAGAGCCATTCAGTTAATTCTCTGCGTGCTTTGCGCTTCTCTGCGTTCTCTGCGTCCCAAGGGGTTCATTCGGCCCGCAGCTGCGCGGCCTTGGTGATTTCGTCCTGATCCAGGTCCTTGAGCAGCAGTCCGTTTTCGCCCTTTTCCACCATGATCTCCAGCAGGTTCTTGATGTTACCGGCGTAGAAGTTGCTGGCATCGGCCGCCACCATGGCCGGATAATTGGTGTGGCCCACCAGGGTGACGCCGTGCTTGACCACCACCTTGTCCGCCTCGGTCAGCGGGCAGTTGCCGCCGTTGGCGGCGGCCAGATCGATGATGACCGAGCCTGCACGCATGCGCTGCACCACCTCTTCGGTGATCAGGGTCGGTGCCGGGCGGCAGGGAATCAGTGCTGTGGTGATGATGATATGGGCCTTGGCCAGCTCATCGGCCAGCAGTTGCTGCTGCTTGGCCTTGGCCTCGGCGGACAGCTCCTTGGCGTAGCCGCCCTCGCCGGAGCCTGACTCACCCAGGTCCAGGACTATGGCCTTGGCACCCAGGGATTCGATCTGCTCCTGGGTCTCCGGGCGCACGTCGTAGGCATGCACATCGGCACCCAGGCGGCGCGCCGTGGCTATGGCCTGCAGGCCCGCCACCCCAGCGCCCAGCACCACCAGCCGGGCCGGTTTGGCGGAACCGGCGGAGGTCATCATCAGGGGCAGGAAGCGACCGTAGTGGGCCGCCGCCTCGATCACGGCGCGATAGCCGGCGATGTTGCTCTGGGAGCTGAGGCTGTCCATGGACTGGGCGCGGGAGATGCGCGGGATGCGCTCCATGGCGATGGCCTTGATGTTCTTCGCCAGCAGGGCCCGGATCACCTCGTCCTGGGTGCAGGGCTCCAGATGACAGATGAGAACGGCACCCTCCCGCAGCCGACCCGCCTCCTCCAGGCTGGGCTTGCGCAGCTTGATCACCAGCTCGCCGGACCAGGCCTCGTCCGGGCTCAGGATCTGCGCCCCTGCCTCTTGGTAAGCGGCATCATCGAACCCGGCCGCCAGGCCAGCATCCTGCTCCAGACCGATCTCAAAGCCCTTGGCGCGCAGTTTTTTTACCATCTCCGGGGTCAGCGCCACTCGACTCTCGTCTGCCCTGGATTCTTTTGGGACCGCTATCTTCATTGTCTGCCCATGCTTGTTTGAACCTAAATTCGACAATTAAGCCACTAAAGACAGGGAAAGCGCAGTGTATTTTCAGCCAAATGCTGCATTATCAATGGCATTCACCTGGAAGGCATTGAATTTACTCTGCTTACTCCAGAACTCCGTGGCCAAATGCCCTTTTCAGGTTTAAAGTGATCGAACGAATAACCGAACGAACGGGATGATAACCCGTAAAGATGAAGTTTTCATTAGCCTGCGATAATCGCCGTCATGCAAGCCACCAAGCGCCCACGTCCCTCCAAAGGCCCGGCCTTCCGCCTGGCCGCCTTTGCCATCGCGGTGGGGCTCTTTGTCTTCAGCTACTGGCTGGGTAACCGCTACAAGGCCCCGGACCTGCCCCAGCTCCAGGCCCTGCTGCTCAGCCCGGCCCAGCCCCTGCCGCGCTTTGCCCTGCGCCAGGACGGTCAGGCCCTGCCCTTTGCCCAGGCGGTGGACGACTGGCTGCTGCTCTGGGGCGGCCCCCTGGGCGAGGCCGATCTGCAACGCCTGATCAGCGCCCATAACCGCCTGGCCGATGAGGCCAGGCTGCAAGGGCGCTTTCGCGTCTGGCTGCTAGAGCCATGCGAGCTGCCCCTGCCGCCCTTCATCCAGCCCCGGCAGCTGGATGCCGAGCAACGCCAGCGCCTCTACCGCCACTGGCAGCTGGGTCCGGGCCAGAACCTGCTGTTTCTGGTCAACCCCCAGGCCAGGCTGCAGGCCGTCTTTACCGGCATCGGTTCAGGGGCTACCATGGCCCGCGACTTCCGATCCATCCTTGAGCATTTCGAGCCATGAACCACCCCCTGGTTGACCGCCTGTTTGTCCTGCTGCTGCAACTGCTGCCCCATCACCTGCTATCGCGCCTGGCATGGATGCTGTGCCGCTGGCGCTGGGCACCCTTCAAGGACTGGGCGATCCGCCGCTTTATCCCCCTGTTCCAGGTGGACATGGGCCAGGCGCAATCGCCCTACCCGGTGGACTATGTCGATTTCAACGCCTTTTTCACCCGCGCCCTGCGCCCGGATGCCCGGCCCATCTGCGCCGAGGGCCAGCTGGCCTGCCCCGCCGATGGCCAGCTCAGCGCCTTTGGCGCGATTCAGGGCGACAGCCTGTTCCAGGCCAAGGGCATGGACTACTCCCTGGCCGAACTGCTCGGCGGCGACGCGGACCTGGCCGAGCGCTTTCGGGGCGGCCAGTTCGCCACCATCTACCTCTCGCCAGGGGACTACCATCGCGTACACATGCCCCTGAGCGGCCAGTTGCAGGAGATGATCCACATCCCCGGTCGGCTGTTCAGCGTCAGCCCCCGCACCGCCCGCACCCTGCCCCGGCTGTTCAGCCGCAACGAGCGCCTGGTCTGCCTGTTCAACACCGAGGTCGGCCCCATGGCGCTGATCCTGGTCGGCGCCATCTTTGTCGGCTGCATGGATACGGTCTGGGCCGGCACCGTCGCCCCGGCCGATCTGCGCATCAGCCGCTGGCCCTATGCAACGCCTGCGACCCAGATCCAACTCCAGCGCGGTGCCGAGATGGGCCGCTTCAACCTGGGCTCGACGGTGATCCTGCTCATGCCCGAGGACGCCCTAAGCTGGCGCGATGACCTGAACCAAGGCCAGGCCCTGCGCATGGGCGAGGGCCTGGGGAGCTGTCGGATCTAGGATACCCCTGTTCTTCTGACTTAGATCAAGGTCAGCACCATCGGGGGACGCATAATAGTGCATCGCACCACTTCCTAACCATTTGATAACCAAGGCCCCTCCATGCTCATTTCCGATTTTCTCAAAGACCAGCACGGTCATTGCGACCGCCTGTTTGCCGCCGCTGAGCAGGCGGTTGAACGGGGTGACTGGACCCAGGCAAGGCAGTCCAGCGATGCCTTCATCCGCGACACCCTGCACCACTTCCAGATAGAGGAAGAGGCCCTGTTCCCGGCCCTGGAGCAGGCCATGGGCCACAGCCAGGGGCCGACCCAGGTGATGCGTATGGAGCACAGCGACATGCGCCAGCTGATCGAAGACCTGCAGCAGGCCATACAACAGCAGGACCGCAACGCCTTTGCCGGCCACTGCGACACCCTGATGATCATGCTGCAACAGCACAACGCCAAGGAAGAGCAGATCCTCTACCTGATGGCCGATCGCATGCTTGACGACCAGGCCGAGCAGCTTATTCAGCAATTCAGCCAACAGCCCAGCCAGGATGGAACAGCGGCTTGATGTCAGCGCCCTGCAACCGCCCGAGCCGATGGAACAGATCCTAGATCGGCTGGCGGACCTGCCCCAGGGCGACTGGCTCAGGGTGCGCCACCGGCGCGAACCCCTGCCCCTCTACCCCATGCTGCATGACCTGGACTACAGCTGGCGCACCCGGCAGCTGGGGCCGGAGCAATACGACATTCTCATCTGGCCCCAGGCCATGGGCCCAGCCCCGGCCGACGCGGCCGGGACGGATAGCTAAATGCTCAACACCTCCGGCCTGGACCTGGCCAAATCCCCGCCCCTGGCGGTACCCCTGAGCTTCTTCCTCACCGCCCCGGCACTGGCCGGGCTGGCCGGGCTGCTGCTGATGCTGGAGGCCGATACCGCCCTGACCTCGCGCTGGACCCCCGCCGCCCTGGCCCTGGCCCACCTGCTGCTGCTCGGCTTTCTCACCCCCATCATGTGCGGTGCCCTGCTACAACTGCTGGCGGTACTGGTCGGGGCACCGGCCCGCATCTCCCCCCGCCTGGCCCTGCCGATGGCCCTGGGCCTGGGCCTGGGCGCGCTGCTGCTGGCCTATGGCCTGTATCGCCTGGACCAGGCTGCCCTGCTCAGCGGTGCCCTGCTCGCCGCTGGCGTGCTGTTGCTGTTTATCCTGCGGGTATTGCAGGCCCTGCTCCGGTCCGGGCTGGCCTCGCCCCTGCGCCTGCCGCTGGTGCTGGCGGTGCTGTGCCTGGGCGTCACCCTGCTGCTGGGCCTGGGCCTGGTGGCCGAGCGCCAGGGCTGGCTGGGGGCGGACCTGGGGCTGGGGCTGGATCTGGGCAAGGCCTGGACCGACCTGCACCTGAGCTGGGGCCTGGTCGGCTGGATGGGGCTATTGTTACTGGCTATCGGCGGCGAGCTGATCCCCATGTTCTACCTGGCCCCGAGCCGCCGGCGCTGGCAGAAGATGCTGCTGGCCGGTCTGGTCGCCGCCCTGCTGGTCCTGTTCAGCCTGGCCCTGCTGCACGACCCGACCGGTCCCTTGGGCCGCCTGCTGGCCCTGGGGCTGGGCCTGCTGTTTGCCTTCTCCATGATCGATGGCTTTATCGCCCTGCTGCGCCGCCAGCGGGCGCGCAAAGACCCCAGTCTGGGCTTCTGGTGGCTGGGTCAGGCCAGCCTGTTGCTGGCGGTGATGGGCTGGATCACGCAAGGCCCTGCGCCGCTGCTGGGCGTGCTGCTGATCGTTGGTGCCGGGCTCTCCTTCACCACCGGCACCCTATTCAAGATCCTGCCCTTTCTCAGCTGGTACCACCTGCAGACCCTCAAGGTGAGACTCAGGCGCAAGGACGTGCGCCTGCCCAGCATGCACGGCTTTATCGGTGGCCGCCTGCCCGGCCTGCACCTGCTGCTGCACGGTCTGGCCCTGTCGCTGTTAGTGGCCGCCGCGCTCTGGTCAAGCCCAATCACAACCCGGCTTGGCGGCCTGCTGCTGGCGGCCTCCGCCCTGCTGCTCTGGTATCAACTGGCCCAGGCCGCCTGGCGCTACCGCGCCATCAAACGGCAATTGCATCAGCCCACCCCGGCCCAGTAACACAGGCTGCCCGGCTTCAGAACAACTCCACCTCTTGCCGGGCGGCGCTGGCCCTTTTGATCTCTAACTGCGCGGCGTTGATCACCTGGTTGCGGCCCTTGTCCTTGGCGTGATAGAGGGCCTGGTCGGCCCGTTCGATGAGCAATGTCGGTGGTGCTATGGGGTCGATCATGCAATAGCCAATGCTCACCGTGATGCGCACCGAGGGGAATTCATAGGCCTCCACCTGCTGGCGAAAGCGCTCCAGGATGGCGCTGACCTGGGCCTCGTCGCAGTTGTTGACTATCACCACGAACTCCTCGCCGCCGAAGCGGAACAGAAAATCCGTGTGGCGGAAGCTGTGCTCCATCAGGCCGGCAAAGTGCAGCAGCACCTCATCGCCATACAGATGGCCGTATTCGTCATTCACCCGTTTGAAGAAGTCGATATCCAACAGCGCCAGCCAGGAGTAGCGCCTGTCCTTGCGGGACTCCTTGTTGCGATAGAAGACGATAATGTCGTTGATGGTGGTCTCCATGCTCTGGCGATTGGCCAGGCCGGTGAGGGCATCGCGCTCCTTGGAGTCGAGCAGGGCCACCTGGCTGGCATAGATGGCGTAGATCCCCTCCACGATGGATCTGTTCTCTTCCGACAGACTTCCCCTGAGCAGAATCATGCGGCGCGGCTTGACTTCCTTGATCACATCCAGGCAGACCCAGCCCTCCGTCACGTTGGCACTGACCCCGCCATTGCTCTGGGCCAGAATACGCTGCAACAGCTCGGTATTGCGGTCCTGAAAGTCTTCATCCAGGGTGAGGGGAAAGCGGCGGATGGCGCTGCCGTTACGGCCCACGCCATTGAACACCTCATAAGCGGCCACGTCCTCAACCCCTTCAAACTCCTCCAGGAACTGAATCATGGCATGGGTCAGGGACTGATAAGACCTGTGGGCCATGAATACAGCGGCGACCTCGAAGGCTCGCTTGACGCTGTCGATGATCATTATTCTTTCCCCCGAACAGAAGACGGAAATCGGCGTCCATGGTGGCGCGGTTTTTGAAGTCAAGATCATACCCCAATGGCCCGGAAAAATCGGCAGAATCCGGCAACAGGGCCTGATCTGGACTAGACTTTCCTTGGAGGAGGCCGATAACCGACGGACTGAAGCAGGGCAAAGACCCAGGCTCAGGCCCAGGCACGGATCAGGCGACCCTGACCCTGCCGGACAGACCAAGGCCTTTTTATGCAGTCGCACGACATCGAACCTGCCAAAGCCCCCCAGACCTGGGCCCGCCTGGGCCTGTTGGCCGGTATTGGCCTGGCCATGCTCAGCGTCATCCTGCTGTCCATCCTGCTGCTGCCGCCCGCCAGCGAGGGCGAGACCGGGCTGATCGGGGATAGCTGGCAGCACAAGGCCTACCTGATTGCCGGTCTGGACCTGACCTTCATCCTCGCCTGCCTGACCCTTGGTCGCTCCATCGATCGCGCCTGGCGGCGGCGTGAGCAGGACATGACGCAGCTGAACCTCAGCCATGCCGCCCTGACCGAGGCCGAGCGGATCGCCCACCTGGGCCATTACCGGCTGGACCTGGCCAGCGGCCGCTGGGGCAGTAGTGAGAACATGGACCGCATCTTCGGCATTGGCCCGGACTACCCGCGTGATGTGGACGGCTGGCTGAGCCTGATTGACGAAGAACAGCGGCCACGGATGCAGGCCTATCTGCAGCAGGTACTCAACGAGGGCATAGGCTTTGACCGCCAATACCTGATCCGCCGCCAGGCCGATGGCGCGCCCTGCTGGGTGCATGGCCGTGGCCAGTTGCAGCGGGATGCCCAGGGCCACATCAGCGGCATGTTCGGCACCATCCAGGACATCAGTCAGGAGCGCCGGTCGCAACAGCGCAAGACCAGCCGCAGCCAGATCCTGGAGCTGATCATCAAGGGCACCCCGCTGGCGCAGATCCTGCGTGCCATGGTGCTGGCGGTTGAACAGCTCAATCCGGACATGAAATGCAGCATCCTGCTAGTGGACGAGGCGGGCGAACGCCTGCTGGATGCCGCCTCACCCAGCCTGCCCGAGTTCTACCGGCAGGCGGTCTCGGGCTCGCCCATAGGCCCAGGGGTGGGCTCCTGCGGCACCGCCGCCTACCGCAAGAAGCGTGTGATTGTGGAGGACATAGAGCGCCACCCCTATTGGAGCGCATTCCGCCACCTGACCCGCCAGGCGGGCCTTGCCGCCTGCTGGTCCCAACCCATCCTCGGCGCGGGGGAGCGGCTGCTGGGCACCTTCGCCATCTACCACGCCACGCCGCAGAGCCCCAGCCCCGAGGATATACAGCTGATCGAGCAGAACGCGGCCCTGGCCAGCATCGCCATCGAAAAACACCGCTCCGAGCGCGCCCTGCGCATCAGCGAGCAACGCCTGCGCTTCGCCTTGGAGGGGGCTGGCGATGGCATCTGGGAATATGACCTGGAGACCGGCATCAACCGGGTCTCGCCGGGGAGCTTTCGCATCCTGTGCATGAACTCCGATGCCGCCAGTCGTGACCAAACGAACGGCCCGAACCCCGAGCACTGGCCCCGGCTGGGGCTGGATGTTGTGCTGCACCCGGAATCCCTGCACCGCAGCCTGGAGGCCCTGCAGCGGATTCGGGACGGCCTCAGCGAATACTATGAGGTAGAGCAGCAGGTTCGCTGCGCCGATGGCCAGTACAAATGGCTACTGAGCCGGGGCAAGGTGGTGGATTGGGACGAGCAGGGCCGCCCCCTGCGCCTGATCGGCACCTCGGTGGACATAGATGAGCGCAAGCAGCGGGAAGAGGAACTGGCCGACCAGGCCCGTCAGGACGATCTCACCGGCCTGCTCAACCGGCACCATTTCATGCAGCTGGCGCGGCGGGAGATCAGCCGCAGCAAGCGCCACCCCCGTGAGCTGTCCCTGCTGATGATGGATCTGGACCTGTTCAAGCAGGTGAACGACACCTATGGCCATGCGGTGGGCGATGCCGTGCTCAAGCACCTGGCCGAGCTCTGTCACGCCGTGCTGCGCGAGGAAGACCTGATCGCCCGCCTCGGTGGCGAGGAGTTCGCCGTGTTGCTGCCGGACACCCCGCCAGCCAAGGCGCAAGAGGTGGCCGAACGGCTGCGCCAGCGGGTGCAGCACTCGCCCCTGGTCCTGGACGACGGGGTGAGCATCCCCTTCACCCTGTCCATCGGCCTGGCCTCCGTGGATGAGGAACAGATCAGCGAGCTTGAGCCCCTGCTGGAGGCCGCCGATCAGGCCCTCTACGCCGCCAAGCGGGCCGGCCGCAACCGGGTGCAGGCCTATGCGGACCTGGCCTAAGGGCCGACCTACCCATTCATCCTTTGAACTTCACCCTTCAAACTTCAAAAAGCCGCCTCCACCGCCGCCTCCAGGCGCTCCACGGCGATCAACTCCATGCCCTCGGCAGCCTCGCGGGAGAGATTCTGCTTGGGCGCGATGGCGCGCTTGAAGCCGTGCTTGGCCGCCTCGCGCAGGCGGTCCGGGCCGTTGGGCACCGGGCGGATCTCGCCGGCCAGCCCCACCTCGCCGAACAGCACCGTGCCCTCGGGCAAGGCGCGGTTGCGCAGGCTGGAGAGCACCGCCAGCAGCACCGGCAGGTCGGCGGCGGTCTCGTTGATGCGCACCCCGCCGACGACGTTGACGAACACATCCTGATCGTACATGGCGATGCCGGCATGGCGGTGCATCACCGCCAGCAGCATGGACAGGCGATTCTGCTCCAGGCCGACGCAGACCCGGCGCGGGTTGGCCAGGCGGCTTTCGTCCACCAGGGCCTGCACCTCCACCAGCAGCGGCCGACTGCCCTCGCGGGTGACCATGACGGTGCTGCCGGGCACCTCCTCGGCATGGCCGGAGAGGAAGATGGCGGAGGGGTTGCCGACCTCGCGCAGGCCCTTGTCGGTCATGGCGAACACGCCCAGCTCGTTGACCGCGCCGTAGCGGTTCTTGATGGTGCGGATCAGGCGAAAACGGCTGCCCTGCTCGCCCTCGAAATAGAGCACCGTATCCACCATGTGCTCCAGCACCCGCGGCCCGGCCAGGGCACCTTCCTTGGTGACATGCCCCACCAGCAGCACCGTGGTGCCCGATGCCTTGGCGAAGCGCACCAGCTGGGCGGCGCTCTCGCGCACCTGGGCCACCGAGCCGGGTGCCGATTGCAGCAGCTCGGTGTAGATGGTCTGGATGGAGTCGATCACCATGACATCGGGTGCCTCGCGCCCAGCGATGGCCAGCATACGCTCGACGTTGGTCTCCGGCAGCAGGCGCAGGTTGTTGGCGCTCAGGCCCAGGCGCTGTACGCGCAGGCCGATCTGACGCGGTGATTCCTCGCCACTGACATAGAGACTGCTCATGCCCTGGCTGAGCTGGGCCAGGGTCTGGGTCAGCAGGGTGGATTTGCCGATGCCGGGGTCGCCGCCGATGAGCACCACCGAACCGGGTACCAGGCCACCGCCGAGCACCCGATCCAGCTCGCCGATGCCGGTGCCCTGCTTGACCTCGGGCTCGGCCTGAAGGCCTGCCAGTTCGATCACCTCCTGACCCACGGCGGTTCCGGCATAACCGGCAAAACGCGGATTGGCCGGGCTGGCCTCGACGACCGTCTCTACCAGGGTATTCCAGGCCTTGCACTCCAGGCACTGGCCGCCCCACTTGGGGCTCTTGGCACCGCATTCGCTGCACTGATACTGGGTCTTAGCCTTGGCCATGGATCTCCACGCGCACCCGAGAGGTGAGGTTGCAAAACAGCTGATAGGCGATGGTGCCAGCGACCTGGGCAATGCGGTCCGCCGCCAGGCCCCGGCCCCAGAGGGTGGCCCAGTCGCCTACCCTGGCCTGGGGCTGGCGGCGCAGATCGACCGTGATCATGTCCATGGAAACCCGACCCACCAGGGATACCTCTGCCCCGTTGAGCAATACCGGGGTGCCCGTTGGGGCGTGGCGCGGATAGCCGTCGCCATAACCGATGCCGACCACCCCCACCGGCATGTCCTCGGGCAGGGTCCAGGTCGCGCCGTAGCCCAGGGTCTCGCCCTTTTTCAGGTACTTGACCGCCAACAAGGGTGCCTGCAGGGTCATCACCGGGCGCAGGCCGACCTCGGGGCCGCTGCGCTGGATGAAGGGCGAGGCACCGTAGAGCATGATGCCGGGGCGCACCCAGTTGCCCTGCATCTCGGGCCGACTCAGGATCAGGGCCGAATTGGCGGCGCTGAGCTGGGCATCGTAGCGCTGCAGCAGGGGCTGTATTTGCCGCCATTGGCGGTCGGTCATAGCGCTGGTGGGGTCATCGGCGCAGGCCATGTGGGTCATCAGCAGGGGCTGCTCGCCCAGGCAGTTAAGCGCCTTGAGGCGGGCCATGGCCGCCTCCGTCTGCTCCGGCAGCAGGCCAAGGCGGTGCATGCCGCTGTCGATCTTCGGCACGCAACGCGGCAGGGCCTTTTTCGGCAGGGATTCCAGCAGATCGATCTGGCCGGGGTGATGCACCGCTAAAATCAGGCCCTGCTCGGCGGCGGCGCTGATCATCTCGATGTTGTAGGCCCCGCCCATGACCAGGATCGGCTTGCGCGCCCCCAGGGCGCGCAGGCGCAGGGCCTCGTCACAGCGGGCCACGGCAAGGCCCTGGGCCTGTTCCAGGGCCGGCAGTACCCGTTCCACGCCATGGCCGTAGGCATTGGCCTTGATCACCGCCATCACCTGGGCTTGCGGGGCCTGCCGCTGGGCCAGCGCCAGGTTGTGGCGCAGGGCGGCCAGATCGATGATCGCCTTGGGGGTGAAGTCCATCAGGGCTGGGTTCTACTGGGTTAAAGTGGGTTTGACTACTCCTCGGCGTCCATTGCCACTTGCTCCATCTTGGCATATTCCGCTTCAAAGAAGAACGCCTGCTCGCCAAACGCCGGGCGCAGTTGGTCCAGCCAGGTGGCCTGGGGGTCGAAGCGGGCAAAGAAGGGCTGCTGTACCCAGTCGCTGTTGCGCCCCTGAATGAAGCGCAGGACGAACACCTGCTCGCCCTGCACCTCGGCAATGCCCTGGATCTCCACCTTGCCGGGACCAGCGCTCATGGAGGGGCCACGGGCGGTGCGGGCCAGGCCGGAGACCTGTTGCTTGGCATCGCGATAGATGTTCCAGGCCCGCTCCAGGGGTACCTCGAAGTAGTGCTTGGAGCCGGTATCGCGCTCGACAAACATATAGTAGGGCTGTATCCCCAAGGACACCTGCCGCTGCCACAGGTTTGCCCAGACCTCGGCATCATCGTTGATGTGGGCGATCAGCGGCGATTGGCTGCGCAGTATGGCACCGGTGTCGCGGATACGACGGATCGCCTCCTCGCAGATGGGCGTGTCCAGCTCGCGCCAGTGGTTGAAGTGGAGCATCAGGGCAACGTGCTTGCCCTGGCGGTTGAGCCGTTCCAGCAGGGCCAGCAGGGCATCGGCGTCCGGGTCGGTGACAAACCGCTGGGGCCAGAAGGTCAGCGCCTTGGTGCCGATGCGGATATTGACGATGTGGTCAAATTCAGGCCCGAGCAAGGGCTCCAGGTAGCTGGCCAGGTACTTGGTCTTCATCACCATGGGATCGCCGCCGGTCATCAGCAGGTCGGTCACCTGGGGGTTCTGGCGCAGGTAGCGATGCAGGTCGGCCACCTCGCTGGCGGCAAAGCGCAGGTCCTTGTCACCGACAAACTGGGCCCAGCGGAAACAGAAGGTGCAGTAGCTGTGACAGGTCTGGCCCTGGGTGGGAAAGAAGAGCACGGTCTGATCGTACTTGTGCTGGATGCCCTGCAACGGACGGCCGTCCAGGCGGGGGACATTGAGCTGCATCTGGCCGGCCGGATGGGGGTTGAGTTCGTCGCGGATCTGCCAGGCCAGGCGCTCGATCTCGGCCCGCTCGGCACCGCGCCGGTGCAGGCTGGCCATGCGCTGAAACTGGTCTTCGGCAAGCATGCCGCGCTGCGGAAAGGTGAGCTGGAAGATGGGGTCAGTGGGGATCGCGCCCCAGTCGATCAGCTCATCGATGACATACTGATTGACCCGGAACGGCAGCACCGAGGCCACCACCTGCATGTCAAACCGCTGTTCAGGGGTAAGCCGCAGCAGGGGTTCGATCTGATCCAGATGACGGTCGGTATAGACCCTGAACCGGGTTACCCCGGTAAACCGATCACGAACCGGCGTAATTTGCGACTGGGTCAGCATCATAGGCTATAACTTACTAATTACTAAAGAAATAAGAAAAAAGGCCGACTAGTCTAACAAATTCAGGCGGACATTCCCAAAAACCGGCAACAAAAAACCGGCCAAACGCGATGACCGACGCAGGCCCAACTCAAGCCCCCGCTGCGGGCCTGCCGACAGGGTCAAACCGGGCTCAAAAGAGTAGAATGGCCCCCCACAGAGCCGCATCAAACAGGCAAGCCATCATGCAAGTCCATCCTGATCAAGGCGTCCTTGAATCCAACAAACTGGCGGGCACGCGCCTGGAATTGCTGCTGTTTCGGCTGGAAAAACCCCAGCTGTTCGGTATCAACGTGTTCAAGGTACTGGAGATCATCCCCTACCAGCGCCTGACCCGGCTGTTTGGCTCCCACGCCAGCGTTCGCGGCGTTGCCAGCCTGCGCGGCAACGCCATGCCCATTATCGACCTGTCCCAGGCCATTGGCGGCATGCCCCTGAACGACCCAGGCCAGGGCAATATCATCATCACCGAGTACAACCGTTCGCGCCACGGCTTTCTCATCCGCCAGGTGGACCGCATCGTCCACACCGACTGGGACAGGGTGCAGCCGCCTCCCAAGCTCACCGGCAAAAACGGCTATGTCACCGCCATCACCCTGATCGACGATCAGATGATCGAGATACTCGATGTGGAAAAGGTGCTCGACCAGATCGTCCCGGCCCAGACCCATGTGTCGGATGAACTGAGCAGTCAGGCGCGTAGTGAGAATCAGCGCGTGCTGATCGTGGATGACTCCTCGGTGGCGCGGCGCCAGATCAGCGACGCCCTGGTGCAGCTGGGCATAGCCTGCGAAACCGCCGCCGACGGCAGGCTGGCCCTGGAACTGCTGGAGGAAAAGATCAGCGCCGGGGAGGACATCAACACCTATTACATGATGGTCATCTCCGATATCGAGATGCCAGAGATGGACGGCTACATGCTCACCCAGGCGATCCGCTCCCACCCCCGGCTGCAAGGGCTCTACATACTGCTGCACTCATCCATCAGCGGCGAGTTCAACGTCGATCGGGTGCGTGAAACCGGCGCCAACAAGTTCATCCAGAAGTACAATGCCGACGACCTGGCCAAGGTGGTGCTGGAACTTAAGCAGGGGCGCGGGGCTTAAGCCTGAGCGGCGCTACAGGCCCCGGTCCGTTTGCCCTTGCGCCTCGATGGGGTCAGAAATAACATCAAATCCGATACAGTCCCACCACCTGATTCAGGGAGTCGGACAGGGCCGATAGCTGCTTGGCGGCGGAAATCGTATCGCGACCGCTATCTACCAGGGCGCTATTGGCCAGGCGCACCTCTTCTATGTGGCTGCGCATGGTCTCCAGGGACTTTTCGTTTTCCTCGGCCAGCCCAGCCAAAGAGGCATTCTCTTCGCTCAGGTTCTGAATGCTGCTCTGGATCTGCGCCAGGGAGTCCACCGTGGCGTTGGCCATCTCGGCGGCCTGATTGGCCATATTGGTGTTGGCCTCCATGGCCTCCACGGTGGCGGAGATGGAGTCCACCACGGTGGCGACGATACGGTTGATCTCATGGGTGGAGTCGTGGCTGCGGGTGGCCAGCCCACGCACCTCATCGGCCACCACGGCGAAGCCGCGACCGGACTCGCCGGCCCGGGCCGCCTCGATGGCGGCATTCAGGGCCAGCAGATTGGTCTGCTCGGCGATCTCGGCGATGGTGCCCACCACCTGACCGATCTGGCTGCCGGCATTACGCAACTCCAGCAACATGCTGGAGGAGGACTCGATGCTGCGGCTCAGCTCGGCGATGGTCTGCGCCGTCTTTTTGACGGCCTGACTGCCCTGGTTGACCTGACCGGCACCCTCGAAGGCCGCCTTGGAGGCGGAACGGGAATGGCCAGCAACGTGCTGGATACTGGCCTCCAGGCCACCGATGAGATCCAGCAGCTGACCGATGTGGCCGGAGAAATAGCCAAGCTGGTCCTCCGATACCGCAGCCAGGTTCTCCATCTGCCCCATGGCATCCAACAGCACCTGCACCGAGTCACGGATCTTCATCATGCCCTGATGAAAGCCCTGAATCAGGCCGTCCATGCCCTCGGCGGCCACCCCCAGTTCGTCACGGGAGACGACCTCGATACGCTGGGTCAGATCACGCTCGTGGCCGATGCGATTGAGCTGGGCGGACAGCCGGGTGACCGGATTGACTATGCCGCGCCGGGCGATGACAAAGGCCAGGGCGATAATCGCCAGCACCAGCAGGCTGGCTGCCAGGGTGGCCTGCTGCATACTGGCCAGGGACGCCTCTACCTCGGCGGCATTGGCGGCGGCCTGTTTGGCCAGTCCCTCCTTGGTCTCGTCCAGGGCGTTCTGTACCCGCTCCATGGCCCCTTGCAGGGCGGCAAGCTGTTCCCGCGCCCGGTCCCAGTCGATGCCTTCGCTATGGAGTATGTCCTTCAGCCGGTTTGCCGCTGTTTTCACTGCCCGAACACTGGGCTGGGCCTGTTGCAGGAACGCGGAATGCCCGGCCGACTGCTCCAGCGCCCGGCTGATCCGCGGCCACAGCCGCTGGTAGCTGGCCTCATAGTCGGCATGTTCTATGGTGGTGCCGTAGTAGGCGTAGGCGGCGATGTGCAGGCGGTTGAGATCGGCGCTGGCCTGTTCCAACCGCTGTAATTCGGGCAATTGACGCTGGACGAATTCGGCATTTTTGCCGGCAATGTCCTTGCCCAGGCCGAACAGCAGGCTGGCGCTGCCGAGAAACAGGAGCAGGATCAGGCCATAGCCGAACATGACCTTGGCGTTGATGGAGTTTAGCGACATGGGGGTATCCTTTGCGGGCGCGTCAGTCTGAAATCTTCGGACAATGCGCTCGCAAAAACCGCTCCAACTCATCGGCAGGCAAGGGTTTGCTGTGCAGATAGCCCTGCACCTCGTCGCATTCCAGCTCGCGCAACAGCTGTTCCTGCCGCTCGGTTTCCACCCCCTCGGCGATGAGCCCCAGACCCAGCCCCTTGGCCAGGGCCACCACGGCGTGGACTATGCTTAGATCCCCCGCCTCGCTGACCATCTGGCGCACGAAGGACTGATCGATCTTCAGCTTGTGCAGCGGGAAGCGGCTCAGATAGGCCAGCGAGGAATAGCCGGTGCCGAAATCGTCAATCGCCAGGCGTACCCCTATCTCCTTGAGCGTCTGTAGGCAGCGGATGGCCTGATCAAAGTCCTGCATGGCCGCGCTTTCGGTGATCTCCAGCTCCAGCCAGCGCGGCGCAAGCCCGGTCTCGGCCAGCACCTGGCGCACCAGCTCGGGTAGCTGGGGGTCCTGGAACTGCCGGGCCGAGAGGTTCACCGCCATCACCAGCGGCGCCAGCCCGGCCGCCTGCCAGGCCTGGGCCTGGGCGCAGGCGCGGCGCAGTATCCACGCGCCCATGGGCAGGATCAGGCCGGTCTCCTCGGCCAGGGGGATAAAGTCGGCGGGGGAGACCAGACCGCGCCGGGGATGCCGCCAGCGCACCAGGGCCTCGACCCCGGCCACCTGACCCCGACGCAGGTCGATCTGCGGCTGATAGAACAGCTCCAGCTCACCGCGCTGTTCCACCTGGCGCAGCTCCTGCTCCAGCTCCAACAGCTCCAGGGCGCGATGGTCCATCTGCGCGTTGAAATGCAGCAGGCCCTGACCGCTGGACTGCAATAATTGCTGTAGAGCGCTGTGTGCATGGCGCATGAGCAGACCAGGCTCCCGCCCGTCTTGGGGGAAGTGGCTGGCACCCAGGGCCAGGCTGAAGAAGAGGTCACGTCCCGCCACCTGCAGGGGTTGCGCCATGGCCTGCTCCAGCTGCAGGACCAGCGCCTGGCTGGCGGCCAGGGAATCCTCTGCCGCCAACAGCAGCACGAACAGCTCGCCCTCGAAGCGATACAGCTGGGTAGAGGCGGCGCTCCGCGCCAGCGCCTGGCTCAGACGAGCCGCCGCCGCTTCCAGCACCTGATCACCCACCCCATGCCCCAGGGTCTTGATCAGGGCGTGAAAACGGTTCAGGTGCAGCAACAACAGGGTGCCGCTGTGGCCCTGCTCCAGCCAATCGGTCAGTTCCTGCTGAAAGGCGCGCCGATTGGGCAGGCCGGTGACGGCATCGTGCAGGGCCTGGTGGCTCAACTGCCGCTCGGCCTGGCGCTGGGCGCTGATGTCGCGCACATAGGCATGGCAGACGCCCAGATCGGCCATGCAATGCACCCCGGCCTGCAGGCTGGCACCGCCCAGCTCATATTCCCAGCTGCCCGAGCCCTCCTGCGCCAGCAACTGTGGCAACCGCTGGGCCAAATCCGGCGGCAACAGCCGGGAAACCTGGGGTTCATCCGGACTCAACTGTTGCGCCAGCTCCTCGGCGGCGGGGTTGGCGTAGAGCAGGCCACTGGGACTCAGGCTGAACACCGGCAGGGGATTGCGCTCGGGAAACAGGGCCAGACGCCGACGCAGGCGTGCCTCGACCAGCAGACGCCAGCTGAAATAGGCAACAAAACCAGCCAGCAACAATATGGCCAGACTGGCCGCCAGCACGCCAAGGACCAGATCATGGGCGCTGGCCTGCAGCTGTCGGCGGCCCTGCTCCGTGCTGTCTTCGATGACGTCAACCCAGTTGGTGAGCAGGGCATCGGCCTGCATCGCCAGATCATCGGCGGCATAGAGCTGGGTACGGGCGGCATCCCAATCGATAGGCTTGGCCTGCATCAGTTCATACAGCGCACTACAGTGTTGTTCGAAACGCGCTTGCAATTGACCCAAGGCGTTCAGTTGCTCACATTCCGGGCAGAGCCGCTGCCAGCTATCCAACTGCCGCTGAACCCGGTCACGCCGGGCCTGCTGGTCACGGCCAAAGTCCTGGGTATCCGCCGTGGCATAGAGCCGCTGCAGGGCCAGGGACTGCTCCAGAAAACTGGATTTCAGCCGGTTGATCTGCACCAGCCGGGCCAGATCCCTGGCCGCCAGCTGATCGACTTGGCGGGCCATGCCCTGACCCTCCAGCCAGACGAAGCGGGCCAGCCCCAACAGGATCAGCAGACTGAGCAAGAACAGCCCCAGCAGCCAGGGGGTAACCCGGCTCTCCATGCCTGCGTCCGAACCTGGCACGGCTCAGGCCTTGGCCAAGCGGCGGGCGATCCAATAATCCAGGCTCAGCTTGCCGGGGCCGGACAGCAGCAGGGGCACGAACAGCACCAGGTAGATCAGCGGCAGCTTGAAGCCGTTGCTGCATACGTTATAGCCCAACCCGGCATGGACGCTGGCCCAGGCCACCAGGGTGAGGATGATCAGGGAGACGCTGGCAAAACGGGTGCCCAGCCCCAGCACCAGGGCGATAGGGGCGAGCAGTTCGGTCCAGGTGGCCAGCTGCCAGCTGATCTCCGTGGGAATCAGATTGAACGGAAAGGGAAACTGCTCTTGGATATGGGTAAACCAGTTATCTCCATTGAATTTCTCCAGACCGGCCTCGAAGAATTCATAGGCCAGTAACAGACGCACCGGCAGCAGGGCGAGCCATTGGCCAACCTTGTCCAGCAAGCCAAAGGCATTTTGTATCAGGGGGATGGGCTGTAGGTTCATGGGTTTCTCCGGGTTCAGACTTGGGTTTAAATTTGGGTTCCAATCAGCGCGCCCTGGGCGCGGAGTTGGCGCAGGAGTTCGGCCCCCGCGTCGATGAAGGCGGGGTTGTCATCCTGCCCGGCATCGGCCGCCAGCCGCAGCAGCAGGGTCCGGCCCGATGGCCGTGGCTCTGAACCCGGTTGGCTGCCTATGGCCTCGATCAGGCAGGCCGACAACGGGTTGAGCAGATTGAAGCGTACCTGATCCTGCTGATCACGGAACAGCAGATAGCTGTATCCGGCCTCGGCGGCGGCATCGGGCAAGTGGTTCGGGCCAATTTGATGTACCGGCCAGGCATAGTGGGCAAGCCGGGCGCTGGGATTGAGCACTGGCACCTGTTGCAGCAGATCCCCCCAGGGGTTGATCCGGTTCGGCTTGATCCCCTGTGGGCTGATGGATACCGCCAGCTCCAGCCACTCGTAGTGCATGAAGGACCAGAGAAAGGGCCAGTGGGGAAAGCGCTCCACGGCCAGGGGCTCAAACCAATCGAGAAATTCACCGGCGATGTCGCGAAACAGCGGCGATCGGCAGCGGTGCCGACGATAGAAATCCCGCACCAGGGCATCCCAGTCCTGTTCGCCCAGGATTTCCTGGCTGATGGGAAAGGCAGCCCCGACAAAGCCCTTGAGGTTGTTGAATAACAGCTCCCGGTAGATCGCCAGGGGGCGCTGCGGGGCCTGCTCAGGAGCTGCCCGGCGCGGATTGCGCAGATGGGTGCCCAGGCTGGCCTGATAACGGGCGAAATGCAGTGGGTTAGCCGGTTGCACGCTGCACCTCCCGGTTCTGTTGCAGTTGGGCAATGCGGCCCAGCTCCGGCAGCAGATCGGCCAGCGGCGGGATGTTGAAATCCCGCTCCAGCAGGGTGGGTGCCAGGCCCAGTCGCTGATAGGCGTAGTCCAGCAGGGACCAAACCGGATCGATCACCGCCGCGCCGTGGGTATCCACCAGCAGGCCGTCGTCTTCCACATGGTGGCCGGCCATGTGCATATAGACCAGCCGCTCGGGCGGCATGGCATCGATGAATTGGCGAGCATCGTAGCCATGGTTGCGGCTGTTGACATAGACATTGTTGATATCCAGGTGCAGGTCGCAATCGGCCTGTTGCAACACCCGCAGGATGAATTCGATCTCGCCCATCTCGGCCATGTCCGGGGTCATGTAATAGGACGGGTTTTCAATGGCAATCCGTCGTTGCAGCAGCTCTTGGGTACGGCGGATGCGCGCCGCCACATGGGCCACGGCCTCCTCGGTGAAGGGGATCGGCAACAGGTCATAGAGATGACCGTCATCGGCGCACCAGGACAGGTGCTCGCTGAACAGGGCAATGCGATACTGGTCGAGAAAGGCCTTGATGCGCCGCAAAAAGGCCTCGTCCAAGGGGGCAAAGCCACCCAGATTGAGCGACAGTCCGTGGGCCACCAGGGGCCGCTGGCGGGCGATGGCATCCAGATCACGGGCATAGCTGCCGCCCATCTCCAGCCAGTTTTCCGGGGCCAGCTCTAGGAAGTCGATGATGCGGGGCATGGACCGCCTGAGGTCGGGGATCAGCTCCCGCCTCAGGCCCAGCCCTACCCCATGCAGCGTTGAGCCACGCATGGGATGGGCCTCCTTTACTTGGCGCCGCCGCACTTGCCTTCGCCGCACTTGCCTTGGCTGGCCTTGTCGGCCTTCTTGTCAGCGCCGCACTTGGCCTCGGCAGCCTTCTTGTCGCCGCCGCACTTGGCCTCGGCGGCCTTCTTGTCACCGCCGCACTTGGCTTCCATGCCCTTCTCGCCAGCGGCGGTCTGCAGGTAGCCGCCGCTCAGTGACTGCATGGCAAAGGGATTGGCAGCGGCCTGGGCCAGGCCAGCACTACCCAGAGTAGCGGCCAGGGCGAGGGTCAGAGTGGTTTTGTTCAATTTCATGATGCTATCTCCAAAGATGAGTGGTTGGGTGTAATCAACTAAAATGGACCAATTGGTCCGTAAACAAGCGTAAAAGCTTTCGTGGATATCTGTTCCCGGTGCCTCAGGGCCGGCCCTGCTGCCGTCTGAGGGCCTTGCCGATGCGCTCACGCGCCTCGGCACTGAGTTCGGCCCCCTCCTCGGCCTGCTCCGACTCCCGACCCAGTTTGCGCAGAGCCAGATGAATCAAGCCCAGCTGCCGGGAGAATCGGCGGCAGTAGCGGCACATCAGTAGATGCATGCGCAGCCCCCAGCGTTCCCGCCGCCCCAGCGGCCTGTCCAGGCGTTGAGAGATCAGATGACTGGCGTCTTTACAATTCAGCATCGAAAACTCCCCTGCGCCCAGTGTTTATCCAGACATTTGCGCAGGCCCATGCGGCCCCGGTGCAACATCGTCCAGAGGTTAGTCGGGCTGATCTCCAATTCCTTACAAATAAATTCACTGTCCTCGCCACGTACCTCACGCAGCCAGAACAGATGGCTCAGGCGCTGCGGCAGCAAGGCCAGGCAGCGGCTGAGTAACTCCCTGAATTCACTACGCTCCAGCAGTTCATCCGGGTTGCCCCAGCCGGCCGGTTTGTCAGCCCAGAAGCCCCTGCTGTTAAAGGCACCCGCCCAATCGCCATCGTCTTCTTCCTCATCCAGGGAGACCTGCCTGGCCGAGCGGCGAAACTGATCCATCAGCTTGTTCTTCAGGATGCCGATGAACCAGGTGCGCGGTGCCGACTGGCCGTTGTAGCGCGCACAGGCCTGTAGCGCGGTGACCAGGGTATCCTGCACCAGCTCCTCGGCCTGATGGCTGTCGCGGGTGGCGCTCAGGGCATAGCGATAGAGCGCCGAACCGTGCTCGTCCAGCCAACATTCGGGTGGGCTCAGGCTGTATTCGGGCATGGAAATTTCCTCGAATTCGGACGGGATGGAACAGGACAGGATTGGATTATGTACCAACTGGTACGGAATAAATATGACAGACTGAGCCAATAGGGACAAGCCGCTTTGACATATAGGACTCATTGGTACAAAAATACCCCATGAGCAAGCAGGTCGGTCGTCCCCTACAGTTTGATCCCGAGCAGGTGCTGGAGCGCGCCATGCAGCTGTTTTGGCTACAGGGCTATGAGGCCACCTCCCTGCACGACCTGCTGGCCCATACCGGCATCTCCAAGAGCAGCCTGTATCAGACCTTCGGTGGCAAGCAGCAGCTGTTTCGCCGCTGCATCGGCCATTACAGTGATCGGTTTTCTCAGCAGATGCGCCAGGACCTGGCCGCAGCCAGCTCAGGCCGCGCCTTTATCGAGGACTTCCTGCACTCCGCACTGGATGAGACGCGCAACCGCTGCGAGCGCCGCGGCTGTCTGGTGATGAACGCCGCCTGTGAGTTCGCCCAGTCCGATCCGGTCATCGCCAAGGACGTGCGCGCCGCCATCGAACGCTTTCGCCGGGTGCTCAAAACGGCCGTGGAACGCGGCCAGCAGGAAGGTGGCATCAACCCCGAACTGGACCCACAGACCACCGCCAACTACCTGGTCAGCAGCATGAGCGGCCTGAAGACCCAGTCCAAGGCCGGAGCCAGCGCCGCCCAGCTGCGCGGCATCATCGGCATGGTACTGCGCGGGCTGTAGTAAAAAGGGGTCAGGTCTAGATTTTAGACCTTAGGCCCTGTTCTTACCTCCAAAGAGCAACATGCTTGGCCTCCCCCTTTATCAAAGGGGGATTGAGGGGGATTTTGGCGAAAAAGGGTCAGGTCTAGATTTTAGGCTATAGACCCTGTTCATACCCAAAGATGGAAATAGCTATGATTCTAGACCTGACCCCATGTCACCCCTACTCCATCAATCCGGTGGCGCGCAGTACGTTGAGGGTGGTTATGCGCTGGATCAGCTCGGTGCTGGTGTTCAGATCGAGCTTGCGCAGCAGGCGCAGGCGATGGTTTTCCACCGTGCGCGGGCTGAGCTTGAGTTCGGCGGCGGTCTCTCGGGCGGATTTGCCCAGCTCCAGATGCATCAACACCTGCCGCTCGCGCGGGCTGAGCCGGTCGCGCTGGCGCTGGTAGTCGAGGGCGTTTTCGATGTGCGGCTGGATCGCCCGATGGCGGCTCAGAGCGGCCTGCACCAGCTCGATCAGCTCCAGGGCCTGCAGCGGCCGCTTGATGAAACCGAAGGCCCCGCGCTGCATGGCCTGGGCCAGATGCTCCGGCTCCGCCCGCGACGCGCTGAGGATGCAGGGGTGCAGGCACTGCTGATGGCGCAGCAACTGCAACAGGCGCAGGCCGCTCATCTCCGGCATGACGAAGTCGAACATGATGCAGGCCGGCGCGGCCAGCGGCAGGGCCTGCAGCAACTGGCTGGGTGAGTCGAAGGTCCGGCTCTGGATACCGGCGTTGGCCAGCATCCCCTGGAGCACGCTGGCACCCACCCGGTCCGGGTTGATCAGGTACAGCTGCGGATAGTGGGATTGTAGGACCGGCTTGCTTGAGTTCATTGGCACTGCCCGCTTAAATAGAGTAAATATACTCTAATTAATGAGTAGATTCATTCTATTCAGATTCAAAATTATCCTCTAATATACTGAATCATTCAGGGCCAACCGGCCCGACCTTGGTATCGGAGCCCCCGCATGACCCCCAAAACCCCCTCTGATCTCAAGGACACCCCATCACATTATGTGGGCATAGGTGCCTCCGCCGGTGGCCTGGAGGCGATAGACACCTTCTTCAAGAACATGCCGCCGGACAGTGGCTGCGCCTTCATCGTGGTGCAGCACCTGTCCCCCGACCACAAGAGCCTGATGGTGGAGCTGCTCGGCAAGCGCACCGAGATGCCCCTGAGCCGGGCCGAAGAGGGCATGCTGGTGCGGCCCAATCACGTCTATCTGATCCCGCCCAATCACGATCTGCGTATCTTCCACGGCAAGCTGCTGCTCAATGAGCAGGACCGCCACGGCGGCATCAACCTGCCCATCGACATCTTTCTGAACTCCCTGGCCGAGGACCAGGGTGACAAGGCGGTGGCCATCATCCTCTCCGGCACGGGTTCGGACGGCACCCGCGGGGTGCGGGCGATCAAAGAGAAGGTGGGCATGGTGATGGTGCAGAACGAGGACACCGCCGCCTTCGACGGCATGCCGCGCTCGGCCATAGCCACCGGGCTGGTGGACTACATCCTGGCCCCGGAGGAGATGCCGCAACAGCTGGTGTCCTACATCAAGCACCCCTACGCCAACAAGGCGGAGGGGTCCGAGGTACTGCTCAGCGACGAGGACAGCACCAACGGCATCTTTGCCCTGCTGCGGGAGAAGAGCGGGGTCGATTTCACCTATTACAAGCCCAGCACCATGGTGCGCCGCATCGAACGACGCATGAGCGTCAATCAGATCCTCGACCTGCGCGATTACCTGCGCTACCTGGAGCGCTATCCGGGCGAGGTGGACACCCTCTACCGCGACCTGCTCATCGGCGTGACCAATTTCTTCCGCGACCCGCTGGTGTTCCAGCAGCTGAACGACAAATGGCTGCCGGAGTTGATCGAGGGGGCCGAGTCCAACAGCCTGCGCATGTGGGTGGCGGGCTGCTCCACCGGCGAGGAGGCCTATTCCCTGGCCATGGCCTGCCATGAGGTGATGTCCCGCCTGGGCAAGCTGCTGGAGATCAAGATCTTCGCCACCGACGTGGACCGCGATGCCATCGCCACCGCCGGCATCGGCATCTATCCGGAGAGCATCTCCGCCGACGTGCCGCCGGAGTTTCTGGCCAAATACTTCCACCGCCGCGAGAAGGACTACCTGATCGCCCGCCATATCCGCGAGATGGTGGTATTTGCCCAGCACAACGTGATCAAGGACCCGCCCTTCACCAACATCAGCCTGGTCAGCTGCCGCAACCTGCTCATCTACCTGCAGCCGGTATTGCAGCAGCGCGTGATCGAGCTGTTCAACTTCTCCCTCAGGCCCGGCGGCATCCTCCTGCTCGGCTCCAGCGAGACCACCGGCGAGATGGCCGAATACTTCGAGCCGCTGCACCACAAATGGAAGCTGTACCGCTCCCGTGGCCGCAAGCGGCGTGATGTCCTCTCCGATCAGGCCGCCCACTTTGACGTGGGTGCCCGCCTGTCGCGGCCGGCCAGCATGATCATGGGCCAGGCCTACCGGCACAACCTGCACGAGGAAGAACGCCTGCTTGATCGCCTGCTGCAAAGCCTGGGCGAGCGCTACCTGCCTTTCACCCTGGTGATCAACGAGGGCATGGAACTGCTCTACATGGCCGGCGATGCGCGCAGCTACCTGCGCTTCCCCTCCGGCAAGATGATCACCGACCTGAGCCGACTGGTACACAAGGACCTGGCCATCCCGCTGGCCACCGGCGTGCAAAAGGTGCTGAAAAAGCAGCAGGAGGCCCATTACAGCAATATCCATCTGCGCGATGAGGACAACAGCCGCACGGTCAACATGCGCATCGGCCTGCTGCCCAAGACCAAGGCCCAGGATGTGCTGCTGGCGGTATTCATCGAAGAGGTGGTAAGCAGCGGCCAGCCAGCGGCCCAGGGCCTGCCGCTGCGCGGCACCCCGGTACTCACCTACGACGTGGGCAAGGAGGCGGAGCAGCGCATCAACGACCTGGAGCAGGAGTTGCAGTTCACCCGCGAGAACCTGCAGGCCACGGTGGAGGAGCTGGAGACCTCCAACGAGGAACTACAGGCCACCAACGAGGAATTGCTGGCCAGCAACGAGGAGCTGCAATCCACCAACGAGGAGCTGCAATCGGTCAACGAGGAACTCTACACGGTGAATGCCGAGCACCAGAGCAAGATCGCCGAACTGACCGAGGTCAACAACGACCTGGACAACCTGCTGGACAACATCCGCGTGGCCACCCTGTTCCTCGACCAGAACCTGGAGATCCGCCGCTTCACCCCGGAGATCGCCCACTTCATGCGCATCATCGAGCAGGACATAGGCCGCCCCTTCGACCACCTCACCCACGACCTGGCCGATGTGGACCTGGACGGCCTGGTGCGGGGGGTCAATCAGAAGCATGAATCGGTCGAACAGGAGGTCAGCGACCGTGGCGGCAATGCCTATCTGATGCGTATCTTCCCCTACCGTATCGGCCCGGAATTCTACTCTGGGGTGCTGCTCACCTTCGTCAGCATCAACGCCACCCGGCAGATGCGCGAGGCCCTGCAACGCAGCGAGGAACGCTACAAACTGGCCCAGGAGTCGGCCGGGCTGGGCAGCTGGGAGTGGAATATTGGCAACAATCAACTGACCTGGTCGCCCCAGGTGGAGGCCATGTTCGGACTGGAACCGGGGCAGTTCACCGGCGGCTACGAGGCATTTCTCGCCCTTCTGCCGCAGGACGACCGCCAGCGCCTGGAGCGAGAGGTAAAGCGCTCACTGGACGACCCCAGCCGACCCTATACGGTGCGCCACCGGGCCATCTGGCCCGATGGCCAGGTGCGCTGGTTGGAGGAGAACGGCCGCGTCCATCTGGACCCGCAGGGCCTGCCGGAGCGCATGTTGGGCATGGTCAAGGACATCACCGAGAACCACCAGACCGAGGACGCCCTGATCCGCTCCCAGGACCTGTTCCGCTCCACCCTGGAGAACCTGGACCTGGTGGCGGTGCAACTGGATCGCAACGGCCATATCAGCTTCGTCAACGATTACTTCCTGGAGCAACTCGGCTGGCAACGTAAAGACCTCATGGGCCAATCCTGGTTCGAGCGCTGCATACCCGAAGACCAGCGGGCCGAGGTGCGCCGCGTGTTCGAGGGCTTTATCGGCGGCGATGCCCCCATGCTGCGCAATTACCAGAACCCCATCCTGCAGGGCGACGGCGGTCGGCTACAGGTCTATTGGAGCAACACCCCCATCTACGACAACAGCCGTCGGCCCACGGGCGTCTGCTCCATCGGTATGCCGGTGGTCGATCACCGAGGCATGGCATGAGCGACGACCCCGACCTGCAGTCGCTGCGTTCCCAGGCCAGCGAGCTGACCGCCCCACCCTCCCTGAATGAGATAGAACACCTCACGCCGCACCAGATCCAGGGCCTGATGCACGACCTGCGCGTGCATCAGATCGAGCTGGAAATGCAGAACGAGGAACTGCGCAAGACGCAGTCCGTGCTGTCGGCCTCGCGTGACAAGTTCTCCCAGCTGTTCGATGCCGCGCCGGTGGGCTACTGCACCCTGGACGCCAAGGGGCTGATCCTGGAGTGCAACCATGCCCTGTGCCAGCTGCTGGGTCTGGAGCGGATCAAGCTGCTGCGCTACCCGCTGGGCCAGTTCGTCGAGGCAAGCAACCTGAGCATACTGCACCACCTGCTGCACAGTGACCAGGTCACCATGGAGCAGGCCCTGCTCTTTAGCCACCCACAGCGCACCTTGCCCCTGCACCTACTGCTCAACCTGCATCGCATCAGCAACCCGCTGGAGGGCAGCGAGGCCACCTGGCTGGTCGCCCTGAGCGATATCAGCCAGCTGCAGGAGTTGGCCCTGCAACTGAAGATAAAGGGCCGCGCCCTGGAAAGCACCCTGGAAGGGGTGATGATCACCGACAACCAGCTGAAGATCTGCTACGTCAACCCGGCCTTTGAGAAGACCACCGGTTACAGCCAGGCCCAGGCCCTGGGCAAGACCCCCGACCTGCTCAAGTCCGGCAAGCACACCCCGACCTTCTACGCCGATATGTGGAATCGTCTCAACCAAGAGGGCTGCTGGCACGGCGAGGTGTGGAACCGCCGCGCCAACGGCGAGATCTACCCCGAGTGGCTGAGCATCAGCACCATTCTGGGGGATAAGCGCCAGCCGCAGTATTATGTCGGCGTCTTCTCCGATATCTCCCGCGAGGAGAGCACCCGCCGTCGGCTGCATCAGCTGGCCTATTTTGACGGCATCACCGAACTGCCCAACCGCCACCTGTTCATGGACCGGCTCAACCAGGAACTGGCCCATGCGCGCCGTAACCGGGGGGCCTTTGCCCTGCTGTTCATGGACCTGGACCGCTTCAAGAGCATCAACGACACCCTCGGCCACACGGTTGGCGATGAGTTGCTGTTGCAGGTCAGCCGACGCCTGGCCCGTACCCTGCGCGAGAACGACACCGTGGCGCGCATGGGCGGTGATGAGTTCCTCATGCTGCTGCCGGGGGTGGACAGCCAGCTGGCGGCGGAGCAGGTGGCCGGCAAGATCCTCGACCTGATGGCCCAGCCCTTCGATCTGGAGGGACGACTGTACCATGTCAGTATCAGCGTCGGCCTCAGTCGCTTTCCCGATGACGGGCTGGATGCCGAGACCCTGATCAAACATGCCGACATCGCCATGTATCGGTCCAAGGACAGTGGCCGTAACACCTTCAGTAGCTTCAACCTGAGCCTGAACAAGGACATCGCCGAACGGGTACTGCTGGAAAACGACCTGCGCGAGGCCCTCAGGCACGACCGCCTGGAGCTGCATTACCAACCCCAGTGGAACTTCAGCGACGGCAGCTGGTTTGGGGTAGAGGCCCTGCTGCGCTGGAATCACCCGGAACAGGGCATGATCCCGCCCGACCTGTTCATCCCCCTGGCCGAGGAGAGCGGCCTGATCGTACACATCGGGGCCTGGGTGCTGCGCCGGGCGGTACAACAGTTTCTGCACTGGGGTCAGGAGGGCACAGAGGTCGGTCTGATCTCGGTCAACCTCTCGCCCCACCAGTTCCTGCAGAGCAACCTGATCAGCCTCATCGACGAGGTGCTGGGCGAGAGCGGCATGCCCGCCAGCCGACTTGCTCTGGAGATCACCGAACATGCCGCCATGCCCAACTTTCAGTACAGCGTGAAGACCCTGGAGGCCCTGCGCGAGCGAGGCATCGCCATCCATATCGACGACTTCGGCACCGGTTTTTCGTCTTTGAGCCACCTGCGCCACCTGCCCATCGACGTGCTCAAGATCGACCGCCAGTTCATCGACGAGATCCCGCACAACCAGGACGACCTGGCCATAGTCCAATCCATCCTGGCCATGGCCAAGGCGCTCAAGCTCAGCGTCGTCGCCGAGGGGGTAGAGACCTCGGAGCAAAGGGACTTCCTCCACCAACAGGGCTGCGACATAGGCCAGGGCTACCTCTTCTCCCGCCCCCTGCCCAGCTGGGAAATCGGCCCCTTGTTGAAACAGCAGCCGACCACGGGGGACTGAGCGGCTGCGCGCAAGGCCATTCGCTTCGGCTTCGCTCAGCGAACGGCTTTGCCCGGCGAACGGCTTTGCCCGGCGAACGGAACGACCTCAGGCTCACTGAGCGAAGCCTAAGTGGGCGGCCGAAGCGCACCTGTTTTGATCTCCCCCAGACTTACTGTGCTATAATGCGCGGCTTCCAAACAGCCGAGCAATACAGGTAATGGCAAAAGAAGATGTAATCGAAATGGACGGCACGGTGATCGACACCCTGCCCAATACCACCTTTCGCGTGGAACTGGAAAACGGTCATGTAGTCACGGCGCACATCTCGGGCAAGATGCGCAAACACTACATCCGCATCCTCACCGGTGACAAGGTCAAGGTGGAGCTGACCCCCTACGACCTGAGCAAGGGCCGTATCACCTATCGGGAACGCTGATCGGCCCGTGCCTCAGTGCAGGGTCAGTGGCTGTTCCGTTTCCGCCTCCTGCATCAGCCCGGCTATCTCGAAGCTCAAGCCCTCCTCCCCGCGCAGCACCCTGACCCTGCCGCCCTGCCTGAGGCGGCCAAACAGCAATTCCTCCGCCAGGGGCTTTTTGATCTGCTCCTGGATCAGTCGCGCCATGGGGCGTGCTCCCATCTTCGGGTCATAGCCCTTTTCCGCCAGCCAGACCTTGGCCTCATTACTCAGGCTGAGGGAGACATGGCGCTCCTCCAGCTGTCCCTCCAGCTCAAAGATGAACTTCTCCACCACCCCGGCGATCTCCTCGCTGCCCAGGGCACCAAACTGCACCAGGCTGTCCAGGCGATTGCGAAACTCCGGGCTGAAGTGGCGCTTGATCGCCTCCAGGCCGTCGCTGGAATGGTCCTGATGGGTGAAGCCGATGGAGGCGCGACTCATCACCTCGGCCCCGGCGTTGGTGGTCATCACCAGGATGATGTTGCGGAAATCCGCCTTGCGGCCATTGTTATCGGTCAGGGTGCCGTGGTCCATCACCTGCAGCAGCAGGTTGAACACATCGGCATGGGCCTTTTCGATCTCGTCCAGCAGCAGCACCGCGTGGGGGGTCTTGGTCACCGCCTCGGTGAGCAGGCCGCCCTGATCGTAGCCGACATAGCCCGGCGGCGCGCCGATCAGGCGTGATACCGTGTGTCGCTCCATGTATTCCGACATATCGAAGCGGATCAGCTCTATGCCCAGAATCCGAGCCAGCTGGCGGGTGACCTCGGTCTTGCCTACCCCGGTGGGGCCGGCGAAGAGGAAGGAACCCACCGGCCTTTCCGCCCCGCCCAGGCCGGAGCGGTTCATGCGGATGGCGGCCACCAGGCTGTCGATGGCCTGATCCTGGCCGAACACCACCATCTTCAGGTCGCGGTCCAGGTTTTTCAGGCCCTCGGTATCCGAGGCGCTGACGCTCTTCGGCGGGATGCGGGCGATCTTGGCCACCACCGCCTCCACATGGGACATGTCGATCACCTCTGGCCGTTCGTCCTCCGCCAGCAGGCGCAGGGCCGCGCCGGCCTCGTCGATCACGTCAATCGCCTTGTCCGGCAGGTGGCGGTCATTGATATAACGCCCGGCCAGCTCCGCCGCCGCCGACAGGGCGGCATCGGTGTAGCGCACCTGATGGTGCTCCTCGAAACGCGGCCGCAGGCCTTTGAGGATCTCCTTGGTCTCTTCGATGCTGGGCTCGGCCACGTCGATCTTCTGGAAGCGCCGCGCCAGGGCATGGTCCTTCTCGAAGATGCCGCGAAACTCCTCGTAGGTGGTGGAACCAATGCAGCGCAGCTCGCCCGAGGCGAGCATGGGCTTGATCAGGTTGGAGGCGTCCATGGATCCACCGGAGGCGGAGCCGGCCCCGATCAGGGTGTGGATCTCGTCGATGAAGAGGATGGCATCGGGCTCTTTCTTGAACTGCGCCAGCACCGCCTTGAGGCGCTTTTCAAAGTCGCCCCGGTACTTGGTGCCGGCCACCAGGGCACCCAGGTCCAGGGAGTAGATGGTGCAATCGAGCAGTACGTCAGGCACCTCCTCTTCGACGATCTTCAGCGCCAGGCCCTCGGCGATGGCGGTCTTGCCCACCCCGGCATCGCCCACCAGCAGGGGGTTGTTCTTGCGTCGTCGGCAGAGGATCTGGATGCTGCGCTCCACCTCCTGATTGCGGCCGATGAGGGGGTCGATGCGACCGCGCATGGCCAGGACATTGAGATTGACCGCGTAGCTGTCCAGGGCGCTGGGGCTGGCCGTTTCACGCTCGTCGTCCTCGGCGGTGAAGGCGGCCCCCTCCTGCTCCGGCCGGGACAGGTCGCGGTTGCTCTCGGGCATCTGCTTGGAGATGCCGTGGGACAGATAATTGACCACGTCCAGCCGCTGCACGTCCTGCTGGTGCAGAAAGAATACCGCCTGGGAGTCCTGCTCGCTGTAGATGGCCACCAGCACATTGGCCCCGGTGACCTCATTGCGCTCGGCCGATTGCACATGGAACACGGCACGCTGCAATACCCGCTGAAAGCCCAGGGTGGGCTGGGTGTCGCGCTTGTCCCGCTCCGGGATCACCGGCGTGGTCTCATCCAGAAAACGGGTCAAATCGGCGCGCAACTGGTCCAGATTGGCACCGCAGGCCCTGAGCACCTCCAGCGAGGAGGGGTTGTCCAGCAGGGCCAGCAGCAGGTGTTCTATGGTGAGAAATTCATGCCGCTTGCCCTTGGCCTCGTTGTAGGCGCGGGCCAGAGAGAAATCCAGGTCTTTGCCGAGCATCAGGCCTCCTCCATGCTGCACATCAGGGGGTGTTGGTTGGCGCGGGCGTAGTCGTTCACCTGCTGCACCTTGGTTTCGGCGATCTCACGGGTAAAGACGCCGCAGATGCCGACGCCTCGGGTATGTACATGCAACATGATTTGCGTTGCCTTTTCCCTTCGCATGGTGAAGAAGCTCTCCAGGACATGGACCACGAACTCCATCGGGGTGTAGTCATCATTGAGCAGCAGCACCTTGAACAGCGGCGGCTGCTTGATCTCGGGCCTCGCCTCTTCTACGGCAAGATCACCCTGTTGTTGCTCATCGTCGTCTAAATCGGCCATGGCGTGATTGTAACGGAACAAGGTAGGCTGGGCGAAGCGCTGTCAACTCAAGCCGTTCGCCGCACCCTGCCCACAACCCGATTGTCACAAAAATGAAGCCAAATTGACCGTTGGTTTTATACCGCTATAATCGGCGGCGGAATTTCTCAAGCCGTGCGCAGACGCGGCCGTGAAAAACCTTCGTCAATCAAACCTACAGTGGATAGGAGTTGTACATGCCTACTGGAATCGTCAAGTGGTTCAATAACGTCAAGGGCTATGGATTCGTCGTGCCCGATAATAGCGAACAGGACATCTTTGTCCATTTCTCCTCCATCGCCATGGATGGATACAAGACCCTGCAAGAGGGTCAGCGGGTGCAGTTTGAGGTCACCGAAGGCCCCAAGGGCCTGCACGCCGTTTCCCTGGAGGCGGTGTAACCCAAGGACCATAGGGTGCCCCACACCTACCTGGGCTGGGTGTGGGGCAGCAAAGCTGCCCTCCGAGCCGACGCTCGGAACCCCCGGATGATCGCTGACCGCTGACCGCTTTAATATCGCTACATCTGCCCGATCATGGCCTCGCCGAACGCGGAGCAGGACAGCAGTTTGGCCCCCTCCATCAGCCGCTCGAAGTCATAGGTCACCGTCTTGGCCGAGATGGCCGCGCCCATCGCCTTGACCACCAGATCCGCCGCCTCGACCCAGCCCATGTGGCGCAGCATCATCTCCGCCGACAGGATCAGCGAGCCGGGGTTGACCTTGTCCTGCCCGGCATACTTGGGCGCGGTGCCGTGGGTGGCCTCGAACATGGCGACCGTATCCGACAGATTGGCGCCGGGGGCGATGCCGATGCCACCCACCTGGGCCGCCAGGGCATCGGAGATATAGTCGCCATTGAGATTCATGGTGGCGATCACGTCGTACTCCGCCGGGCGCAGCAGGATCTGCTGCAGGAAGGCATCGGCGATCACGTCCTTGACGACGATCTCCTTGCCCGTGTTGGGGTTCGTGAAGCGACACCAAGGGCCGCCGTCGATCTCCACCGCGCCGAACTCGCTCTTGGCCAAGGCATAGCCCCAGTCCTTGAAGGCCCCCTCGGTGAATTTCATGATATTGCCCTTGTGTACCAGGGTCAGGGAATCGCGGTCGTTGTCGATGCAGTACTGCAACGCCTTGCGCACCAGACGTTCGGTGCCCTCGCGGGAGACGGGCTTGATGCCGATGCCGGAGGTCTCGGGGAAGCGGATCTTCTTCACCTCCATCTCGTGCTGCAAAAAGCCGATCAGCTTGCGTGCCTCGGCGCTCTCGGCGGCCCACTCCACCCCGGCGTAGATGTCCTCGGAGTTCTCGCGGAAGATGACCATGTCGGTCAGCTCCGGTTTTTTTAACGGGCTGGGGGTGCCGGCGTAGTAGCGTATCGGCCGCAGGCAGACGTACAGGTCCAGAACCTGGCGCAGGCTGACGTTCAGGGAGCGGATACCACCACCCACCGGCGTGGTCAGCGGGCCCTTGATGGAGACCACAAACTCCCGCACCGCTTCGAAGGTTTCCTCCGGCAGCCAGGTATCGCCACCGTACAGCTTGTTCGCCTTCTCACCGGCAAAGATCTCCATCCAGGCGATCTGGCGCTCGCCGCCATAGGCCTTGGCCACCGCCGCGTCGATCACCTTGATCATCACCGGGGTGATATCCACGCCAATGCCATCGCCCTCGATGTAGGGGATGATGGGATTGTTCGGCACATTGAGGGACTGGTCCGGGTTGAGGCTGATCTTGGTGCCTGCTGCGGGTACCTGGATCTTATCGTAGGCCATGGTTGCTCCTGACTGGGTCTGTGGTGGAAAAGACCGCATTCTACCCCAGGCCGCGCCGACGCGGGTACATTTGCCGGGCCAGGCCGGGCTAAAATTTGGATAAACAATCTTTCTTGGGCGTGATACTTTTAGCCCGATTGAATGCACAAAGGGGATTATTCATGGCCGTAGATCTACCCAAAATCCTACAGATCATGGTGAAAAACGACGGTGCCGACGTGTTTTTCCATACCGGTGCCAAGATCACCATCAAGACCCCCAACGGCTTTGCCCAGCTGGGGGAGAGGCTGCAACCGGGCGAGACCGAACAGGCGGTACGAGAGAATCTGCCGGAAAAGAAATTCGCCGAGCTGGAAAAGACCGGCGAGTTGGACTTCTCACTGGCCTATCGCGGCATCGGCCGCTTCCGTGGTAACGCCTTCCGCCAGCGTGGCGAGATCTCCCTGGTGCTGCGCCAGATCCCCACCGAGGTACCCACCATCGATCAACTCGGCCTGCCCGAGGTGTTGAAGAAGCTAATGATGGAGAAGAACGGCCTGATCATCGTCGTGGGTGCAACGGGCTCAGGTAAGTCCACCTCCCTGGCAGCCATGATCGACCACGTCAACAGCAACAAGGCCTGCCATATCCTGACCCTGGAAGACCCCATCGAATTCATGCACAACCACAAGAAATCCATCGTCGCCCAGCGCGAGATCGGCAGCGATACCGAATCCTTCAGCGCCGGCATGAAATCGGCCCTGCGCGAGGCCCCTAACGTCATCCTGCTGGGGGAAATCCGCGACGTGGAGACCATGGAGTATTCGCTGAAATTCGCCAACACCGGCCACCTGGCGTTATCCACCCTGCACGCCAACAACTCCTCCCTGGCGATCGAGCGTATGCTCGGCTTCTACGACGGCAGCGAGCGCGAGGCCCTGGCCCAGCGCGTGGCGCAGAACCTCAAGGCCATCGTCTGTCAGCGCCTGGTACCCAAGATCGGCGGCGGCAAGAAGGCGGTGATCGAGATCATGGTGAACACCCCGCGCATCGCCGACCTGATCGAAAAAATGGAGCTGGGCGAGATCAAGGAGATGGTGGAAAAGGGCACGAACTACGGTATGCAGTCCTTCGACCAGCACCTGGTACAACTGTTTTTTGATGGCATCATCGAGGAGCAGACGGTATATGACTACGCCGATTCGGTGGCCAACGCCAAGCTCAAGATCCGCGCCGAGGAGACCGGCAAGCGCATTGCCGAAGGGGCCGGGGCCGGTGACGACAGCAAGGTACTCGGCGGCCTGTCCGGCATCTCCCTGATCGACAAGGATGAAGACAAGAAGGGGGGCTGATTCAGAGAACAGAGGACAGAAGACAGAGGGTAGTGTGTAGCCCGGATGGAGCGCAGCGCTGTCCTGAGCGGTGTCCTGAGCCTGCCGAAGGGCCTGTCGAAGGGCGGCATCCGGGCTAACGCCAGGATACTAAAGATCCTGCCAGTTGGTCAGCAGCGGCCCACCCCAAAAATACAACTTTTGCTTGGGACAAAAAGGCCGACCGGAAGCGAATCATTTATAGGGTAGCCGCTCCTGTGCAACAGATTCCAATGACTCAAACTCTGGATCCTTGTGAATCAGTATGGCCTCAGACTCCAGTGCGGCAGCGGCAATCCAGGCATCTGCAAGAGAAAGCCGGTGTGTCGCCTTCAGCATTGCCGCACGCTCTAATAAGGCAGGGGACTCATGAACCCACTGAATGGGCAAGGCCAAACAGCCTTGGTAGGCGCTCCGCCCAGCCAGCGTATTTTCGTCTTTCCAGACCCGGTAATAGACTTCCATCAGAGTAATGAAACAGCCCAAGCAAATAGTTTTTCCGTCCCACGCCGCATAGAGCAACTCAGCTACCCGCTCCCAACCCGGTTCCTTATCACGAGCAGTGAGCAAGGCAGAGGTGTCCAGCAGATAAACAGGGCCCACTATTCGTGCCCCTGATCTTTTTGCCTCTCCTCCAGGAGTCGCTCGGTAGAACCGCCTGAGCCACAACCACAAAAACTACGGATAGGATCATCCTCGATATTCAAAGGGGGCTTGGCGGGGGCATCCATAGCGATGAATATCACTTCCGTAGGGCGATGGCGCATCTCTGGCGGAACGGCAATCCACTCCTCTGGATCACTGATAACCTGGCGAATGGCAAACATGCTGGCAGTCCTATTGGTGATGGTGAATACAGAGGACAGAAGACAGAGGACAGAGGACAGAGATTAGTGTGTAGCCCGGATGGAGCGCAGCGCTGTCCTGAGCCTGCCGAAGGGCGGAATCCGGGTTAACGCCAGGATACTAAAGATCCTGCCAGTCGGTCAGCAACAGGCCGGAGATCACCCCGGCCAGGCCGGCCCCGATAACGCCGCCGAGCATGGCGCTGGGCAATTGCTCTAGCACCAGCTCCACCTCGGGCACCAGGTTGCCGGCCATGCCGGTATCCACGCTGCTGGCCATGACAAAGGAGCAGATGGAGATGAACACGGCCACAAAGCCCCCCACCAGGGCACCGTCCCCCACTGGCGGCAGCAGATCGTCATAGAGGTGGATAAAGGTCGGCACCAGCAACACATAGAGCACCCCGGTCAGGGGGCTCATGGCGGCCACCAGCCAGGCCAGGGGCACCCCTTGCAGGCGGGATGACAACAGCATATAGAGCAGCCCCACCAACACACCCACACAGAAGCCTGCCAGGGTCTTGGCATCGGCGCAGCGGATGCGCGAGCCATGGGACAGATAGCCATACAAGGCCCCCATCAAGGCCCCGGCCGGTAGCATGATGGCCAGCAGGTGGAGCAGGTCCAGCTCGCCGCCACCCAGGGTGAACATGATGATGCTGATGGGAAACAACAGACCGGCCATCAACACCGCCAGACGCATGCTGCTGTAGATCAGGGCACCTATGGTGGCGGCCAGCACGGCGGCGACAAAGAAGGGGTCCGCCGGTATGTCCCAGCGCCGGGAGAAGACCACGAAGAAGACAAAGAGCACGGCATAGAGCAGGCCAATAAAGGCCCAGATGCCGCCCCTTATGCCCGCCTCGCGCAGCCGCAGGATCATGACCGGTGGCTCGGGTTTCGTCAGACTCATGCTTACCCCTCCGCACTTCAGATGTTAACGCGCACTGGCCTGGGCCTGGATGGCGGTGATCGCCACGGTGTTGACGATATCGGCTATGGTACAACCACGGGACAGGTCGTTCACCGGTTTGTTCAGCCCCTGCAGAATCGGGCCTATGGCCAGGGCGCCGGAGGTGCGCTGTACCGCCTTGTAGGTGTTGTTGCCGGTATTCAGATCGGGAAAGATGAACACCGTGGCCCGTCCCGCCACCTCGCTGTCCGGCAGCTTGGTGCGGGCCACCGAGGCATCCACCGCGGCATCGTACTGGATCGGCCCCTCCAGCTTCAGCCAGGGTGCCTGGCGGCGGGCGATGGCCACCGCCTGGCGCACCTTCTCCACTGCCTCGCCCGCGCCGGAATCGCCGGTGGAATAAGACAGCATGGCCACCCGCGGGATGATGCCGAAGCGCTCGGCGGTGGCCGCCGAGGTGATGGCGATCTCGGCCAACTGCTCGGCATTGGGCTCGGGGTTGACCGCGCAGTCGCCATACACCAGCACCCGGTCGGCCAGGCTCATGAGGAATACGCTGGAGATCAGCTCATGGCCCGGCGCGGTACGGATCAGCTGAAATGCCGGGCGGATGGTGTGCTGGGTGGTGTGCACCGCGCCCGAGACCATGCCATCGGCATCGCCGCACTGCACCATCAGGGTGCCGAAATAGCTCACATCCTCGGCCAGATCCCAGGCACCCTCTGGGGTCAGACCCTTGCCCTGGCGGGCCTCGAACAGGGCATCGGCATAGCGTTGGCGCAGCTCTGAACGACTCGGATCGATCACCTGGGCCTGGTCCAGGCGCAGCCCCAGGCGGGCCGCCTTGGCGCGAATCTCATCCACATCGCCCAGCAGGATGATGTCCGCCACGTCACGCAGCAGAAGCACCTCGGCGGCACGCAGCACCCGCTCCTCGCTGCCCTCGGGCAGGACGATGCGCTGGCGGTTGGCGCGCGCCCGCTGGATGATCTCATATTCAAAGCGCAACGGCGTGGTGCGCTCGGAGCGGTCGGCCAGCTCATCGCCGATCAGGCTGCTGCAGTCGATCTCCAGCTCCTCGGTCAGGGCCAGGGCGGCGGCCAGCTTGCGCGGGTTCTCCGGGTTCAGGTGGGACTCCACCCGACTGGCGGCCAGGGCGGTGGCGAAGGTATCCGGCTCCACCAGCAGGATGGGCAGATTGGCCCGCCCCAGGCCGTCCACCAGACGCAGCACCTCGGGCGCCGGGTTGAGACCGCCGGTGAGCAGCAGGCCGGCGATCTGCGGGTAGTTGCGGCTGGCATCGGCCATCAGGCTGCCGACGATGAGATCGGAGCGGTCGCCGGGGGTGATCACCAGGCTGCCATCCTGCACCCGGCGCAGGAAATGCGGCAGCTCCATGGCCGCCACCTGAAAATGCACTACCTCGCGCTCCAGGCTGGCGGGGCTGCCGGCCAGTACCTTGGCATCGAGCGCCCGGGCCACCTCGCCCACGCTGGGCATGTCCAGCAGGGGGCGCTGGCTGATCAAATAGATGGGCATCCGCGCCAGTTCCGGGTCTTCCTTCAGCTGGGCCTTGATGTCGGCCTTGAGGCCCTCCTCCACCCGGTTGATGAACAGGGCGAACAGGGCGCTGTGGTGTTCCTCCAGCGTCTCTTGCAGGGCCTGTAGGTCCTCGCTCAGCTGGCTGAAGTCGCGCTGATAGCCATCAAGCACGGCGATAATCTGACAGTTCAGGTGGCTGGCCAGCTCCAGGTTGAAGTCCAGCTCCACCCCCGGCAGGCTGGCGGCATAGTCCACCCCCTCGCAGAGGATGTGGCTGTAGCTGTGCTCCAGGCGCTGAAAACGGGCCAGAATGCGCTTGACGATCTCCTCCTTGTCGCCGGCGGCCAGCAGAGGGCGGGCCTCGCTGGCCAGCAGGCCGTAGTGAATGGACCCCTCATGACTGCCGTAGCGGGAGCGCATCAGACGCATCACCGAGTCGTTTTTGTCGATGATGATGGGCCGAAAATAGGCCACATTGCCGCTGCTGGCGCTGAGTCGATCCATAAAGCCCAGACTGAGCGCCGATTTACCCGTGCGTCGTGCGGTGCCGGTGATATAAAGATGTGACATGGATTAGGCCTTTGATTCAAAGTTTGAAGGTAACTGCACGCCCACCCTCATCGCCAAGGAGAGAGAGTCACCCCCCTTTACCAAAGGGGGGGCAGGGGGATTTCTTCAGCGCCAGCATAACTACCCGCGTCCGGAATCCCCCTCAATCCCCCTTTTGCAAAGGAGGAGGCCAATGAATCAAACCCGCCCTAAGCCCTCTGCGTGCTCTGTGGCTAAATGCGCTTTTCAGGTTCAACCTTGGCGATTAGCGCTTTACACTGGCGGGCGATTTCCAGCTCCTCGTTGGTGCGGATCACCAGCAGGGGCCTGCTGCCGGGGCGATGAATCGGGGCTATTTCGCCGTTCACTGCTTGATTGGCAGCCAGATCCAGCTGGATGCCCAGGCCATCGAGATCGGCGCAGATTCGCTGGCGGATGGGGGCGGCGTGCTCGCCGATGCCACCGGTAAAGATCAGGGCATCGACCCGGCCGAGCAGGGCCAGGTAGCCGCCCAGGTATTTGCGGATGCGCCGACAGTAGATCTCCAGCGCCAGCTCGGCCTTGGGGTCGTCGGCCTCGGCCCGTTGCAGGATACGGCGCATGTCGTTCTCGCCACACAGGGCCTTGAGGCCGCTGTCGCGGTTGAGGGCGGCATCTATGGCCTCGGCGGAGAGCCCGGCCACCCGGTTCAGATAGGCCGGGATGGCCGGGTCCAGGTCACCGCTGCGGCTGCCCATCACCAAGCCTTCCAGCGGGGTCATGCCCATGGAGGTATCCTCGCAGCGGCCAGCTCGGATGGCCGCCATGCTCGCTCCATTGCCCAGATGCAGGCTGATCAGGTTGCACCGCTCCAGCGGCCGACCCAGCCAGTCCGCCGCCCGCTTGGCGACATAGGCATGAGAGCTGCCGTGGAAGCCGTAACGGCGCACCCCATGGTTGCGGTACCAGTCGTCCGGCACCGCATAGCGCCAAGCGGATTCGGGCATCCCCTGATGAAAGGCGGTGTCGAATACGGCAATCTGCGGCAGATCGGGAAACAGGGCGCGGCAGGCCTGGATGCCGGCCAGATTGGCCGGATTGTGCAGCGGGGCCAGGGGGATGCAGGCGCGGATGCGCTCGATGCTCGCCCCGTCCAGCAGGCAGGGGGCACGAAAATGCTCGCCGCCCTGCACCACTCGATGGCCAATGGCCGCCAGCGGCCGGGCCTCGCTGAGTACCCGCGCCTGCTGCAGGGCGTCCAGAATCAGCCCCATGCCCTGCTGGTGATCCACCGCCAACACCGACCGCTGCTGCCCCTGCGCCCCGGCCAGTTGCAGATGCAGGCTGGCCTCGCCCTCGCCTATGCGCTCCAGCAGGCCCGCCAGCAGCAGGGATTCATCGGCCATCTGCAACAGCTGGAACTTGATCGAGGAACTGCCGGAGTTGATCACTAGAATGCGCATGGGCAGGGCTCCAAACCGGGGGATTGCAGGGTCGTTTTTTTGCAGCGCACAATTCTACCCCCTTTAGCGGCCGACTTCATCCAAGAAAAAGGTCCGTCTGGTCGGCGCACGGGGAGAGGCTGTTGCTGTCGCCGGTTTATTGCGAGAATGGGGCCGGTCGCTGTTTCTGCCCCATCCTGGAGTCCCCGCCGTGAATCCTCTGCTGTTGTTGCTCATGGTACTGGCCATTATCGCCAGCCTGTTCTATGCCCCTGGCTGGCTGCTGGCCCCGTTGAAATGGTTCGAGGTGTTTTTCCATGAGTTCTCCCACGGCCTGGCGGCCCTGCTCAGTGGCGGCGATATCCTGCGGGTGGACCTCCAGTTCGGCGGCTCCGGCACCTGTCATTACCGTGGCGGGTTTCGCCCCCTGGTGGCCTTTGCCGGTTATGCCGGGGCCAGCCTCTGGGGCCTTGCCATCTACAGCGCCGCAGCGGCGCTGAACAAGCGCACCGCCCATCTGCTCATTGCTCTGCTGCTGGCCAGCCTGGCGCTGGTGGCCCTGCTCTGGGCGCGGGATCTGGAGACCTGGCTGATCCTGCTGCTGATGGCCGGGATACTGCTCCTGTTGCTGCGCCACGGTGAACAGTCCCTGCTCAAGCTGGCGGTGGAATTCATCGGCCTGTTTATCCTGATCAGCTCGATTCAATCACCGCTGTTTCTGCGCTATGTCCAGGGCAGGGGCGACGCCGCCGATCTGCGTGCGCTGACCGGCATCCCCGAGCTGGTCTGGATCGGCCTGTGGCTGTTGATCGGGCTGACCGCCCTGCTGATGGTCCTGCGCAACGGCCTGCGCGCCCGCAAGGCCCGGCTGGTCTGAGCCCAAGAAACCCCTATTGCGCCCTTAAGCCACAGAGGCGCAGAGATCACAAGGGCCGATCTACCCGATTGGCTGAGTTTTGGGGTAATCAGGAGGCTCGATTCAGCAGAAGAGGGCCAGCTGAAACCAGGCTGGCGAGGAAGGCGGGCAAATGGTCTAATGCGCGCCGGCGGCCTGGGCGATGCAGATCGCCCTGGCCCACTGAGCGAAGTCGAAGCAGGCCGCTTAGGTAAATCCCAAAACGGCCCTTCATTCCATCATGCAACCCAAGGAACCTAGATGAAAGTCGTAAAGAAAACCGATGAGTATGTCATTTATCTCAAACGCAACCAGCGCCATGCCGTCAAGGCACTGGCCAACAAGAAATTCGTCAATGGTGAGGAAAAGACCCAGATCCTGCTCGATGCCGGTCTGATCACCCCGCCCAAGACCAAGGCTCCGGCGGCGGAAGAGGCCCCAGCGGAAGAGGCCGCCACAGAGGCCGCCGCCGAGTAGGCCAGCAGGCCCGCCCCAGGGTCGGCACGGGCCGACCCTGGGGCGGGCAAGAATCCAGCCGTGCCCTACTTTGCCCGCAGGCGGCGCTCCAGCTCCTTCCACAGCTCCACATAGGCCCGCGCCGCCGGGCAACTGCGGGAATACTCCAGCAGCGGCTTGCGGTATTCGCCCATCAACTCAACGCTGCTGCTGTAAGGGATCACCGACTGGAAGCTGTTTTCGGGTGGCGACTCCATCACCTCCTTGTGCATCTTCTTGCGACGGTCGGCCATGGACAGCAGCGGCCAGACCGGGGTCTTGCCCAGCTTGTGCCCCTGCAGAAACTCCAGCAGCTGATGGAGGGTGCGCAGCGACAGGGTGGTGGGAATGGTCGGCACCACCAAGGCCGAGGAGGCGCGAAACACGTTCTCGGACACCAGGGAGATGCTCGGCGGGCAATCCAGATAGACGCGGTCGTACTGCTGCGACAGGGGCTTGAGCAGGGCCAGCAGGCGCTGCATGGGATGGCTCATCCCCTCCAGCAGCAGGTCCATGTTGCGAAAGGAAAAGTCCGCCGGCAGCAGGTCCAGCTGCTCATAGTCTGTGGCCTTGATGACCTGATCCAGATCGCGTTCACCGCGCAGCAGTTTTTTCGGCCCCTTGACCTTGGGCTTGATGCGGAAATAAAAGCTTGAGGCCCCTTGCGGGTCCAGGTCCCAGATCAGGGTACGCATACCGGCCTTGGCGGAGATATGGCCCAGGTTGACCGCAGCCGCAGTCTTGCCCACGCCGCCCTTGATGTTGTACACACCGATGATCTTCATGCCCCCTGCCCTCCGCTGTTTGTCGCCCGCTGTTTGAACAAATCATCGAACAGCGCCCGGTTTTCGGCGCTGGCAAACTCGGCAAAACGCTGGGCAAAGCGGGTGCGCTCCTGATGCTGGCGCTCCAGCAGGCCATCGATGAGCATGCCTATGGCGAGCAGGGTCTCAGTGCTGACGCGGGACTGGCGCAGCTCCTCGGACATCTGCTTCATCTTCCCCGCCTGCACCTCCAGGTCCTGAAAATCTCCCAGGTTGTCGAGCAGCGCCTTGATCGATTTAATGAGCGATTTGATCTCGCTGGCAGGATAGAGGCTCTGGAAAAACTCCATCAGGTAACGCAGCTTCTTGCAGCTCTTGCGCAGCTCATGCAGCTCCTCGGCAGGGCTGTCGTCCTCGATCAGGCGGCCCTCGCGCATGACCCGTTTGTACATCCGGTGGATGCGCCGACTGGCCACCTCCAGCACCGGCCGCACGGCGTTGGCATGGTTCGCCACCTGCGGCACCGGTTGCTGCAGAAACTCACGCCAGTCGGCCAGCAGGCTGAGCAGGCGCTTGCTTTGCAGCCGCCGCGCCAACTTCTTCTGCTCGCTGCGTTGGTGGCGCTCCAGATAGCGATGCAGGGGCTCCAGGGCATCGCGGTATTCCTCCGGCAGGCTGTTGCTGTAGTCGGGGAACTTGAGCAGATAGACATCCATATCCCGGGTCGGCCCGCTGATCTGGCCCAGCCAGCCGAACTCCTGCCGATAATGGGCCAGGCTGATGGGGTCGAACACCTGCTTGATCTGGCTCAGGGCCGAACGGGTACGCCGCACCGCCACGCGCAGATCGTGCAGGAACTCGGAATCCGTATCCGCCTTCACCCCCTCCAGATTGGCCTCGATCACCCCCAGCAGAAACAGCAGGATCTGCTTGGCGGCGGCATCGGCGCGTTGCTCCGGTTTGAGGGAGAAGTCCAGCTTGGCGCTGTACGCGCCGGGCTCGGCGGCAACCGCCTTGAGCAGGCGCGGATAGAAATGGGCCGCGTCCAGCACCCCATCGGACTGTTCCAACCAGCGGATCAGGCGGTCGCGCTCGGCCTCATAGCCCTTCAGGCCGATCACCCGGATCAGGGGCGGCAACTCGACCGCCTGCTTGGTCTCGGCACCGGCCTGGGCCAAGGCCGGGCCGCTGGCCTGGGCGCGGATCAGCTCCAGCCGCACCAGGGTCTTCTCCTCATCATCCAACAGGCGCAGGCGCTTGCGCTCACCGCTCAGGCACGCCTGGGGCAGCAGCCGACGCATCTCCACCACCTCGGCCAGGCGCTGGCGCAGGGCCGGGGCCTGGAGGGAATCGAGCAGGCCCGGCTCGGCCTCATTGCGCCCCGCCAGCAGCAGCCCTGCCGTCTCGTAGGCGCACAGCTCCAGCCAGTACCCCGCATCGGCCTGCTCGGCCAGCAGCAGCAGGCCGTCCCGATACAGGCGCCAGTCGAAGGTGTCCAGGTAATCGGCCCGGTAGGCCTCTCTGTCCCCCTGCCGCAGGGGCCAACGCTCACCCAAGCGCTGCTCGAATTCATCGGCGCAAAGGCCGGAGAGTTGGAATTGCATGGCCGCTGTAACCCGTCTGTCACATTGAAGGGACCATCCTATCAAAATGCTTGGGATTTTTTGTGACATTTCAGGCGGAAAAGCAGGCCATCAGCCCCCCTTCAGGAAAATCCCTTCTACTGGCGGAGATAATGGCCGAAGGGCCGGGGCCTAGGCCAGAGTCTCAGGCCCTGGCGAGGGCTGCATTCCAGGCCGCGCCCACCACCATCGTACAACCGCAGCCGCCGCTGCCGGTCGGCCTGGAGCCAGGCCAGGTGCGGCTCCAGCCAGGCCTCCAGCCGCTGCAGGGCCTCCAGCCAGTGCGCCGCACTGCGTGCCTGGGCCAGCGCCAGAAACAGCCGTAGTTCTCCGTCCCCGGCTGTCTCCGCCCCCTGCCCCAGACCAAGCCAGCGCTGCACGCCACGGGCGAGCAGGTCCTCCCCCATCAAGGCCGAGATCGGGCAGGGCGCGGGCCGGGGCAGGCGGCCAGCGCCGTGCAGCCAAAGGCCGTTGATAGCGGGCAGGCCCTGCATCTGCCGCTGTTGATTCAGCTCCTGACCATGAAACAGCATCTGGGTCTCCGTCAGCAGGGCACGCCAGTGGTGGGCATCGGCCCCCTGGGGCAGAAACGGCTGGGGCGAGCCCCCGACCACCTGTTCCAGGGGCCAGGTCCTGAGCCGGGGCATGGTATTCAGGCGCAGGTACCAGCGTTGCGCATGGGGAGCGGTCAGGACCAGACCCTGCCCGCCGAAGTGGGCATTGAAAGCGGTACACAAGGACTCGGCCTCGGTGGTCTGGATCGGCAGATCCCTATCGGCAAAGAGCAGCAGATTGGCCAGATCGGCGCGCAGATGCACCGGGCTTGCCTGCATCCAGATGCCATCGCCCGGTATCAGGCCCTCGCCAAGCAGGGCAATGGGGGCAGCCGGGGTATCCAGCGGCTGGCCGACAAGCTGCAACAGTTGCGGGAAATAGCCTTCCACCCCAGGCAGGGGCCTGGCCCGATCCAATAACCGCTGCAAGCCTGGGGCTTGTACCTGGGCGGGGTCGGTCAGGGACGCGGGAGGGCAAAACAGGCTAGGGATGAGCAGGTGCATTGGGGGGTCCGGGTGAGTGTGTAAGATCGCGCAATGCCCATTATCCACCCGATCGCGCCCATGGGGTGAGCCTACGCCAGCCCGCGATCTACGCGCTCCCTTGCGTTCTCTGCGTCCTTACCGTGAAACCACCTTGCTAGTGACCATCATCCGGGCTAGGGGCCTGCCGAGCCCCGAACCCCGGTCGCCCCTCTGATCTCAGCACCACAGCTCGTGCAGTGGGGTGTTGGCGGAAAAGCGGTGGGCCACCTGGGCCTGCAACAGTTCGGCGCAGGCCAGGGCATCGGTCAGGGCATGGTGCGGCCGGTAGAAAGGCAGATGATAACGCGCCCGGCTTTGCCCCAGGCGGATGGAGACCGGTCGCTGGCCGCGCAGCCGCTGCCACAGGCCAAGCGGCTTGTTGCGGTGCAGGCGGGCCTCCAGCTCCATGGTATCGATCAGCGGGAAGCTGATGCCCTCGCCGATGCGCTGGCGCAGGGCGGCGTCGAGGAAGGCACGCTCCATGCCCCGGTGATGCACCACCCCAATCCGCCCCTGCATCTGCTCCAGCAGGGGCTCCAGTATCTCCAGCAGGTCCGGTGCCCGATGCAGCGCCGAGTGGGTGATGCGGTGGATCACCACCGAGTCTTCATGCAGCCGACCGCGTGGTCGGATCAGCCAATGGCTGGCCTCGGCGCAGCGGATGCGGCGCAGGCTCATGGGCAGCAGGCCGATGCTGACGATGTCGTCCTTGGCCGGGTCCATGCCGGTGGTTTCAAAGTCCATCGCCAGCAGGGGGGCCGCCTCCAGCGGGGTATCGGCGGCCACGCAGCCGGCCCGATAGTAGGCCTGCAGGGCCGGGTGCCGGGCCTGCTCGGCCAGCTCGGCCAGGCGTTCGGGCCAGTCCGGCGGCTGGCTTACCGCCTGCCCCTCCGGGGCCTGGGGTGCCTCGCTCTTGGGCTTGAGATAGAGCATCAGGCGTAACGGTAACGCAAAAACTTCTGTGCGTTGCTGAGGATCTGGAAGGCATCCTTGAGGTTCTTGCGCTCGAAATCCGACAGATTATCCGGCTCCACCCTGTTGTCCGGCTCCCGTCCTGCCTCCAGGTCCAGGGCCTGGTGGCGGATGCGCACCATGGAGATCAGCTCCAGGGCATCGCGCAGGTCCGGTCCACGCCCCGGCGGCAGTATGTTGGCGTCAATCACATCGCGCAGGCGCTCGAAGCTGTTACGCGCCTGGGAGCCCACCGACAGGCCATGCACCCGCAGCAGATCGGCCAGGGGGGCGGTGCCGCGCCGTTTCATGTTGATTGAGTGACTGTGCTGGCCATCGGTTTCCATGACAAAGCCCTTGAAGAAGCCCAGCGGCGGGGTACGGTGCAGGGCGTTACGCGCCATGGCGGCGAGAAAGCGGCGATTCTGCCGCGCCTTGCGGCGGATCAACTGGTTGAGCATGTCGGCCCAGTGGAGATTGCCCCAGACCCCTTCCAGATCGAAGAAGATGGAGCTGTGCAGCAGAAATTCCGCAGTGGGCTGCTCGATCCACTGGCTGAAATTCTCCTCCCACACCCGCAGCGGCTGCCGCCATTGGGGGTTGCTGGCCATGATCTTGCCGCTGCAATAGCTGTAGCCGCAGGCGGCCAGGCCATCGCAGACGAACTCGGCCAGATCCCGAAAATAGCCCTCGTGCAGGCTGGCGTCGTAGCGGTTATCCAGGATCATGGCGTTGTCCTGGTCGGTGACGATAAGCTGCTCCTCGCGCGCCATGGAGCCCAGGGCCAGAAAGCAATAAGGAACAGGTGGCTCGCCGAGCTTTTCCTCCCCCAACTCCAACAGACGCTGCTTGAAACTGCGTCCGATCATGGCCATGGCACCGCCGATCATGCGTGAGTTGGCGTCCTCGTTGACCATGCGGCTGAAGCTGGCGCGCACGTCCTGGCGCAGGGCCACCAGCTCCTCCAGGCTCTGCGCCTGATAGATGCTGCGCACCACAAACAGGCTGTTTTGGGATTCATGACGGATGATGTCCGACAGGGCGATCACCCCCAGCACCTGATCCCGCTTCAGCACCGGCAGATGGTGCAGATTGTGGCGCAGCATGAGCAGCATGGCCTCGAACACAAACTCGCTGTGCCGCACCCAGTGCAGATCGGTGCTCATGATCTGGCTGACCGGGGTGTCGTAGGGCAGACCAGGGGCCAGCAGGCGGTCACGCAGGTCGCGGTCGGTGAGGATGCCGACCAGGCCGGCCCGGTCATCCGCCCCCGGCCCCCTGATCAGCAGGGAAGAGGCCCCCTCTTCGCTCATGCGCTGGGCCGCCGTGCGCGCGCTGGCATCGGCCGTCAAACACAGCGGCGGACGGCCAATCAGGGTCTCGGCAGGGGCATTGAGCAGGGGGTTGGCGTCCTTCTGCCGTTCCACCGCATGGCGCAGCCGGGTCTGGTCCTCCACCTCCACCAGGTCGGCAAAGCGCTCATGGGCCTCGAACAGCCGGTTGAACAGGGGCTCGGCAATCAGATAGACCAGAGTATCTTCCAACGCCGTTACCGGAAACCGCACCCGGTTGTTGCGCAGCAGGCCGAACTCGCCAAAAAAGCCGCCCTCGCTGAGCCGGTTGTACAGCTCGCCGTTGCGCCGGAATACCTCCACCGCGCCGCTGCGGATCAGATACCAGTGATGGATCTCCTCGGCAAAGCTCAGAATGGGGCTGCCCGCCTTGTAGTAGGCCACCTCCACCTGTCCGGCAACCTCAGCCAGGGCCTCATCGGGCAGCTCGGTAAAGGGGCTGGTCCGGCGCAGAAAATCTATAATCTCCAGCTGTTCGGCATGCATCAATCTTCTATCTCCATCCTCTGTCCTCTGTCCCCAGCGCCCTTAGCTGTTGCTCGATCTGCTGCGCGCGCAGCCCCTGATAGTTGCTCCGGTTAAACAGCACAAAGCGCCCGCACAGCTCGCTCCAGCCCAGGGCCGACAGCCAAGGCTGGCGCTCAAAGCAGCCCTGCAGACGGCGCGGCAGCAGGTACAGCCGCTCCCCCCGATAGAGCATGTTATAGGCAATATTGTGCTCATGACAGCGGCTGATGGCCTGCCAGGCCGACTCCGGCCGATCGAATCGCCGACAGGGCAAGGGATAGGCATGCGGGCCACCGTTGTGCCGCCAGCTGGGGTCTTCCAGGGGCAGACCGGCCTCCAGGAACAGCTGAAAATGCAGATGATTGATCGAGGCCCCGGCCCCCAGGCTGTTGTAGCCCAGCCCCAGACCAGGGATCCGCCCGCTCAGCTCAAGGCAACAGGCCCAGGCATGATAGTGAAGGGATTCTGTCAGGTACTGCGGCAGGCATTGCTCGGCCTCCGGCACCCAGAGGCCGTGCAGGGGCATGAAGGGAAACTTGTTGTACAGCAAGGCAATGGGCCGGGCGAGAAACTCCCCGCGCCAGAAGGTCTCGCTGGCCAGAAAGGGCTTGTTGAAATGAAAACCGGCCGGATTGAAGGGCCGCAGCAACTGGTTGATCTGCTCGCCTCCGGCCCGCTCCGGACGCAGGGAGCGGAGCAGATTGAACTGCAACTGCCAAGGCCCCGCCCGACGCTGCTCGGGCGCGGGCAGCCGATCATAGCCCAGGGCCATCAGCTTGAGCAGCACCAGCAGGTCATCCACCGGCGCGTTGATCGGCTCACCGGCGGCCAAGCTCCGGCGACAGTCTTCGCTCAGCTGCCGATAGCGCGGCAGCAGCCTGGCCTCCAGCGCATCGAACCGGCCTGGCTCGGCATGGGCATTGGCCAGGGCCAGAATGAAGGCCCCCATGCCCTCGTCCTCATCCAGCAGGCGCAACAGGCCTTGACTGAAGGCCTGGCGCAAATCTTTCTGGCTGGCAAAGGGGTGGGGCTCAGTGGTCATGTTTCTGCCTGTGCTGATCGGGCCGCTCCGGTACCGGATCATAACCGCCCGGGTGAAAGGGGTGGCAGCGGAAGATACGTTTGATGCCCATCCAGCCCCCGCGCAGGGCACCAAACCGGGCCACCACCTGGAGCATATAGCTGGAACAGGTGGGTTCATAGCGGCAACTGCGGCCCAGCAGCGGGCTGAACACCAACTGATAAAAACGTACCAGCTTGATCAACAGCCACTGAGCCGGGTTGGTCGGGGTATCGGGCATGGGTGATCCTGATTAGGACGGCCTGCCTGCGGCGATTGTAGCCTGCCTGCGGCGTTGGCCAGGCCGGAAATGATATACCATGGGCCGCCCGACCACCCAGACCCCTATCCGACCATGTCCACCGGCCAACTCTATCTCTGCCCCGCCGAGCCCGACCTACTGCTGCCCGCCGAGCCCCTGCTGGACCTCCTGCAAGCACTGCAACTCTGTGCCGAGCCCCTGTCGGGACGAGACCAGGCCTATGCCGTCGGTACCGATTTCATGCACTGGATCAGCTTCACCGGTTGCTCGCCCCTGATCCGCTTCAGCCCAGAGTCGGACCAGGATCGGGACTTCTGCCATCTGCGCCTGCATCGCATCAGCGGGCCCAGGCCGCAATTCCTGTACGCCAGCAACAGCAGACCACCGGCCTGCCCCCAATGCCGCAAGGGGCTAAGCGGCTGGCTCCCGCTGATGCAGCGCTGGCAGCTCGACGGTAGCGCCCTGGCCTGCCCCCACTGCGCCAGCCACATAGACCCGCGTCGGCTCAACTGGCAGCGCCAGGCCGGCATGGGCCGTACCCTGCTGGAGATCTTCAATATATTCCCCGGCGAGGCCCGCCCCCTGCCCGGCCTGCTGGAACAACTCGGCAAGCACCACTCAGGCCAGGCCTGGCGTTATTTCTATCTGCAAGGAACAGAGCCCCTGGCTGAGATACAGGGATAACATGAGGGTCATGGAGCGACCCCAGAACATGAAACCTCTTTTGGCCGCCTCGTGACTCGGCACTCGAAAATTGCCACGGATGTTTCATAGTAACAAGCCGGAAGATGGCGGAACACCCGGCGGGGCGGTGCCAGATCAGCCAGTTATTGAAAGACAGACGCTTGGTTGGTTCCAGACCCAGGACGCATCAGTCGGTCTTGGCTGGGGGCAGGATCAGAGGCAGGCCATCGGCATCCAGGTCTTCAAATACCTCGGCCAGGGAGGCGCTAAAGTCCAATGAGGGCAGGATCAGCCCGCGTTCGGCATCGCGCAGGGCCAGCAGCCAATCCCCCGCCGGGGTGCGTCTATAGATCTCCAGCCCCCGGCTTTCCGGTGCCACCAGGACGTATTCCTCCAGGGATTCCAGCTGTCGATAGCTGGCGAACTTTTCACCCCGATCATAGGCTGCCGTGGTCTCGGACAGCACCTCGATAATCACCCTGGGCTGGCGCAGGGTACGCTCGGCCGCTAGGTCGGCCGGGTCGCAGGTCACCACCACATCGGGATAAAACACCGCATCGGCGGCCGCCACCTCCACCTGCATATCGGCCACAAAGGCCCGACAGGGCTTGCCGCGCAGATGGCTTTTCAGCAAGGCATAGCAATTGCCGCTGACAATGGCATGGGCCTGCCGCGCCCCGGTCATGGCAAACACCTCGCCGCGATAAAACTCGTGGCGCATCTCCTGCCCGGCCTCCCAGTCGAGAAACCCGGCGCGATCCAGTACCAATTCTTCAGCGGCCAATCCCATAAGAACTCCTGCAGGGGCAATAAGAAGGATGATTGCAGTCTAGCTTTTCAGGGGCATTGACGAAAGGGGCATTGTCGATCGGAGAACCCGCCCCGGCAAGCGGCGCACTGTCGCACCGCAAACAAGCGTATTACTGTGAAACAACATTGCCGCCTGTCAATCTGGGCGCTCCGTGCGCTGGCTCGGAGGTGCAAAGGGTAGGTGTAGCCCTGCCCAGCGGCAACCCCGGATTCCGTTGCACTTCATCCGGGCTACTTCTTCCTCATTCTTCTCTGCGTCCTTTGCGCTCCTTTGCGTTCTCTGCGTCCCGTCGATTAGGAGATGTTTCATGTTCTAGGGTGGCGCTGTCCGCTCCGTAATCGTTGGGTGTTTGTTGGATGAGCGCATTGCAGTCCAGCAGGCCGTGACAACCCTGGACTGGCGGCTCAGGCATCCTGGGCGCTGCTGGCGGTGGCCTGCTGGCCAGGGGTGTTTTGTTCCGCGCTTGCTGGGCCTTGAGTGGGGGTCAGGTAGCCCAGAAACTGCTCGGCGCAGCGACGCCAGCTGTAGTCCAGGGCGATGCGGCGACAGCGCTCGGGGTCCAGGCCTTGGGCCTGTTCTATGGCCTGTTTCAGGTCCTCGCTGACATGGCCGTTCTCGCCGTTGCGCACCACGTCCCTGGGGCCGGGGGCAGGGAAGGCCGCCACCGGTACGCCGCAGGCCATGGCCTCCAGCAGGACCAGGCCGAAGGTGTCGGTCAGGCTGGGGAAGACAAAGACATCGGCGGCGGAGATGGCCTGCACCAGGTCATGGCCGGTGCGGTAGCCGGTGAACAGCGCCTGGGGGTATTTGGCCTTGAGCATGGCCAGGTCCGGGCCATCGCCCACCACCACCTGGGTGCCGGGCAGATCCAGGCGCAGGAAGGCCTCCAGGTTCTTTTCCACCGCTACCCGCCCGGCGTAGAGGCTGACCGGGCGTGGCAGATCGCCCAGGGCCTGTTTGCCGCAGGGATAGAAGCGCTGGGTGTCCACCCCCCGCGACCAGACCACCAAGTGTTTCAGGCCGCGCTCTGCCAGCCCCTCGGTGATGGAGTGGGTGGGCACCAGGGTGCGCACGGCCGGGCCATGGAACCAGCGGATGAAGGCGTAGCTGACGGCCAGAGGCACCGGGGCGCGCAGGCGCAGGTATTCGGGGAAGCGGGTGTGGTAGGCGCTGGTGAAGCTCAGCCCCCGGCGCAGGGCGTAGCGCCGGGCCGCCAGCCCCAGCGGGCCTTCGGTGGCAATGTGCAGGCGCTCCGGGGCGAAGGCGTCCAGCTGACGGGCCAGTTGTCTGCCGGGGAACAGGGCCAGGGGGATCTCCGGGTAGCTGGGGCAGGGGATACTGCGGTAGTCGTTAGGGGTGAAGAAGCGGACTTCATGGCCTTGCAGGCCCAGCTCCTCGCCCATTTTACCGAGGGTGGTGACGACGCCGTTGATCTGGGGTTTCCAGGCGTCGGTGATGATAGCAATACGCATCTGTGTTCTGAATCCTCTGGCCATCAGGCCGCTTTCTTTACATCTGCCAGATGGGTTCCGGCCAGATGCGCCTCGGCGACGCTGTTGGCGGCCGACTGGGGTTGGCTGCGGCGCTGACGCAGTTCATCGGTCCAGTTGATGATGCTCAGCTGGCCCTGGGCGTCCTCGGCCAGGGCGGTGCAGCTTTCCACCCAGTCACCGGCGTTGGCGTATTGGATGCCATCGATCTGTCGCAGGCAGGCCTTGTGGATATGACCCGAGACGATGCCGTCGAAGCCGCGCTGGCGGGCCTCGCGGATCAGGGCTTGCTCGTAGCCGTGGATGAAGTTCACCGCGTTCTTCACCTGGCCCTTGATGAAGGCCGATAACGACCAGTAGGGAAAGCCCAGGCGGCGGCGCAGCTGATTGAAGTGACGATTCAGCCAGAGCAGCAGGTCATAGCCCCAGCTGCCCAGGTGGGCCAGCCAACGGTTGTTTATCACCACGCTGTCGAACTCATCGCCGTGGATCAGCAGCAGGCGGCGGCCATCGGCGGTCTCGTGGATGGCCTCATGGCAGATCTGCACCCCGTAGAAGGATCCGCCGACGTAGTCACGCAGCATCTCATCGTGATTGCCCGGGATGTAGTACACCTGGGTGCCCTCCGCGGCCATCTGGCAGACCCGTTCGATCAGGGCGTTGGTGCTGCCGGTCCAGTGCCAGCCGCTGCGCATCTTCCAGATATCTATGATGTCGCCGAGCAGATAGAGATAATCACAGCGCGTTTGCCCGAGCAGCTCAAGCAGATAGTCCACCTGAGCGTCTCTGGTACCTATATGGATATCTGAAACAAACAGCGCGCGTCGGTATGAAGGGGCCATGGCAGGCGCTCCCCGTGGCTGAAGTCGGCGCAACTATCCGACAGCCCTGTGACAGCCCTGCAACAATCCGGTGAATGTTTTTTTACATCTTGTTTTTACAGCGGATTTCATCTTTTTGTCGTGCAATGGTCACCCCGGCGTCATGCCTGCTCACTAGACTGCGGCCAGTTAATTTCCCAGGAAACCGGCCATGCCCCTACGTCATCCCATGCCCTTCAGCCTCACCGGTGTTCTGCGCGATGCGCTGCCCTTGCTGCCCCCTGCCCTGAGCGGGCAACTGGAACGGCTGGCCGAACGCCTGACCGGCCTGGCCTGGCTTAACCGGGAATACGCATCCACCCCGGAGCTGGATGAGGCGGATTTCATCCGCCATGTGCTGGATCTGTTGCAAATCGACTATAGGGTCAGTAACGAGGCCAGGATCCCGGCCACGGGGCCGCTGCTGGTGGTGGCCAATCACCCCTTTGGTGCCATCGAGGGGGTGATCCTGGCCGAGATCATGGGCCGGGTTCGGCCCGATGTGCGCATCCTGGCCAACGGCCTGTTACAGCGCATCCCCGAGCTGAGCCAGCGCTTTATCGGCGTCGATGTATTCGGTGGCGCGGCGGCGGCCCAGCGCAACGGCGCGCCCATGCGTCAGGCCCTGCGCTGGCTGAAGGATGGCGGTGCCCTGGTGGTGTTCCCGGCCGGCGAGGTGGCCCATTTTGACCCCTTGCAGCTGCGCGTGGCCGAGCCACGCTGGCAGCGCGGCATAGGCCGTCTGATCCAGGCCAGCGGTGCCACCCTGCTGCCGATCGGCATCGAGGGCCGCAACAGCCTGCTGTTCCAGGCCGCCGGCCTGCTGCATCCGCGCCTGCGCACCCTGCTGCTGGCGCGGCAGATGCTGAACAAGCGCGGCCAGTGCCTACAGTTGCACGTCGGTCGGCCGATCCCGGCCAAGCGACTCAAGGGCATCACCGATGCGGCGGAGCTGATCGAACACCTGCGTCTGCGCTGCGAGATGCTGCGCCAGCATCGTGACGAGGAGGCGGCGGGGCTGCCGGGGTTGGAAAACCCCCAGTGGCAGCCGCTGATCGAGGCCGAGCCGGGCGCTCTGCTGGCGCGAGAGGTGGCCAACCTGCCGTCTGAACAGCTGCTGGTGGATGGCGGCGAGATGCGGGTCTATCAGGCCCGTGCCCCCCAGATCCCCCACCTGCTGCGGGAGATCGGCCGTCTGCGCGAGCAGACCTTCCGCGCCGTGGGCGAGGGCACCGGCCGCAGCTGTGATCTGGACCTGTACGACAACTACTATACCCACCTGTTCATCTGGCATGAAACCCAGCAGGAAGTCGTCGGTGCCTACCGCCTGGGCCGGGCCGATGACATCCTCGCCCACTATGGCAAGAAGGGCCTGTATTCCCACTCCCTGTTCCGTTACCGCACCCGCCTGCTAACCCAGATCAACCCAGCCATAGAGCTGGGCCGTTCCTTCGTGCGTCAGGCGTATCAGCGCAGCTTCTCGCCCCTGATGCTGCTGTGGAAGGGCATAGGCCAGTACATAGCGCAGAACCCCCGCTACAAGATCCTGTTCGGCCCGGTGAGCATCAGCCAGAGCTATCAGGACGACTCCCAGCGCCTGCTCATCGAATACCTGCTGGCCAGTCACTCCCGCCCCGAACTGGGGCGGCTGGTCAAGGCGCGTAGGCCGTTTCGCTCCCAGCAGTGGCTCAGCCGTCTGTGCCGCTCCAGCCCCACAGCCATGGGCAACCTGGATGCCGTCTCCGACCTGCTCACCCAGCTGGAACCCGATGGCAAGGGCATTCCCATCCTGCTCAAGCAATACCTCAAGCTCGGCGGCCAGCTGCTGGCCTTCAATGTGGACCGGGATTTCAACAACGCCGTGGATGGCCTGATCATGGTCGATCTGACCGCCACCGACCCCAAGGTGTTGCAGCGCTACATGGGCGAGGCGGCAGAAAGCTTCCTGGCCTGGCACGCGGTACAGAAGACAGAAGACGGAGGACAGAAGTCAGAGGACAGAATTTTGCGTCGCTACGCGACAGATTAAGTAAATCTGTCCTCTGCCCTGCCCCCTGTCCTCTGTCAATCAAACGGCATAAACCGCCTGTAGGTTTCCCCCTTCCGGCATCTGTTCCGCTTCCTGCTGGGCTGGGGTTGGCCCTTTTGTCTCCAGCGCCTCTGCCTCCAGCGCCTCGGCGCAGAGGGGGCGGGAGAGCAGATAGCCCTGGCCTGAATCGCAACCGGCCTGTCGCAGAAAATCCAGCTGCGCCTGGGTCTCTATGCCCTCGGCCAGCACCTCCAGTCCCAGGCTCTGACCGAGCAGGATAATGGCGCGGGTGATGGCCACCTGGCTGGCGTCCTCCGGCAGACCGGCGACGAAGGACATGTCGATCTTCAGCTTGGTCAGGGGCAGCTGGTTGATCAGACTGAGGGAGGAATAGCCGGTGCCGAAGTCATCGATGGACACCTTGACCCCCTGGGAACGCAGTTGATCGAGCAGTTTGCCGGTCAGCTTGGGCGACTGCATCATGATGGATTCGGTGATCTCCAGCTCCAGATTGGCGGCGTTCAGGCCGGATTGGGCCAGTGCCCCCTCGACCAGCCGCCGCAGGCAGTGTTGTTCGAACTGCTTGGCGGAGAGATTGACGCAGATGATGGCGTCGGCGGCCAGGTACTCCTGCTCGATCCAGTGCTTCATCTGGCGGGCCGCCTCGGTCAGTACCCATTCGCCGATGGGGATGATCAGCTTGGACTCCTCGGCGATGGCGATGAACTCACACGGCCCGAGCAGGCCCTGCTGCGGGTGTTGCCAGCGCACCAGCGCCTCCATCCCGGTCAGGCGCAGGTTTTTGAGGTCATACTGGGGCTGGTAGTGAAGAATAAGCTCCTGCCGCTCCAGGGCCTGACGCAGGCTGGTCTCCAGAGTGATGCGGCGAAAGGCCTTGGCGGTCATGCCCTCGGTGTAGTAACGGAAGGTATTCTTGCCCTCCTCCTTGGCGCGGTACATGGCGGCATCGGCCATGCGCACCAGATCCTCGGCGCTTTCCGAGTGCTTGGGGTAGATGCTGATGCCGATGCTGGCACCGAGAAAGGCCTGATGGCCCTGTACCAGAAAGGGCGGTTTGATCACCTCCAGCACCTTGCGGGCGACGATGGCGGCGGCCTGGGCGTTGTGGATGCCGTTGAGGATGATGGTGAACTCATCACCGCCCATGCGCGCCACCGTATCGTCCTCGCGCATCAGTCGTTTCAGGCGTTCGGCCACGTCCTTGAGGACCAGGTCGCCGACGCTGTGGTCAAAGCTGTCGTTGACCAGCTTGAAGCCATCCAGGTCGATGAACATGATGCCCAGCTTGATCTTCTCCCGGTGGGCGCGGTGGATGGCCTGATTGAGCCGGTCGCTGAACAACAGGCGGTTGGGCAGCCCGGTGAGGGTGTCGTGCTGGGCCAGGTGGGCGTAGCTGTTCTGGCTGGCCTGCAGCTGTTCCAGCAGCAGCTGATGCTCGCTGATGTCGCGGAATACCTCGATCACCCCCACCACCCGCTGGCGTTCATCGCACAGGGGCGAGAGGGAGACCTCGAATACCCGGTCCGTCTGCCCCTCCCGGCTCAGGGTCTGGACGATGCGGCGCGGCTGCACCTGCTCCACCACCTCCTGCATGTTCTGTTGCAGATTGGCATCCCATAGCCGCTCGCTGTTGTCCAGCAAGGCCACCGGCTGGTGCTTGCGCAGCCCTATACCCTGATCCTGGGCCATGCCATCCGCCGCGCCGTTCATGCGCAGCAGGCGCAGGTCGCGGTCGAACACCAGCAGGGGGTCATCCACGCTGTTCATGATGTGCTGCAAAAAGTTCTTCTCCCCGCGCAGGGATTCCAGCGCCGAGGCGATGCGCCGCTCCAGGGGGCGGAAGATCAACACCACCTCCAGCAGCAACATGCCCAGGGCGGTCAGCCAGATGCCCATCTCCAGCTGTTCAATGTGCAGAATGGCCTCCTGGCCAATCTTCTCGAACTCCTCCACCACGGCGTCGAACATGGGCTCCAGCACATGGGGGCCGTAGGTGGTGAGGAAGACAAAGCTGATGGAGTCTGGGTTGAGCTGGCCCATGGGTTCTTCATAGACAATGCGGGCGCGTTCCAGAAAACGCTCCAGGGCCAGGCTCAGGCCAACCATGGGATCGTCGAAGATAATCTTCAGGTTGTCGTTGCTCACCTGGGGTATGCCCAGCTCCTCCGAGCCCTGGGTGAGGATCTGGTGGGCCTGCTCCATCTTGTGGATGGTGCGCCCCACCTGCTGCCGGGCCATATTGAACTCGGTCTCATCCTCGGTGTTGGCCATGACGTGGGCAAAGAAGGCGATGCGCGTGGTCAGGCCGCTCTGGTGGCCGGCCAGGTTGACCAGGCTGGAAAAGCCGCGCTGGGCCGAGATGACGTGCATCATGGTGAAATAGGAGGCAGTCACCAGCAGGGCAATGGCGGTCAGCCCGAGCAGGTAGCGGAGGCGAAAGCCTTTCACGGATTTGTCATTTGCCATGGCGTGTCTCTTTGACTAGGATCGGCGGCGAATTCGGGCCATTCTGCTCGAAATAGATGTCAAACAGATAACATCATGCGGACCAAAACCCTGATCGCCCTGTTTTGTCTCCTTCCGGGACTGGTCTTTGCCAGCCAGGCGCAAACGCCGCTGGTGTTTGCCATCCCCGGTGCCGCCGCCAGCGCCACCCTGGACAGCATCTGGAAGCCCCTGCTCAGGGATCTGGGTCAGGCCCTGGGGCGTCCGGTGGAGCCCCGCCTGTTTGACAACTACGGGGATGCCGTTGCCGCCCTGGATTCGGGCCAGGCCCAGTTCGGCTGGCTGGGCAACCGCAGCGCCATCGATGCGGTGGATGCCGGGCAGGCGGAGATCTTCGCCCAGGTGTTGGACAGCCACGGCGTGCCCGGCTATTACAGCCTGCTGATCACCCGCAACGAGCAGCCCTTCAAGTCCGCCGCGGAAATGCTGCAACAACGCCACCGGCTGTCCCTGGGGCTGGGCAGCAAGGGTTCCACCTCGGGCACCACTGTGCCCCTGTTCTACCTGTTCGCCGATAAGGACGTCAGCCAGTTTGATTTCCGCAGCTACCGTCACGCCAATCACGAGCAAAACTTTCTCGACGTGGCCCAGGGGCGGATCGATGTGGCCACCCTGAGCAGCAACATGCTCAAGCGCTTCGAGGTCTCCTGGCCCCAGCACTACGACCGCCTGAAGGTGATCTGGGCCTCCCCCCTGATCCCCTCCGACCCCCTGCTCTGGCGGCGCGACCTGGACCCCGAACTCAAGCCCCAGATCCTCAAATTCTTTTTGGATTACGGCCAGGAGAGCGAAGGCAAACCGGAGCAGAAGTTGGCGCAGGAGAGGCAGCGCCTGGGCCGGGCCAAATGGGGCGGCTTCAAGCAATCCAGCAATAAACAGCTCAAGCATGTACGCATCCTCAACCTGTTCGGCCAGATCCAATCCCTACAGGCCGACCAATCCCTGGCCGAACCCGAGCGCCAACAGCGCATCACCCAGCTCAAGGCCCGCCTGGCGGATATGCAGCAGGGCCAGCACTAGGCCTAGGAGCCTGTCGGGTTTAGGTGCCCGTAGCGAGCAAGGTGGGAGAGCGAGAACAAATTTTCACGATTTTGAGGCGCATAGTTGGCCTACGCAACGAAAAATCGGGGCCAATGTTCAAAACAATTCTGAGCCGTTCTTCCCACCGGCGCAGTAGGAGCATCCTAAATCCGACAGGCTCCTAGATAAGGTTGTCTGGCCACAGAGCCACAGGGCGCACAGAGAAAGCGCATAAGCAATGTATTGAAGGATGGGCGTGACTACCAGCGCCTAAATCCCCCTCAATCCCCCTTTGGCAAAGGGGGAGGCCAACTCCCCCCCCTTTGTAAAAGGGGGGCAGGGGGGATTTCTTAAAAAGGAAGCAGGGGGATTTCTTCAAAAGAGGAAGGCCAACTCTCTACCCATTAAACCCCCTTCGGTTAGTGCGCAACCGCCTTGTTGTTGCCAATCCCCGCATAATCCCAGGCTTAAACCCGGAAATGCCCGGCCAGCTGGTTCATCTGGGTGGCCAGTTCGCGCAGGTGATGGCTGGACTGGTCCACCTCCTGCCCGTGTCTGACGATGCGGTCGGCCAGGTCGCGGATGGTGGCGACATTGGCGTTCACCTCGTTGGCCACGGCGCTCTGTTGCTCTGAAGCGCTGGCGATCTGGATATTGGCATCCTTGATCAGGGAGACCGATTGGGTGATCAGCAGCAGGGACTTGCCCGCCTCCTCCGCCGAGGCCAGGGTCTGGCCGGTATGTTCCCGCTCCCGCTGCATGGCGCTGACCGAGCCGCTGGCCCCGGTCTGCAGACGACCGATCATGTCACCGATCTCGGCGGTGGACTGCTGGGTCTTGCTGGCCAGGGAACGCACCTCGTCGGCCACCACGGCAAAGCCGCGCCCCTGCTCGCCGGCGCGGGCCGCCTCGATGGCGGCATTGAGCGCCAGCAGATTGGTCTGCTCGGCGATATTGCGGATGACATCCATCACCTTGATGATGGCCTCGGAATCCAGCTTCACCCGGCCAATGGCCTGGGCGGTCAGCTCCACCTCGGACATCAGGTGTTGCATGGCATCGACCACCCCCCGCACCTTGGCATCACCGCTGTGCGCCAGACCGTCGGCCTCTTCCGCCTGGCTGGCGGTCTGGGTGGCATTGGCGGCTATGTGCTGGATGGTGCTGGACATCTCGGTCATGGCCAGCGAGACCTTGCCGGTCTCCTCCCGCTGCAGGTTGAGCAGCTGGAGATTACGCTGGCTGTGGCCCTCCACACTGGTTGATGCCTGCAGCAGATCGGCTGCGGCCGACTGCAATTGGCGCACCAGATCCCCCAGCTGATCACTGACCTGATTGATGCTCTGGGCGATTTCGCCGAATTCGCCGGTGCTGTCCAGCCTGAAGGGGGTGGACAGATCGCCCCGCGAGAGCAGGGCCATGTGGTCACGGATGGCCAGGGCCGGTTTCTGGATCAGGTGCTTGTTCAGGATCGAGGCAATGACCAGGGCCACGCCAATGGCCAGCAGGCTCAACAACACCGATAGCCACTGGATGGTCTGGATGCGCAGCAGGTTTTCCGTGTCATCGCGGGAGATCAGCAGATGGCCGAGCAGGCCCTGCTGCGCATCGAACAGGGGCAGACGGCTGATCAGCAGATAGCGGCCATCGGCCTCGCGGCTGACTACCTCGGCCTGGGCGGACAGCCCAAGCCCCAGCCCGGCCGGGTCGTCAACCTGCAGCTCCCGCTGCGCCAGCAGCCCGCCCGTTTGGGCGAGCAGACCGGCACCGCCGTCCATACGCTGGGCGATCCGCTCCAGCAAGGGTTCCAGCGAGGCCGTCACCAGCCCCAGGGCAATCAGCCGTTTGCGCGAATGTATGGGAAAGATCAGCCCATTGAGCAGCCTGCCCGACTGGCTCAGAAGCAGGTCGGTGAGCGGCTGCTGGGTCTCCAGTACGCGCCGCTGCAGGGCCGCAAGCTGGGTTATGGCGTCCGCTTCGGCGGAGTTGTAGAGCAGCTCGCCCTCCGGGCTGAGCAACAGCAGGCTGTGGTATTTGCCCGTACCCCCGGTGAGTTGCACATAGCGCTCGGCATATTGCCTGATCTCCTCCCTGTTGCCCTGTTTGAGGGCGGTGCGCAGGTCAAATTCGTTATCTAGTTCCTGCCGCACCAGCGCCAGGCGCTCGCCCTGATCTGCCAGCAACTGGCTCCAGATCAGTCGGCCACCGAGCAGCAGGCTATGGTCGATGCGCGCCTGCATGTTGTGGCGCACGTACAGTGCGGAGCCATACTGCATCAGCGAGAGCAGCAGGAGTATGGTCAGGGTGATCAGGGTCAGACGTCTGCGGATGTTCATGGCTGGCGGACTGAGGCAAAAGGGCGCTCATCCTGGGCCTGGAATATGACCCCTTGATGAGCGGATTGTTGCCGCTGGGTGAAAGTCAGCCCCGGTCCTGCCTGTCCGGTTCATAGTCTATGCCCTGCTCCTGCAGCCAGGCGCGGAAGTACTCCTGCTTCAGGCCGATCATGCAGGTGGGCGGGAGCTGGTCGAGGTATTTGCCGTATTCGATGCGCAGCTCCAGCTGCTCCCTGCTGCTCAGCTGGCCCCATGGCCTGAGCGCTGGGCCGTCTTGGGGCCTGTGTTGGTCCGTTGGGGCGTGCAGGTCCATGATTCATACCTCCAGGGTTTTGGCGAAGATGGCGGCGAGAAAGCCGAGCAGGGTGGACATGCCCACCACGGAGCCGCCCTTGAAATAGGCCTCGGGCAGCATGGTTTCGGCAATCATGGTGAGCATGGCCCCGGCGGCTATGCCCTGCACCAGGGCATAACTGCCGCCGCCGGCGCCGACAAAGAACTGGCTGCCGGCGGCGGCGCCCACCCCGGTCAATAGCATCAGGCCGCTCCACATGGACATCACCCGGATAAAGGACACGCCCTGCTGGCGCATGCCCACGGAGCTGGACAGGGCCTCGGGGAAGTTGGAGAGAAACAGGCCAACGATGAGCGACAGGCTGACCTGATGATGGATCATGCTGGCGCCGATCACCAGGGATTCGGGGATGCCGTCCAGGGTGATGCCGAGGAAGATCGCCAGGGGCGCGCCCTGACTGGCGTGGTTGCGGCCGCCGCGTTCCAGCAGCCGGGGTGGCAGCTGGCGCTGCGCCAGGGCCTGCAGGCCGACGCGGGTCCATTGCTCGGCCTCCTGCAGGCCGAGGCCCTGGCTCTGGGTCAGGTAATCTTGCAGCTGCGGACCCTGCAACAGCTGGCGCAGCCGCTCCAGCAAATGCGGGCACTGGGACAGCAGCTCGGCCAGGTCCTGACGGCGCAGCTCCCACACCCGGCTGGTTTCCAGGGCGATGGCGCTGGCCCGGTGGCGACCGCCGCTGATCAGGGAGAGCAGGCCGAACAGATTGCGTCCACCCAGCTGTTGGCTGGCATGGTGCTCGATCAGGCTGACCCGGCCCTGATCGAGCAGAAACAGGCGATCCGCCAGCTCGCCCTGGTGGCAGATCTGCTGGCCCTCGCTGTATTCGTGGTAGGTCAGGCGCTGGCCGATGCGTTCCATCTCCGTCTCGGGCAGGCCCTGCAGCAGATCGTAGCGGCCAAAGGCGCCTTGCTGACCGATAAAGGCCGCGCAATTACGCAGCGGCGCTATGGCCTGGGGCAGCCGCCCGTTGCGGATCAGCTGGCGGCTGGCCTGTTGCAGCCAGTCCTCGGCCTGCTGCGCCGTCAGGCCCTGGGCCTGCTGCAGGTAGGCGGCGGTCTCCGGGCTGCGCAACAGCAGATGCACCCGCTGGCGGTATGCCTCTGAGTTGAGCAGCAGCCCGTCCAGGGCCCGGCGCGGGATCAGCAGCAAGGTGCTGTCCCGACTGGCGATGGCGCTCTGCGCCTGGGGCGTGCCCAACAGGGCGGCGCGCCAATCCAGCAGATCGAAACGCTCGGCCTGCTGGCGTGGTCTGTTCAAATCTGGCCCCAGCCCCTGATCCAACAGGTCCACCCGGCCATCGATCAGGATATACAGGGCATCGGCGGCATCCCCGGCGTGAAACAGGGTCTCCCCCGCGCTCAGGCGCTGGGGTTTGACCGAGGGGGCCAGGGCCTTGTAATCCCGGTTGGAGAGGTCATCGAACAGTTCGGCCTGGGTCAGCTGGCGGACGATCTGCTTGAGCCGCTCGTATTCCTTGCGGCGCAGGTGATAAATGGTGGTGGAGGCCTTGCGCAGAAAGCCGCCGTAATCGTTGACCAGGCGATTGAGCAGGACGAAGATCAACCCGCCCAGGATAGCCCCCAGGGACAGGGCATGGCTGTGGCCCTCGGCCAGGGCCGTGCCCACCAGGTCGATGGTCAGGGCGGCCAGCAGGGCGCCACCGCCAAAGGCCATGAACACGGCGGTGACCCTATCGCTGGGCCGCCAAAAACTGCCCAGCAGGGCGCCCATGGGCAGGGAGCAGGCACTGATCAGGCCCATCAGAAAGGCGGTCCAGGCGATGGTCTCAAAGGGATTCAAGAGGGCTCGGACTCCGTGCTGCGCCGAGCCTTCGCCGCTTCCACCACCTCGGCATAGTAGTCCAGCATGCGCCGCGCCAGCAGGGGCGCGGACCAGCGCTCGGCATAGGCCTTGCCCTGCTCGCCCAGCTGGCGGCGCAGATCGCTATCGGCCAGCAGGCGCAGCGCCTGCTGGGCAAACCCGGCCTCATCCTCCTCCGCCACCAGGGCGCCCAGACCGGGGTCGAGGATATCGCGGGTGCCCATCACCGCCGTGGAGACCACCGGCACCCCCAGGGCCATGGCCTCCAGCAGCACCAGGCCCTGGGTCTCGGTGCGCGAGGCGAAGATGAAGGCATCGCCGGCCAGGTAGCAATCATCCAGGTCCGCCCCCCGCGCCAGATAGCCGACAAAGAGCACATGACCGGCCAGATCCAGCTGCTCCGCCTGCTGTTGCAGGGCCTGGCGCGCCGGGCCTTCACCGGCCAGCACCAGCAGCACATCGGGCACCTGCTGGCGCAGTCGGGCCAGCACCCGCAGCAGAAAGCCGATGTTCTTCTCGTGCGCCAGGCGACCGATATGCACCAGCACCGGCCGATCCGGCTCTATGCCATGGGCCTGGCGAAAGCGGTTGCGATCGCCCCGGGTGAACTCGGGCAGGTAGATACCGGTGGGGATGATCTCGGCCCGGTTGTCCACGCCGTAGTCACGCAGGGTCTGCAACATGGGTCCTGAGGGCACCACCAGGGCGTCCACCTCGTTACACTGGGCACGGGAGAAGCGGCGCGCGGCAAACCGCAGCCAGTCCTTGGGCAGCCAGTGGACGTAGTTGAACAGGTATTCTTCAAAGAAGGTGTGATAGCTCTCCACCGTGGGCACGCCCAGCCGCCGGGCGATGGATCGGCCCAGATAATGGGCGGCAAAGGGGGTGTGGATATGCACCAGATCATAGTCGCCGGGCCTGAGCTGGCGGCCCCAGCGGCGCAAGGCACCCAGGTGAAGAAAACGATCCTCCGGGTCCATGGGGATGACCCGGGCCGGGATGCGCACTATATCCGCCTCCAGCTCGTCCGCGTAGGGGATGCCGTAGTCGGGGCAGACCAGGGTAACCTCATGCCCGAGGGCGCGAAACTCGCGCTGAAAGGTCTGGATCGAGGTGGAGACCCCGTTGATGCGGGGAAAATAGACATCAGAGATCTTGAGAATGCGCACAGGGCCACCGAGCGGGAAAATTCGGCCAAGCCTAGACCCTTTGCGTTGCAGGAGTGTTAATCCGACAAAGGGCATTTAGCCACGGAGCCACAGATGACTCCATGGCCACCAATGATCCGGTCATCGGTTTTGCATGACCTCCCCCTTTTCCAAAGGGGGATTGAGGGGGATTGAGGGGGATTCCGGCGTTGGCAGTTACCTTTATCGATAGCGCAAATGCTCTGCCAGCTCCGGCCATTGCCGTTGCATTCGCTGGCGCAGCTGGGGTTCTATCTCCAGGGAGAAGTCCAGGAAGGCCTGGGCCACCAGGGACAGTGGCCTGCCCTTGGGGTACACCATGTACCACTGGCGCACTATGGGAAAACCCTGCACATCCAGCAGGGCCACGGGGCCCTCGGGACCTTCCAGGGCCAGGGTATGCAAGGACATCACCGAGATACCCAGTCCGCCGACAATGGCGTGCTTGATGGCCTCATTGCTGCCCAGCTCCATGCGTACCTTGGGGCGCAGGCCGTGCTGCTCGAACAGGCGCAGGGTAGCATCGCGTATGCCGGAGCCCGGCTCACGCAGGATCAGCGGCTCATCCGCCAGGCGTGCCAGAGGGATCTGCTTTTCCCGCGCCAGGGGGTGGTCGCGCCGCGCCATCATCACCAGCGGGTTGGGGGCAAAGGGATGGGTCTCCACATCCGGCTGGTCCAGGGGTGCCTGACCTATGATGTAGAGATCATCCTCGTTGGCCTGGATACGCTCAATGATGCGGTCGCGGTTGGATACCTTGAGCGCCACCTCTATCCCCGGATAGAGGCTACAGAACTCCCCCAGCACCTCGGGGGCGAAGTACTTGGCGGTGGTGATCACCCCCAGACGCAAACGCCCACGGCGAATGCCCTTGAGGTCCGAAAACTTCATTTCCAGATTGGCCAGGGTCTGAAAGATACTACGCACTGCCTGATACAGCTCTTTCCCCGGCTCTGTGGGACGCACGTTGCGACCGATCTGTTCGAACAGGGCCAAACCAAGGGAATCGGATAGTTTTTTGATCTGCATGGAAACCGTGGGCTGGGTGAGAAACAGCTCCTCGGCGGCCCGGGTAAAGCTACCCAGACGCACTATGGCCTCGAAAATCTGTAGCTGCCGCAGGGTGGTGTGGCGGATGAGAAATTCGGGTATGGCCGCAGGCGGTGTGTAGTTGGGCTCGCTGTACGGCATCAGTCGGGCCAGACGCGACAGCGGGGGGCAAAGGCCGCAACCGGCGGGCTGGTGTCCGTCGCCTTGCTCGCCTTGGCTTGAGCCCTGGTGGCAGACGCCGACTTGGCCTGACCTGGCATCTGCGCCTTGCCCCTTGACTTGATTTGTGCCGACCCATCTGGCGCGGGCTGGGTCTCTGCACGGGCTGTTCGCGCCGGGGTGTTACGCCGCGCCTGTGCCACACGCGCCGGTTTGGCACCGCCCTGGTTGGACTCTGTCATCTCCTGCTCCTCTGTTACTGGGTCAATGCTCCTGGGAGCCTGTCGGATTTGGCCTGCTCTACTGCGCCGGTAGCAGACTGGCGCAATAAGCCATCTCGCCCGGCCTTATTGGTAACCACCCAGATCATCCAGCAACTGGGCAAAACCCTCTTCCTGCGGACCCAGCTGGCCGGTGTCCGGGTCGGCGTGGATGGTGATGTTGAGGTAGTCCCGGCCAAAGCCCATGTCCGGATAGAGCCCCTGTTGCTCCGACAGCTCGGCCGCGCGATCGAGAAAGTCGCGCAACCGGCTGTAGTCGGCAAACAGATAACGTCGCTCCAGCCGCTCCGGCCGACTGCGTTTTTGCCAGTTCTGACTCATGTCTGCCACCCTCTCGCTGTTTGCGGCTGCACGCCTTCCACCTCATGCAACCAGTCTAACAGCCCCTGCTGATGCTGTTGTTCTTCCTGCAGCAATGCCGCAAAAAACAAGCGATCATCATGGGCGCCAATGCGGGCGCAATGCTGCCGGGCATCCGCATACAGCTGGACGATCTCCTGCTCGAAGGCCTGGGCCTGAAACAGCAGCTCGGGCAGGGATTGCCCCAGACGTACCGGTAGCAACTGCGAGGCTGCGGGGGCTACCCCCAAGGCCAGCATGCGTTCGATGATGCGCTCGGCATGTTGCATCTCCTCACTGGCCTCCTGTCTCAGCCGCTGCGCCGCCGGCTTCAGGCCCCAGAGCGAGGCCAGGCACGCCTGGGTCGTATAGAGCTGCACGGCAGAGAGTTCCAGGCTCAGGGCGCGACCCAGATAGCCCAGAACCCTCTGATCGCTGCTGCATGCATTGAGCATAGGGTCTGCCCCGCCGTTCAGGCTCAGGCAGCGCTGGAGGCGCTGTTGCCACCACCGGGCAGCACGGGTTCGACCTCTTTGTGCGGACGGGCGATGATGTGCGCCGCCACCAGGCCGTCACCGACCCGTTCACAGGCATCGGCACCGGCCCGCACGGCGGCGTTCACCGCGCCGGTTTCACCGCGTACCAGGACGGTGACGTAGCCACCGCCGACGAATTCACGACCGATCAGCCGTACCTCTGCCGCCTTGGTCATGGCGTCCGCCGCTTCGATGGCGGGCACCAGGCCTCGGGTTTCGATCATGCCCAGGGCGATACCGTAGTTTTCATTTGCCATTGCTGTTCTCCGTTAGATTGAGAAAAAATGGGTCCGCGCTTGCCCCTCTGAGAGTGATTGGGGAGCGGGGAAGCCCAAACTCACTGCTTGCCCAGAACCGGTTCCACCTCTTTGTGCGGACGGGCAATGATGTGCGCCGCCACAAGGCCATCACCAACCCGTTCACAGGCATCGGCACCGGCGCGCACGGCGGCATTGACCGCGCCGGTTTCACCGCGTACCAGTACGGTGACGTAGCCACCACCGACAAACTCGCGTCCGATCAGACGCACCTCTGCCGCCTTGGTCATGGCGTCCGCCGCTTCAATGGCGGGTACCAAGCCCCGTGTTTCGATCATACCCAGCGCTATGCCGTAGTTTTCAGTTGCCATGGTTGAGTCTCCTGTTGGCTAAGTAAAAATGAAGCTGAATCCACCTTGGTTAATCCTATATTCCTCAGTTAAGCCACAGAGACACAGAGATCACAGAGTTGTTTCAATGAGTTACCTATCAGACTGGACTCACCCAGAAGGTGTTGAATGTTCGCTTTCCAACACATTGATTTTTATCTGTGTACTCTGTGGCTCTGTGGCCAAATGCTCTTTTTAGGTTGACGCACATCCTGTGTGTGAAATTTGAAGCTGTTGGTTTTTCCCCCTCACCCTTGAGCTTCGGCTGCCGGCGGCCAGTGGTCGATGACGCCGCAAATGCACAGATCGGTGAGGACCGCATAATCGCCAGTGGCGTAGCGGGCCGCCGTGCCGCTGGTGAGAAATACCCAGTCGCCGGGCTTGGCGCCGACCGGGTCGGTGGCTGCCTGTAACTTGCCCAACTCATCGCGCACCAGACGAAATACCGTATATTTCAGGCCCTCGATGCGGCTGGTACAGACCAGGGCACCCTCAACCTGCATGATGTTCATCGCTGTCTGCCTGCTGCGGTGGCCACTGGTCGATGATGCCGACTATAGTCAAGTCGCTGGGGTAGCCCTTGGTACCTGCGGCCTCGCGGGCGGCGGAACTGCCCACGCAGATGACCCAATCGCCGGGCTTGGCCCCCACGGCATCCACCGCCACCTGCTGGGAGCTGCCATCACGCACCACCTGCAGGTGCTTGTGCTCCATCTCGGCGATGCGGTTGGTGGCCACCAGGGGGCGCTCTACCTGACATATCTTCATCAGTGATCTCCTGCCTGGGGCTGGGCCAATACCGAGTGATTCAGCAGTGAGCAATCCAGTACCTCAATGGAGCCTGGGGCATCGCAATCCCGCGTCACCTGCAGCAGGTGCAGCAGGCCGCGCCGGTGCAGTTCGGCATAGCGTGTCTGCAGGGCCTGGGCCACGCGGGCGCAATGTTGCACGGCACGTTGGCGCGAACCGGGCACCCGGCTGTGATGATCAAACCGCAGGATCACCGGCACCGGCAGCCCCCGCTCCACATTCAGGCGGGTAAAGATAGCCATGCCCACATCCAGGTCCGCTGCCGCCTCTTCCACCGTATCCATGTAGGCGAAATACATCAGATTGCGCAGCTGAATCTCCTCAAAGCCCACCCCGGCACCGATGAAGCGCTCGGCATGGCCGATGTCCTGATAATGTCCACCGTGGTACTGGCGTACATAGGCAATCTGCCGACGGTTGTTGTCGATCAACCGCTCGATCAGCCGTGCCATGCCCTCGTCCAGGTCCGATGAGATGGCACGAATCGCCTCGCCACTGCTGCCGCCGCACCGCTCCAACTCGGCCACGTCCAGCCAGCGTTGCAGATCCAGCTCGCCCTGGGCATCGGGCAGATGCACGCGGATGGCATCGGTGTCTGTATCCAGGCCGATCAGCAGCAGGTCGATAGAGGCACCGCAGCAGAAGCTGTTCTCTATCGCCTCACGAAAGGCCAGAAGCCGTTCCAGCCCGGCCTGGGCCGCCTTTTGCGTATCCGAGCCGTGGGCGGCGCAGCCCTGCCGCTCGGGGTCCACCGAGCTGAAGTGATAGCTCAGCAGCTTGAGGTAGCGGGTGGGCGCGTCGGCCTCGTTGGGCTGGCCCTCACGGAAGCGGCGCAGTTCCACCTCGGTCCATTTCTGGATGCTGTCTTCGATATCAAACAGCGCCCCGGCGTAGGATTTGCGCCGCACCGCTTGCTGCGGCAGGCGCAGTACATAGCGCACCAGATGGGCAAGACGGCCGTCGGCACAGGGCGAGATATCCAGGGTATGGAATCCGCACTCCTGCAAGAAGGCGTCAAACCCCGCCGCACCCTGAACGGCCAGGGGAGCATTGAGATAATAGTCGTCGCAGAAGCGGTGGTAGCTGGAAAAGACGCACCAGGCAAACAGGCGGCGCATATCCAGCCGATCCAGCCAGGCATCGGCGAGTATCTGTTGCGGCAGATCAAAGCCCAGTCGCTCTTGCGCCAGACGCTGGGCGCGTGCCTCAAACTCAGGCCCATGCTGCAGGACAGATAGCTGCTTGAGCGTCGGCACTATGGCATCGAAGGCATCCTTGATTCGGCGCTCATAGGCATGAAGGGCGGCGTTCTCATCCTGCCCCCGGCCGCTGCGGGCCATCGGTAGCGGGCTGCGGGCCCCTGGTCGGCCCGGAGGGGCGCTGGCCAGAGGACGCACCCCCCGCTGTGGCTGATATCGACCTGAATGCAACATGTCCGTCTCCGCCTTCACGCTGCTTAGCCCCGGGCCCCGCCGGAGTAGGTGATCAGGGCACCCTTGCTGGTATTGCCACTGCTGCCGGTGACCTTGCTGATCGGCTCAGCGGCTTCCTGCGGCTGAGCGGCACGGGCCGCCATGGGCTGCATGGGTCCACCGCGCAGGCTGGGGTTGCGGCGCATGGCAGAGGCCCCCTCGGTGCCCGTGACGCGCTCACCTCGATCCCAGTCATCGCCGGTGATCTTGACACCTGCATCCATGCCTTCACCGGTGATACGGGATTTGATGCGCCCGTCGATCTCGGCCAAGACCGCTCCCTCAACAGGGGGCAGAGCTGGGCCCTGCGCCGGGTTGCGGCCAAAACGCGCCTCTTCTGTACCCGTGACCCTGCCATCGGCCTTATCAAAGGGACCGGTGATCTGACCCTGCATGACCCGACTGGCACCGGTGATGCGAGAGCTGGGCGGTGTCTGTTCCTGCGCCAGGTCCTGGGGCGCTGCCTTGGACCGGGCCCTGCTCGCTGCCATGGCCAGGGTCAAAGGCTGCGGGAAATCGGGGCTGATGTCTTCTGCCGACAGGCTGGGGCAGGCGGCCACTGCCTGATCGGCACCGACATAGGCGGTGCCACTGACAGGGGCGCAGGCACCTCGGGCATCACCGCTGATCTTGCCCGCCAGGGCAGGCTGCTGGCCGGTCAGGGGCTTGCCGAACTGGCGTTTGCTCGGCGCGGCGCGGCTCACCGCTGCGGCGGCCTCCGGGGCCTCACAATAGGTGTTGTACTGCTCGGCACCCACATAGGGCGTGCCGGTGATTGCCTTGCAGGTACCGGGCTCGTCGCCGGTTATCTTGAGGGAGCGACCGGTGAGACTGCCGGTGATATCTTCCCCACCCAGGGTGCGCGAGCGGCCGACCTTGCGCCCCTGGGGTTGCGGGCTGGCATCACAGAATTGGCTGAACTGCTCGGCACTGAGGTATTCGTCACCGGTGACCTGCTGGCAGCTACCCGGCTCATCGCCGGTCATGCGCTCCCGCCGACCCAGCCGGGTTCCACTGACGCGACCACCACGCAGGGTGCTGCTCTGGCCTACCTTGCCCGGTGCCGGCCTGTCGCCCTCGCTGACCTCACTGACATTGGTGTATTGGCTGCCGGTGAGTTCGCGATCACTGCCGCTTTCTGCGCCTGTGACCCGCGCCATGCGATCGGGACTGCTGCCTGTGACCCGCTGTTGCCTGCGCGTCTGGCTGGCGCTGCCGCGGGCCGGGCCCGGCTCGGGCGCGACACCACAGAAGCCCTGCATCTGCTCTGCAGACAGGTACTCCGAGCCGGTAACGCGCTTGCAGCTACCGGGTTCATTGCCGGTGACCTTGTCACTGCGCCCCACCTCGATACCGGTGACACTGCTACCCAGAGCGGTGGAGGTCCGACTAACCCGCTGCGGGCTGGCAGGCAGATCGGTGTGGCAGAACTCGCGAAAGATATCCGCAGCCAGGTATTCGGTGCCGGTTACGCTGCGGCAGCTCCCCGCTTCATTGCCGGTGACTGCCTGATCCCGACCCAGCTGGGTACCCGATACCCGCTGACCCTGGCTGGTCTGACTGGCACCCACCTTCCAGCTGGCATCCTGGGCACCTGCCTGAACCTTATCCTGGGACTTGCGCCGCTTGCCGCAGGGGGCGGATTTCTTCTGCCCGCCGCCACCCTGCCTGCTGCGTTGTTCACGCAGGGTCTTGGCCAGCTCCCGGCTGGACAGCTGTGGATTGCTGGCACGGGCGGTTTGCGCCTGGCTCAGGCCGGAACTACCCAGCCCCGCCTTGCCACGCGCGGACAGGGCCTTGCGCCGTGCCAGGGCGGCGGCCTTTGCCGTGCTCTGCACCAAGGCCGGACGCTTGTTACGTCGATTGCGCGGACGCTCCTGCACGGGCTGTACCCGCTCGCGTGGCTGGCTTTCCCGAGCGGTTTCCTGAGGGGCCGCACTGCCGCCACAACCGCAACCGCAATCCTGAACAGGTGCCGATGAGGGTCCGGCCGTGTTACGACCAGCGCGCGCCAAGGCATCCCGTGCCCCACGGGTGCGCTGACCGGCCTGAGCCGACAGCGGCCCCAGGGCGCGCTTGCCCTGGCTGGAAAGCGCCTGACGACGCGCCCGTGAGGCCTGGCGGGCGACACTAGCGCCGACCGCCTTACCCCCCGCGCGAGCGGCACTAGCGCGACCGACGCTGTCCTGAGCGGTAGCGGCAGGTTCCTGCATGGGGGCGGCGGCTGGCGGACGGTTTCGACTGGCCGATGCCTTGGCCGGGGCAGGCCGAGCGGATGAGGGGGCACTAACCTGTGCCTGCCTACCGCTGGGACGGACCACTGCCGTCTTGCCGCCGTTGGACATTGCCTTACGCCGTGCCAGGGCCAGTGCCCTGCCGCTTGCTACCTGTGCCTTGTCTGCCATGGTCTTCCCCGTGCTTTCAGCTTGCTCAGATGGTTGGATTCAGATAACGCCTTGCCGCTTGCCAGACCGGGTGATTACATCCGCCCCTCGTGGACGACAAAGCAGACCCCTTGACTCTGGGTGTAGTTGTCGTAGCCGATCAAGCGGATATGGTGGTCCGGATAGGCGCGGCGACAGGCATCCAACTCGCCGACGATGTTGTTCAGGTTCTGCTCGCCGAACAGGGGCAACTTCCACATGGTCCAGTAGTGGTTACCAGAGCGGGAGGGGTGCTCGTGCTCAATGGCCGGGGTCCAGCCCTGGGCGATGAGATAATCGATCTGGTCATAGACCTCGTCCTGGGTCAGCTTGGGCAAAAAACCAAAGGTCTCCAGGGTCTGGGCGGTCTGGTAGTCACCTACTTCAAAACTCGACATGATGTATTCCTCTTGCTGTGTGCTGTGCTTGGGGCAATGCCCGGTTCAGGCCCCAGCCCCCCGACGGGGCAGGTTTGTCACAGGGGGCCTTGGCGGTTTGACTGCTCAGCGCGACCGGATCAGGCCACGTCCAACTTATCCACGGTTTCAAACTCAAACTTGATCTCTTTCCAGGTCTCCATGGCCATGGCCAGTTCCGGGCTGTGGCGGGCGGCCTCGGTGAGCACATCGCGCGCCTCTTTTTCGATCTCGCGGCCCTGGTTGCGTGCCTTGACGCAGGCCTCAAGCGCCACGCGGTTGGCGGCGGCACCGGCGGCGTTGCCCCAGGGGTGACCCTGGGTACCGCCGCCAAATTGCAGTACCGAGTCGTCACCGAAGATGGTCACCAGGGCCGGCATGTGCCAGACGTGGATGCCACCGGAGGCGACGGCGAATACGCCGGGCATGGAGCCCCAGTCCTGATCAAAGAAGACGCCACGGGAGCGGTCCTCCGGCACAAAGGATTCACGCAACTGATCGACAAAGCCCAGGGTGGAGGCGCGGTCGCCCTCCAGCTTGCCCACCACGGTGCCGGTGTGCAGGTGGTCGCCACCGGACAGGCGCAGACATTTTGCGAGTACGCGGAAGTGGATGCCGTGCTTGGGGTGACGGTCGATTACCGCGTGCATGGCGCGGTGGATGTGCAGCAACATGCCGTTCTTGCGGCACCAGTTGGCCAGACCGGTATTGGCGGTGAAACCGCCGGTGAGGAAGTCATGCATGATGATGGGCATGCCCAGTTCCTTGGCGAACTCGGCCCGCTCGTAGAGGTCTTCCGGTGTGGCTGCGGTCACGTTCAGATAATGGCCCTTGCGCTCACCGGTCTCGGCTTCGGCCTTCTGGATCGCCTCGGCCACAAACTCGAAGCGGTCACGCCAGCGCATGAAGGGCTGGGAGTTGACGTTCTCGTCGTCCTTGGTCAGGTCAAGGCCGCCGCGCAGGCATTCATACACGGCGCGGCCGTAGTTCTTCGCCGACAGGCCCAGCTTGGGCTTGATGGTGCAGCCCAACAGGGGGCGGCCGTACTTGTTCAGCCGGTCACGCTCCACCTGGATGCCCGCCGGCGGGCCGCCACAGGTCTTGATGTAGGCAATGGGGAAGCGGATGTCCTCCAGCCGCAGGTGCTTGAGGGCCTTGAAGCCGAACACGTTACCCACCAGGGAGGTGAGCACGTTGACGATGGAGCCCTCCTCGAACAGGTCGATGGGATAGGCAATGAAGGCATAGAAGGATTCGGAGTCGCCCGGTACGTCCTCGATGCGGTAGGCACGTCCCTTGTAGTACTCCATGTCGGTGAGCAATTCCGACCAGACGGTGCTCCAGGTACCGGTGGAGGACTCAGCAGCCACGGCGGCGGCCACCTCTTCCCGTGGAACACCGCTTTGACCGGTGCATTTGAAACATGCCAGAAGATCGGTATCCAGCGGCACATAGTCCGGGGTCCAATACATCTCGCGGTATTCTTTAACGCCTGCATCGTAGGATTTCGAGGCCATGATCTACTCCTATTCTTCGCTGTTTCTGCCAGTCGGTGAGGTTGAACTCGATTGCTGGGTGAAGCTTAGGAATAGCGGCCGATGGCATCCAATAAATGTTTTATTGAAGTTCCATCTACCAGACTCTATGTAATGGAATATCTGGTTGATTTATATAAATATATTACCTATCCTCCCAGACTGATCCGGCTCCAAAAAGGCCATTGGAACCCGATTCAATCGGGTGCAGACAGGACAGATTGGCTGAAGCGCAGGCAATAAATGCGTCTCCAAAATTCAATTCATCTCAATGGCGGATTGTCCCTGCTCTTCTGCTCTTCTGCTCACCTGTCTGCCAGCAAACTGGGCGCATCAGGTTTTTTCAACATCTCATACAGCAACCCGAGGAAGATCGTTCTCGCCCCTTCATCCGAGAGCAGGCGTGTCGCCATCTTTTCGTGCGACGCCATGGCCTCGACGATGGCATCGGTAGCGGCGTCGGGCAGGTCCGCTTTCAGTGCCTGCTCTCGGGTGTTGTTGTTGACCTGCGCCATGACGGTGTCGTTGGTGCGCAGTTTGTCGCTGATGTGGACGGCGAAGGAGACCTTGTCTTCTTCGGTGATGCCCTCGCCAAAGAGGTCGTTGAGGGCATTGATGAGTTCGGACAAAAAAGCCCGTTCACGGTCTCTTCCTTCGGCGGTGCCGACCCCCGTGGCGGGTTTGAGGCTTTGGTATTCCCCGCCCCCTTCGGCAACGCCATCCAGCTGGCCTTTGGCCTTGATGCCGTAATGGGTCAGCGCCAGTCCGTGCAGGTCGATCTCTTCGGGGTTGATGCCTTTGAGTCGGTTGCGTAGAAGGCGAGCGTAACCTGCAAAGGCTTCCAGTTCGGCATCGCCAAGATCAATAAGCTGGGCGATGTACTCGTAGAACTTCACGAATTTGGTCAATCCTTCCTTGAACTTCAGCAGGGTATCCCGCTCCTTGGTCTGCTCGGATCGGTTCAGGTCGGCCTGCTCCTTACCCTTCTCGTCCCCCGCCTTGTGGCATCGCTGGTACTCCTGCTCCCATTTCTCGATGCTGTCGTTGAGTGCCTTCAGGCGGTTGTTGAAGCGTTCCGTGGCGGGATCGGTGATCGCCATGAGTTTGGCCTGTCTCGGCTCCTTGCGGGTCATCTCCTCGCCAAACTGGCGCACCTCTTCGGGCGGGTAGATGTAGGCTTTGTCCAGATGCTCCTTGATGTCATAGACGATGTTCGGGTCCTGCACGTCTTCGATTTTTGCTTTGCGGTAGAACAGCTGGAAGGCGGACAGGATCTCTTCGGGTTCGTTGACGAAGTCGATGACGTAGGTGCGGTCCTTGCCCGCATGGGTGCGGTTGAGGCGGGAGAGGGTCTGCACGGCATCCACGCCTGAAATCTTCTTGTCCAGGTACATGGCGACCAGCTTGGGCTGGTCAAAGCCCGTCTGGAATTTGTTCGCCACGAGCATGACCTGAAATTTGTGGGTGTCGAACACCTTGCGCAGGTCTTGCCCCTTGGCATCGGGGTTCATGTTGATTTCGTCGAAGTCTTCGCCCGCGTATTTTTCATCGACGTCGCTCCCCGTTACCTTGCCCGAGAAGGCGACCAAGGCTCGGATGCCGTCATAGCCCTTGTCGGCCACGTACTGGTCGAAGGCCAGTTTGTACTTGACCGCCGAGGCACGGGATCCCGTCACGACCATGGCTTTGGCCTGTCCGCCCAACAGGTGCGCCACGTTGGTTCGGAAGTGTTCGATGATGAACTCGACCTTTTGGCCGACATTGGTCGGGTGCAGTGCCAACCACTTGGCCAGGGAGCGTTTCGCCTGCTTGCTGTCAACCCGCTCGTCCTGTTCGAGGGCCTGGCCGAGCTTGAAGGCGGTCTTGTAGGCGGTGTAATTGCGCAAGACATCGAGAATAAAGCCTTCTTCTATGGCCTGTTGCATGGTGTAAACGTGAAAGGGTTGAGGCAGATTGTCCTTGGAGGGCGGTTGAGTGGGATCGGCGGGACGCCCGAACAGGGTCAGGGTGCTGTGCTTCGGTGTGGCGGTGAAGGCAAAATAGGAGACATTGGTCGGGAATTTCCGCACCTCCTGCAGGCGTTGCAGGATCTCTTCGGCGGTCATTTCCGCCAATTCTTCTTCCTTGTCCAGGGCCAGCACGGCCCTGAGTTTGCTGGCGGAGGTGCCCGTTTGGGAGGTGTGCGCCTCGTCGATGATGACGGCAAAGGTGCGGTCCTTGAGGGAGGTTTCGGACAGGATGGCTTCCATGGCACAGGGGAAGGTCTGCAAGGTCACCACAACGATGGGGGTTCGGTGCATCAGCGCCTGCGCCAGTTGCTGGCTCTTGGGTAGCGAGCTGTTTTCTCGATCGATCGCCTTGACCACGCCCATCTGGTGGTCGATCTGCTGGATGGCCTCCTGTAGCTGGGCATCGAGCACGGTGCGGTCGGTAATGACGATGACGGTATCGAAATACTTGGCACCGTCGGGTTGTCGCAAGCGGATCAGTTCGTGACAGGTCCAGGAAATGGAGTTGGTTTTGCCCGACCCTGCGCTGTGCTGGATCAGGTAGCGTTGTCCTGGCCCCTCGTCCCGCACGGTGCCGATCAATTGACTGACGGCCTCGAACTGATGGAAACGGGGAAAGATCAGGGTCTCCGACCAGTAGGACCGCCCGTCAGCGTGCTGTTTCTCTTTGCGCTCCAGCAACATGAAGCGATGGAAGATGCGGAGCCAGTTATCGGGTGCGAGGATGCGCTCCCACCAGTAGGCGACGGCGTAGCTTGCTTCACCATTTGGGCCCGTCTGCGCTGGCGGGTTGCCCGCCCCGCCGTCGTTGCCGAGATTGAAGGGCAGAAAGAAGGTCTTGTTCCCCGACAGGCGGGTCGTCATGAAGATTTCGGACGTGGAGACGGCGAAATGGACCAGAGCGCCCCGCTTGAAGGTCAACAGCGGATGGGCCAGCCCCGTTTGCTTGTCCTTCGGTTGGCGGTCGGCACGGTACTGGTGCATGGCGGATTCCACGGACTGGGTGAAATCGGATTTCAGCTCAGCCGTGGCGACAGGGATGCCGTTGATGAAAAAGCCCAGATCCAGCGCCCATTCCCTGTCGGGGGCGTATTTGAGTTGGCGTACCACCCGAAGACGGTTCTTGCGGTACCGATCGATCACGGCCTCGTTGCGCTCGTCTTCGGGCAGGGACTGGCACAGGGTCAGGCGTCCCCCGCCCGCCACGTTGACGCCACGGCGGATCACTTCGAGGGTGCCGTCCTTTTCCAGTGCCTTGACCACTCGCTCCAACAGCACCGACTCGGTGTTGGCACCGTTCAGCTTCTCCAGCTTGCTCCAGGCATCGGCCTGGGTTTCTTGGACATAACCGATCAGGTCTTCGGGATAGAGTGCCCGCACAGGGTCGTAGCGGTCGGCATCACCTACAAGCCAGCCGTGGTTGCCAAGATAATCGACGATGAAGTCTTCGAAGTGGTATTCCTTGTGGGCGTCCATGGCGGTTTCCTTCAGGCAACGTCCCGCACGTCGATCTGTCCCGTGACCGTGGCGGTGATGAGGGCGGAGCGGTGTTCTAAAAGAAGATTGACGCTGTTCTCGGTCTTCGCAATTAAGGCATCAATTGCGCGAATTGACTTTTTCACGAGTTCAATAAGTTTTCGCTGTTCTTCAATAGGTGGAATGACTAATCGTAAATAAACCATACGCTCCGCCTTTAATCCAAGAGCAGTAGATCCAGTCGCATAAGAATAAATTTGTGATTGAAAGTAATTGGACAACATCGAATACATCAAAAACTGGTTATCAACGATATCCTCATTACCATTAAACTTAATTACACGCTGAGCTATAGCAATATCATCTCGGTCAAGACTTGCAACATGTCCAAGTGGGGCCTCCGTGGTAAATACGACATCACCTACTTTTGGAACACCCCTCTTAAGGATTTCTCTGTAATCTTCTTCCGTTGTGTACTCCTGAGAAGCATCGTAATTGATGCAACCTTCGCCAATGTTTCTTGCCGTCAGTAGAAAAACACCATCATCAACTTTTTCAGGTGTTCGACCTCTATAATCAACGATGGAAGACATGCATTTGCGGAACGGAATAACAGACCAATGCTCAGGCACCTCCCCCAACCACTCAACCCCCGAATCCTTCATCGGCACGCTGGGATCAAGCCCCTTGGTCACGGCTTGGGTAATCACCGCCTGGCGTTTTTCCTTCAGCAGTTCGATCAGGCGCTGTTTCTTTTCGATCAGGGCATCGATGCGGGCGGTTTCGTTGTCGAGGAAGTTTGCGACCAGACGCTGGGTCTCCTGCGAAGGGAAAGGCAAGTGATGTTGGCGAAGCATTTCGGGGGAAACTCGCTTGAGACCTCCTGCGCCTGTCATTGAGGCGACCCCCTCCTGCTTAAACGCTGAAGACTGAAAATAATAGAAGAGGAATTTTCGGTGTGCCTTTGTAGGGCGGATCACAAAAATCTCAGAACTGCCGAAACCCTTACCCAGTTCCAAATGTTCTGCTATAGCAATGTTTCCGTTTTCAAAACAGGGCGTAACTTTGGCAAGTAAAATGTCACCTTCTTCAAAGGCATTGTATGAAGATGAATACTTCGAGAATTTATCAGTATTTGGAATAAAGTAGCCGTTCTTCACTCGATCCATAGGCAGGAATGTCAATTCGTCATCCTCGCTGATTCCTCTGAAGTCAATATAAGGATAGAGATGACAAACGTGGCGTAGTGGAATGGTTTTCCATTCAAACGATGTTGAAGTCATGCTCACTATCCTTTACGCCGATTCGTAGCTCTTGAGGAACAGCTGTTTGGCCTTTTCCAGCTCCTCTCTGTTGTGGATACGAATCTCCAGGTCCCCCGTGCCAAAGTGGCCGATCTGGCGCACATCTCGGGTGAAGCCCTTTTCCAGGGTGACGGTATCGGGGTCGACCTTCACATAGCAGGAGAGACAACCTTTGGCGGGGTGCACTTCGATGCAGGCGAAATTTTTGATGCGTTTGAAGGCGATATAGAACTTGAGGGTCTTCTCCAGCACATCATCCCCCAGTGCCAGCAGGTAGGCTCTCAGCTCTTCATATAGGTCACTGAGATCGTCTGATAGCTCGGCGATGACTTGCCTCACGGCCTTGTACTGGTACTGATTGCCCCCGCCCGTGCTGGTGTCCGTGGTTTGGGTCGGCGTTGCACTGGTCGCATTCACCAGTTCCAGCAACAGCAACTCGTCGCCAAAGCGCCGATAGCGCATCAGTTCGATGTTGCGGTTGATCTGCTGGACGGCGTGCTCGTCGTATTTGGTGTAACCCCCTGCGATACAGAGCAGACGGGGGGCGGTCCAGTCGATGGCTTCCGCCGACTCGTGGCCCAACCGCTCCATCACCAACAGTTTGAATTCCGCTTTGTGGTCCATCAGCCAGTCGAGGTAGAACAGCCCCTGATTGATGACGTTCTCGTTGGTTGCTCGCTTGTATTCGATGATGACGGGGTTGCCGTTCTCGTCGATGCCGAGGCTATCAATACGCCCGCCGTGCTTGGGTCCCGTGCTGTATTCGGACGCCAAAAAGCGAATGCCCAACAGGGTGTCGAGGTTCTGCTCCATCTGCGTTTGGAGCGATTTCTCCAGCGCCACGGCGCTACCCGAGATCTCTTCCGCCGTGGTGCCGACAAAACGGAACAGCTTGATGTCGCTCATGGGGTCTCCTTCCATGTGTCCGCCCAAAGGCTCCGCTCAGCGAAATCTTCAGGAAAGCCCATGTGGCGGGTATCGATGTCATGTTGGGTGATCAGACACTTGAGGCGGTGCTTCCAGTGGTGATCGGGGCTGATGACATCCATCATGTAAGCCAGCATGACCAGGGTGTTGTACAGTTTTCGTGGAGCCTGATTCGGGTCGGGGCCAAATTCGATATTGGATGCCAACATCTTGGGCTTGCTACGAGGCAGTTGCATAGTGACGATCAACTCACTGTTCCATAAGCGCCCATGGTGAGCGCACAGGTTTCGAATGACCGTCAGGTGATGGAGAAATGATGCAAGTACACCTTCATCAAGTCCGTATACCTTGGAAATTTTTGCCCGAAGACATTTCTGTTTCAAATTCGAGAACCAATGCGAAAATTGACCAAGTGTCATGATGCCCACGATAGCCCAAAGAGGCGGAAGGTCAGGCTCGCTATACTTTTTCTTGTAGTGCTTGATGTAGGCTTCCTTGCTACGCTCGAACCCGCTTGTGATTTCTGCGAGGCTTTTACCAAATTGCTTGGAGCCGAGAAATAGGCTTGATTTCAGATAGGCATGGGCGCCGTGGTTTGCTGAGAGGGCATCAACCCATTGATTCCGAACCGATACCTCAATGCGCTCGATGGCGTCCATAACCAGAAGGCGCAATTCCCTGTCAAAAGTATAAAGGTTTAGCACCTGCTCAAAGCACGTGCCCGCCTTAAATACGTGATGGCCATTGGTTGTGGATAATGCTTCGAAGGGTATCCAATAACCCCGTAAGCGGAAGTAACCGATGTGAGAAAGGTAGAACTTAGCAGTGGTAGGATCAAGCGTCATACCCCGCTCTTTCAACATTTCCATCTGCTGAGAAATGGTGGTTGGCGTCTTTTCGTATTTCACGCCAACCCCATAAAATAGAAACCCGCCGGTTTGAGGGTACTCCGAGGAGCATAGCCTTGGCGGGTGTTGTTGGATATAACTCTAGGGCGTGAGGCCATGCTTATCCAATAAGTAAAGTAAATGCAGGCATAAATTTTAATGATCACGCCGTCACCTCCCCCAGCAACGCCATGATTTCCCGCTCGACCTGCTTCAATTCGGCGTCGATGACCTCCAGCGGTCGGGGAGGCTGGTACTGGTAGAAATAGCGGTTGAAGTTGATCTCGTAGCCGACTATGCCGACCTCGCCGTCCTTTTCGTCCCGCTTGGATTCGTCGATCCAGGCATCGGGGACATGGGGCCTGACCTCTCGGGCGAAATAGTCGGTGACGGACTCCCGCAGGGGCACGTTCTCGTAATCCCGCAGATCGGGATTCGGCTCGATGGCCCCCTTGGTCTTGCAGATTTCCGCTTCGGGGTCGTGCTTGCCCAGGTGCTTCTGCAACAGCTTTTTTTCAGCCGGGGTGAGCTTGTCGGTCAGTTGACAGCTCAGGGCATTGAAAAAGGCGGAGCGGGATAGGAATTTCTCCTCGGCCTGTCCGCCCAGCGCACCCAGAAGAGCAACCTGACGATCCGCTTCGAGCTTGTCCCATCCCTTATCCGCCGCGAGGGCCTCCCAACAGGCGCCATCCTTGGGGTAGAACGCCAGTTGCAGGGGTCGCTCCAGGGTAATGCGCCGATAGCCAAAATCCGTAGTCTCAAAATTCTTGCAGGTCGGTGATTCTTCAAAGGCATCAAGCTGACGGGCGATATCGGCAATCTGCTCGTCGGTGATGTATCGGCGCTTGCTCCCGAGGCTCTTGCGCATGGAGGCCCAGTGGGCCGTGGCGTCGATGAGCTGGACCTTACCCTTGCGCACTGCCTGTTTGCGGTTGGTCAGCACCCAGATATAGGTGGCGATGCCCGTGTTGTAGAACAGGTCCGTGGGCAGGGCGACGATGGCCTCCAGCCAGTCGTTCTCCAGTATCCTGCGTATTCCGCCCCATCGTGACCGCCCATTCCGTTTGAACGTGACCGCCGATTCCGGCGCAACGTGACCGGTGATTCCGATTGATCGTGACCGATTCCGGGTCTGTTTCCGGAATCCGCGGTCACGTGTCTGGAATCACCGGTCACGATGCCGGAATGCCCATCCAACCCACTGGAATTCTTCGACTTTAACCGGCATAACCGCGTCCTTTTGCTTACCCGGAGGACGCCATGCCTGCAACGAGGATTCCCATGAAGAAAATCATCGACGTCTTACGCCTCAAGTACGAGGCTCAACTCAGCCACGAGAAGATCGGTCGCGCCTGCGGCCTGTCCAAGGGGGCCGTCAGCAAGTACGTCAGCCTGGCCCAGGCCAAAGGGATCAGTTGGCCGCTGCCTGACGGGGTGGACGAAGCGCGCCTGGAGGCCCTGCTGTACCCGCCCCGTGAGGCGCCTGCCTCGCGTGCCGAGCCGGATTACTTCCAGATCCACCAGGAGCTCAAGCGCAAGGGCGTGACCCTGCAACTGCTGTGGGCCGAGTATGCCGCTGTGCATGAGGATCGGGCCTACGGCTACAGCCAATACTGCCACCGCTACCGCCAATGGCGAGACCGGCAGAAGTGCAGCATGCGCCAACTGCACCGAGCCGGCGAGAAGGCCTTCATCGACTACTGCGGCCCGACGGTGGATATCGTCGACCGCCACAGCGGTGAGGTCCGTTCGGCGCAGATCTTCGTCGGCGTGCTCGGGGCGTCCAGCTATACCTACGCCGAGGCGACCTACACCCAGTCCCTGCCGGACTGGATCGCGTCCCACCAGCGCATGCTGCGGTTCTTCGGTGGCGTGCCCGACCTGCTGGTGCCCGACAACCTCAAGGCGGCGGTGACCCAGGCCTGTCGCTATACGCCGACGATCAACGCCACCTACGCCGAGATGGCCGCCCACTATCGGACCGCCGTCTTGCCGGCACGGCCCTATAAGCCGAAAGACAAGGCCAAGGCCGAGGTGGCGGTGCAGGTGGTGGAACGCTGGATTCTGGCGCGCCTGCGCCATCACACCTTCTTCTCCCTGGCCGAGCTGAATCAGGCCATCGCCGAGTTGCTGCCCCCGCTCAACGAACGGCCGTTCCAGGGCCGTGAGGAGAGCCGCCGGGACCTGTTCGAGGCGATCGACCGGCCGGCGCTCAAACCGCTGCCCCAGGACGATTACGTCTATGCCGAGTGGCGCAAGGCCAAGCCGGGCATCGACTACCACGTCGAAGTGGACAAGCGCCTCTACAGCGTCCCCCACAGCCTGGTTGGTCAGACCCTGGACCTGCGCCTGACCGCCACCACGCTGGAGGTGCTGCACAAGGGCCGGCGGGTCGCCGCTCACCCACGTCACGGCCGAGGCCGCTACAGCACGCTCACCGAGCACATGCCCAAGTCCCATCAGGCCCATCGGGACTGGTCGCCGGGACGGTTCTTGAACTGGGCCCGTGACATCGGCCCCTGCACGGCGCAGGTGATCCAGCAGCAACTGGAGGGCCGCCCTCATCCCGAGCACGGCTACCGCGCCTGCCTCGGGCTGTTGCTCCTGGGGCGACGCTACGACCGGACGCGGCTGGAGCAGGCCTGTGAGCGCGCCCTGGCGATCCGCTCGGTCACCTATCCGAGCGTGGCATCCATTCTCAAGCAAGGCCTGGATCGGCAACCCCAGGAGGCCGATGAGCCTGAGGCCGAGCTACCCGAACACGCCAATCTGCGCGGCGCCGATTACTACCACTGAGGAGTCTTTCATGTTGAACCAACAGACCACCGAACACCTGCGCGCCCTCAAGCTGACCGGCATGCTGGATGCCCTGGAACAGCAACGGGAGCAACCCGAAACCCACGATCTGGCCTTCGAGGAGCGCCTGGCGCTCTTGGTGGAGCGGGAGGTGCTGCACCGGGAGAACCGGCGCCTGGGGCGCCTGCTCAAGGCCGCCAAGTTGCGTATCCACGCCTGTGTCGAGGACATCGACTACCGCCATCCCCGCGGCTTGGAGAAGGCCCGCCTGGCGGCGCTGGCGAGCTGTGACTGGGTCCGCCAGGCCCATAACCTCTGCATCACCGGTCCCACCGGCTGTGGCAAGACCTGGCTGGCCTGTGCCTTGGGCAATCAGGCGTGTCGGCACGGCTTGGCGGTGCGCTACCTGCGCCTGCCCACGCTGTTCGAACAGCTACGCATCGCCCACGGCGACGGCTCCTACCCGCGTCTGATGAACCAGCTGCTGAAGATGGATCTGCTGATCCTGGATGACTGGGGCATCCAGAAGGTGACGGCCGCCCAACGGCACGACCTGATGGAGGTGATCGAGGACCGCCACGGCCGACGCTCCACGTTGATCGCCAGTCAGCTACCCGTCGAACACTGGCATGATCTCATCGGCGAGGCGACGCTGGCAGACGCCATTCTCGACCGCCTTTTGCACGGTGCCCATCGGCTCCCACTGCGCGGCGAGTCGATGCGGAAAATGACCGCCGAGTTGACGGATCGTGACCGGTCAGCGTAAAAAACCCACACCAGTGCGGGACCGATGAGCCAGTCGGTCACGATCACCGGAATCAACGGTCATCTTCGGCGGAATGCGCAGTATCCATCGGCGGATCTCCGATTCCCCCGACCCCGCTCCACCCGTGAACAGCGGTGAACCGTTGAGGATAATGCCGATACGGGTACCGCCGTCCTCGTGACTGCGCTTCGACAACAGGTGCATCAGAAACAGCAGGGAGCCATCGGAAACCCTCGGCAAGCCCGCACCAAAGCGCCCGTCGTGTCCGCTGTTCTTCTGCTCGTCGATAATGGCCTTTTGCACCTTTTTCCAGTCCACGCCGAAGGGGGGATTGGCGAGACAGTAATTGAACCGCTCAAAGGGCAACCGATCATCGCTGAGGGTGTTGCCGAAGTGGATGTTCTTCGGGTCGTAGCCCTTGATCATCATGTCGGCCATGGCGATGGCGTAGGATTCGGGATTGAGTTCCTGACCGAAGGGAACGATGCGGGCATTGGGGTTCCATTCCAGCACCTGTTCGATGCCCGACGCCAGAAAACCTCCTGTTCCGCAACAGGGGTCGTAGATGGTGCGCACCACGCCTTCACCCGTCAGGGCAGCGTAATCGGCGGAAAAGATCAAGGTCGTCGACAGCCTCACCACGTCACGGGGCGTGAAGTGCTCCCCTGCGGTGTCGTTGGCGCTCTCTGCGAAACGGCGGATCAGCTCTTCGAACACCAGCCCCATCTCGTGGTTGGAGACGGTGTCGGGGTGCAGGTCGATGGAGGCGAACTTGTGCACGACCAGATAAAGCAGATTGGCCTCATGCAGGCGGTCCAGCCAGGTGGAAAAGTTGAAATAGTCGAAGATCTGCCAGGTATTGGTGCTGAATTTGGCAAGGTAGTCTTCGAGGTTGGCACGGGTCTCGGTCTCGCCGAGGTTGGCGAGGACATAGCGGGACACATTGTAGAACCGATGCCCCGAGATCTTCGGCAACACCGTATCCAGCTCGATGCCCGTATCCTTCAGCGCCTTGTGGCGTTCGAGCACGGCCTCACGGCTCGGCTCCAAGACGCATTCCAGACGGCGAAGCAAGGTGAAGGGCAAAATGACCCGCCCGAATTCGGACCGCTTGAAATCGCCCCGAAGCAGATCGGCGACGGACCAGATGAAACTGGCGAGATTTTGCTGATTCAATGCTGGCTCCCTGTCCCCTGTGGCCGACGGTGAAGGTCATCGGAGGGTGTATTGTTCTGTGACAGGGAAGCTACTGCAAGCCTGCTCGATTGTCCACGGGAAAAGGGATTCCAGCCCCCATACGGCCATCAACGCGGACCCGCAATCAGCGGACTTTCCTTCTAGGAGCCTGTCGAGTTTAGGTGCCCGTAGCGAGCAAGGTGGGAGAGCGAGAACAAATTTTCACGATTTTGAGGCGCTGAGTTTCCCTACGCAACGAAAAATCGGGGCCAATGTTCAAAACAATTCTGGGCCGTTCTTCCCACCGGCGCAGTAGGAGCATCCTAAATCCGACAGGCTCCTAGGCGCTTCTTTCGCTGCAAGATGGCTGTAACCAGCTCACTAATATCCGTCATGTCTTTCTGCTGGATGTCGAAAGAAATCTGATCGTATCGCTCAGTAAGCTTGCGCTAAACTTCATTCGCGTGGACCCAGTCTCGGGTGCGCAAGCTGAGAAAAACCTCTCGCGTTTCGAATGCGTGCTGGCACGCCGCAGGGATTCGCCGACGATAATAGCAAACACCGCTCGGGTGGCGCTGAAGGTAAGCCATGTCTCACTCCCATCAAACAGACTCACACACAACTTGTGTGTGAAAATGTGTGTAAATCTGATGAGAGTGGTGCTTTGTCGCAGCTAAGTTTCTAAATTTACTTAAAAACCAAGCGGATAAGATGGTGCCGAGGAGAGGACTTGAACCTCCACGGGGTTGCCCCCACTAGCACCTGAAGCTAGCGTGTCTACCAATTTCACCACCTCGGCAGGTTGTGAAGCGGGCATCTTACTCAAGCCAGAAATCCACGTCAATGCCAATTTTCACTTTGCCCGCTAAGCGGCTAAGATTGGCCCAACGACCTGCCCCAGCAGGGGCAAGTTGTCCGTTGAACACCCTGCGCCGCTCCTAGGAGTAGGAGCATCCTAAATCCGACAGGCTCCTCGCCAACCCTGGACCATCTCATGCACATACCCAGCATCGGACATCGTCTCTTTTTATCACCGGCCCTGCCTCTGCTGGCCCTTGGCCTGCTGGCATCAAGCGCCCAGGCTGCCCAGACGGAGGCCAAATCGGTTGCCAGCCTGCCCATTGCGCCCGGCCAATGGGTGGTGAAGAAATCCGGCTGCAAGGATTCTCAGGCCCTGTTTTTCGAGTTCCAGGGCAAGGCTATAAGGTTCAAGGATTTCAATTGCGATATAAAAGAGATACGCCATTATGGCGGGATTCGCTATCTGCTCGATCTGGGCTGTAGCAACCATAGCCTGCAATTTGATGACACCATTGCGCTGGATATAAACCGCGACAAGAAGCTGTTTCTGCACTATCCGAACATTGGCAGTAACAACGACGAGTTTGTCCTGTGCAAAAAACTCAGGAAGGCTGAGCAGCCCCTGGTTGCGGCCAAGGAGTCCGGCCCCAGGGCACGCCTGAATTTCACCTCGGAATACCAGGGCCAGGTGGGCAAGTCCTCGGTCAAGGTGAAACTCAGTTACTACCACGACGATAGCGTGATTGGCGAATACGTCACCCAGTTGCTGGGTAACGTCTATCAGTTACAGGGGGATAACCGGCAGGATGGTGTGCTGCAATTCAAGGAATACACCAATGGCCGACATACCGCTAACGTCGAGCTGCACAAGACAGTACGCGACGGCAAATTGGCCTGGGCAGGAAAAATGCACAATCTGGATGGACGTATAGTGGATGTAGTATTCATCAAGCTTCCCTAAGGCTCATGGGGCGGGCGGCATGGCCCGCCCCATGCCCTTAGGCAATCTGCTCGCGCAGTTTGGTCATGGCGTTTTTCTCGATCTGACGGATACGCTCGGCAGACACGCCGTAGTCTGCCGCCAGCTCGTGCAGGGTGCGTTTCTGGTCGGACAGCCAACGCGCCTGAAGGATGTCGCGGCTGCGCTCGTCCAGGTCGTTCAGCGCCCGGTACAGCTGCAGTTGCTGCTTCTCGCTGCTGTCGCGGCGCTCCAGCAGGGCGGCGGGCTCGGAGCGCATATCCTGCAGATAGGCCGAGGGGGTGGTGCCCATGTCCTCGTCGTCGTCGGAATCCGGGGTATCGAAGGCCATGTCGTAGTTGGCCAGACGGGCCTCCATCTCCAGCACCTCGGCGGGCTTCACCCCCAACTCACGGGCCACGTCCTCCACCTCCTCGCGGTTAAACCAGCCCAGCCGCTTCTTGGCGCTGCGCAGATTGAAGAATAACTTGCGCTGGGCCTTGGTGGTGGCCACCTTGACGATGCGCCAGTTGCGCAGGATGAATTCGTGGATCTCGGCGCGAATCCAGTGGACAGCAAAGGACACCAGCCGCACGTTCTGATCCGGGTCGAAGCGGCGCACCGCCTTCATCAGGCCCACAGTGCCCTCCTGGATCAGGTCGTTCAGGGCCAGGCCGTAGCCGGAGTAACCACGGGCGATGCGCACCACAAAGCGCAGATGCGAGAGCACCATGACGCGGGCCGAGGCCAGATCGCCATGGTCACGCAGGCGCAGGGCGTGTTCGCGCTCCTCCTCCGGGGTCAGCATGGGCAGCTGGTAGGCGGCGCTGATATAGGCGTCTATGCTGCCCGTGGGCAGCATGGCATGGGTTAGTGCGTGTGCCTGGGTCATGCTTAATTCCTCACCAATTTAGTCTGGTATTGCATGTTAAACCCCTTTTTTCGAGTTTGCAACCATATTTTAGCACTCACCCAAGTGGAGTGCTAACAGAAATCCACCCATTTACCCCTTGCGGCAGCGCCCATGGCCACAGATCCGAAATAGGCCGAAAAATGGGTTAAATCCCTTGCAATTCTGCATCCTGTCGCACAAAGCAGAAAATAGTGTTTAAGTTTGCCCCCGGATTACCGCTATCCTGTCTGCCAATGGCATCGGGTTTTTTGGGGTTATAGCCGGGCCGGGACTCTGGGGTCCACTTTAGTGCTCTGTGGCTCTGCGGCCAGAAGCCATTTATCAGGTTCATTCATTCAGGAGAAAGTCATGCAGCGTTTTCTGGGATCCCTCTCGCTGGCCGCCAAGCTTCGCTTGACCATTGGCCTGGCCATGATCGGTTATGCCGTATTGTTGTTCTACTCCATGGAGGCACTGAAGACCCATCTGAATCTGGATCGGGAACACAAGACCAAGGAGCACGTAGAGGCCGGTTATACCCTGCTGAACCACTATTATCAGCTGGCCGAGGCCGGGGAGATGGACCAGCAGGCGGCCCAGCAGGCGGCCAAGATCGCCCTGGGCAAGCTGCGCTTCGGCGAGGACGGTTACTACTGGATTAACGACATGCATCCGACCATGGTGATGCACCCAACCAAGCCGGAACTGGATGGCAAGGACCTCTCCGCCAGCGCCGACCCCAATGGCAAGCGGCTCTTCGTCGCCTTTGTCGAGACCGTACAGCGCGATGGCGAGGGCTTTGTCGATTACCTCTGGCCCAAGCCGGGCCATGACAAGCCGGTGCCCAAGATCTCCTATGTCAAGGGCTTCAAGCCCTGGGGCTGGATCGTCGGCAGCGGGATCTACATCGATGATGTGGAGGCCATCTATCACAGCCAGGCCCTGACCATGCTCCTGGTCGGCCTGGTCATACTGCTGGTGCAGCTGGGCTTTTCCGTTCTGGTGGGTGGCTCCATCAGCGGCCCCCTGGGGCAGCTCAAGCAGGTAATCCATGAGGTCGCCCAGGGTAATCTGTCGGCACGCAGCCAGATCCGGCAGAACGACGAGGTGGGGGCCATGGCCAAGGCCTTCGACAGCCTGCTGGACCGCTTCCAGGGCTTTGTGCAGGAGGTGCGGGGGGCGGTGGATCAACTCACCGATGCGGCCGGTAATCTGCAAAAGATCACCGATGAGAGCAGCCGCGAGGTACAGGATGAACTGACCCAGAGTGAGCAGGTGGTGACCGCCATGACCGAGATGAGCGCCTCGGTGCGCGAGGTGGCCAGCAACGCCCAGCAGGCCGCCAGCGCCACCGAGCAGGCCGACCAGACCGCAAGCGACGGTCAGCGGGTGGTGAGCGCCACCATCGGCAGCATCGAGGAGCTGGCGCGGGAGGTGGAGAACGCCTCTGCGGTGATGCAGCGACTGAAGTCGGGTACCGAGGGCATAGGTCAGGTGCTGGACGTGATTCGCGGCATTGCCGAACAGACCAATCTACTCGCCCTGAACGCCGCCATCGAGGCGGCCCGGGCCGGCGAACAGGGGCGCGGCTTTGCCGTGGTGGCCGATGAGGTGCGCACCCTGGCCAGCCGTACCCAGGAGTCCACCCAGGAGATCCACAGCATGATCGAGACCCTGCAGCTGGGTGCCATGGAGGCGGTGAACGTGATGGAGTCGGGCCGCAAACAGACCCATCTGAGCGTGGAGCAGGCGGCCAAGGCGGGCAAATCCCTGGGCGAGATCACCCAGGCGGTCGGCCGCATCACCGAGATGAACACCCAGATCGCCACGGCGGCAGAGGAGCAAAGCGCGGTGGCCGAGGAGATCAACCGCAACCTGGTGGCCATCAGTGAAGCGGCGCAACGGGTCAGCTCCCAGGTCGGCGGTGCCGCCAACGCCAGCAACGAACTGCGCAACCTGGCCCAGACCCTGGAACAAAAGCTGGCCGAGTTCAACTAACAGAAGACAGGGGACAAAGAACAGAAGAAGGTCCTCACAGCGGACACAAATCTCTGTCCTCTGTCCTCAATCCTCAGTCCTCTGTCCTCAGATGCTGGCCGCTGGCGCTCCAGGCGCCGAGCAGGCCGAGCAGGGGGCCGCCGAGCAGCAACAGGCCCAGGGTCTGCAGATTGAACAGGGCCAGGCGGTAGTCGCTTTGGTAGAGGCTGGCCAGTTCGGTGATCGGTCCTTCCAAAATCACCGCCGCCAGCAGGATCAGCAGCCAGGCGCCGAGACCGCCGAACAGGCCGTAGCACAGGCCGGTGTAGAGAAAGGGGCGGCGCACGAAGGCGTCGGAGCCGCCCACCTGCTTGATCAGGATGATCTCCTCCTGGCGGTTGCGGATCTCCAGCCGGATGGTGTTGCCGATCACCAGCACCACCGCCAGCCCCAGCAGCAGCCAGAGCAGGAGCACCACGCGACTGGCCGTCTCAGTGATGGCCGCCAGACGCCGCACCCATTCCAGATCCAATACCACATGCTCTATTTGGGGCTCCTGGCGCAGCTGGGTGAGCAGCTGTTCCATCGGCTCGGGGCTGGTCAGGGCCGGGTCGGGTCGGATCAGCACCACCATGGGCAGGGGGTTTTCCTCCAGTAGCCCCAGGGCCTCGTCAAAGCCGCTGAACAGGCTGAACTCGGTCAGCGCCTCCTCCTGGGTCAGCAGTTGCGCCTGCTCCACCCCTTCCAGGGCCTGGATCTCGTGCAGCAGCCGCGCCCCGTGCGCGGCGTTCAGATCGGGCTTGAGAAAGGCGGAGATACTGCTGCCGCCGGCCCAGTGGCGGCTCAGTCCCTGGGCGCTGTCCAGCACCAGATGCAGGCCGGCGGGCAGGGCCAGGGTGATGGCGATCACGCCCAGGGTCATCAAGCTGGAGCCGGGCTGGCGGGCCAGGCGGCTCAGGGTCTGGCGCAGAGCGGCGAGGTGTTCGCGCAGCAGGCTAGTCATTGCACCAGCCCGGCGAGAGGTCGTGGGTCAGCTCGCCCTGATCCAGCACCAACACCCGCTTGCCCAGCTGGCGGATCACCTCCACGTCGTGGCTAGCGATAAGCAGGGTCACGCCCACCTGATTGAAGCGCTGGAACAGCTGCATGATCTCGCTGGATAGCTCGGGGTCCAGGTTGCCGGTGGGCTCGTCCGCCAGCAGCAGGGGCGGGCGGGCCACCACCGCCCGGGCGATGCCGATGCGCTGCTGTTCGCCGCCGGAAAGGGTGATGGGCATGGATTTTTCCTTGTGCAGCAGGCCCACCTGATCCAGCGCGGCGCGCACCCGCTTGCCGGTCTCCTCCGGCCGACAACCGGCCACGCGCAGGGGCAGGGCGACGTTCTCGAACACATTGCGGTCGTGCAGCAGGCGGTGGTCCTGGAAGATGATGCCCAGCTTGCGCCGGTGCTCAGGGATCTGGGCGCGCTTGATCTTGGCCAGATTGCGCCCATCCACCTGCACCTGGCCGCTGCTGCAGCGTTCCAGCAGGGCGATTAGGCGCAGCAGGGTGCTCTTGCCGGCCCCCGAGTGGCCAGTGAGAAACACCATCTCCCCCGGCGCTATGTGAAAGCTCAGCTGGCGCAGGGCCTCATGGCCACCGGGATAACGCTTGCTGACCTGCTCGAATCGAATCATGGGTCCGTAGTTTACAGTTTGGGTAAGCAAAAAAGGACGCAGAGTTGTAACGCCCTGCCCGCGTGGGGCACCTCGCCACGGGCTTTTACCTCATCTTGCACCCCTCACCCTACCAGTAACCTCACGCCGGGTGGTTGCTGGAGGTCGGGCTGCGGTCCGACAACCGATGGCCAGTACTGCTGGCCAGTGTCGTTCAGTAAACGACCATTGTCTCCAGTGTGTCCAATAGCTAGCCCCGGCTTTACTGCCTCATTCTTCTCTGCGTTCTCTGCGCTCCTTTGCGTCCTCTGCGTCCTGTTTTTGCTTTCGGTCGAGCCTCGTTTTTACCGATCAAACAGGGCCGAGACGAAGGTCTCGGCGTCGAAGGGGCGCAGGTCGTCGATCTTTTCGCCGACGCCGATGAAGCGGATCGGCACGCCCACCCGCTGGGCCAGGGCGAACACCACGCCGCCCTTGGCGGTGCCGTCCAGTTTGGTCAGTACCAGGCCGGTGAGGGGTATGGCCTGATTGAACTCCAGGGCCTGGGCGACGGCGTTCTGGCCGCTGGTGGCGTCCACCACCAGCAGCACCTCGTGGGGCGCGTCCGCATCGACCTTTTTCATCACCCGGGCGATCTTGGCCAGCTCGTCCATCAGGTTGGTCTTGGTGTGCAGGCGCCCGGCGGTGTCGGCAAAGAGTACGTCGATATGCCGGGCATTGGCCGCCTGTACCGCATCGAAACAGACCGAGGCGGAGTCGGCGCCGCTGTGCTGGGCGATCACCGGCACGGCGTTGCGCTCGCCCCAGGCCTGCAGTTGCTCCACCGCGGCGGCGCGGAAGGTGTCGCCGGCGGCGAGCATCACCGAGTGGCCGTCGTTCTGGAATTGCTTAGCCAGCTTGCCGATGGTGGTGGTCTTGCCGGCACCGTTGATGCCCACCATGAGCACCACCAGGGTCTTGCCCGGCGGCACCTCGATGGCTGGCCGGTCGCAGGCGGTGAGTATTTCCACTAGTTCGGCCTTGAGGCTGTCGGTCAGGGCCTGGGGGTCGGTCAGCTCCTTGCGCCGCACCCGCTTGGTCAGGCGCTGGATGATCTGGTTGACCGCCTCCACCCCCACGTCGGCGGTGAGCAGCAGGGTTTCGATCTCCTCCAGCAGCGCGTCGTCGATCTGCTTCTGCCCCAGCACCAGGCTGGCCAGGCCCTCGCCCAGGTTGCGCCGGGTACGCGCCAGACCCTGGCGCAGCTGGCCGAACAGACCACCGGATTTCTCCGCCTGGGCCTCGGCTGGCTCTGGCTCTGGCTCTGGCTCTGGCTTGGGCTCTGGCTCTGGCTCTGGCTCTGGCTCTGGCTCTGGCTCTGGCTCTGGCTCTGGCTCTGGCTCTGGCTCTGGCTCTGGCTCTGGCTTGGGCGTGGATGCATCTGCCCCTGCCTCTTCTTCAATCTCCTCGGATTTTGTACGGGAAAACCAGCGGCGCAGGCCACGGGGTTTGTCGGCGGGCCCGGTCTCCAGCTGGGTCTCTTCCTGGCTCTCCTCCGGGGCCTCGGCCACGGGCGCTTCGGGCTGGGAATCGGCTGCGTCAACCGCTGCCTCGACCACATCAGGCGCAAGCGCCTGTGGCTCGCCGCTTTGCGCCTCCTGATCCTCGGCCTCTTTGTGCTTGCGTTTGCCAAATCCGAACATATCTGTGGGGAACCCTGATCTGAGGCGAGCTGTCAGACACAGCCGCTGGTGGATGTTTACCGGCCAAACAGGATACCCTGATTGGCTTGGAGTGTCCTTAGTCGATGCGGCGGGGTGGGGCGGGATTCTCTGCTTTTGGCTTGCCGCACGGCATAGGGCGGGCCGCGCCCGCCGCCAAGCCAGGGTGCTGGGGGTTGCCCTTACTGTGAGGCCACCTTGCTGTTGGCCATCATCCTGGGAACTCCGAGCGGTGGCTCGGAGGTGTTAAGCGGCAACCCCGGATTCCGCTGCGCTCCATCCGGGCTACACCCAGCTGGCGGCTGACCGCTCATCCTTTCACTGTGGTTTTCTGTCATTCAAGGAGTTCTCAAAGATGCGTTTGATCCTCAAGCCTGTTGCTCTACTCACCTTGCTGGCGCTGCCCCTGGTGGCGCTGGCGCTGCAGGCCCCGCCGGTGCATGAACATCGGCTGGCCAATGGCATGAAGGTAATCGTCAAGCAAGACAGCCGCGCCCCCATTGCGGTGACCCAGGTCTGGTATCGGGTAGGCTCCAGCTATGAGCCCAACGGCATTACTGGCATCTCCCATGCCCTGGAGCACATGATGTTCAAGGGTACGCAGAAATACGGTCCCAATCAGTTTTCCGAGCTGATCGCCGAGCAGGGCGGCCAGGAGAACGCCTTCACCGGCCGCGATTACACCGCCTACTTTCAGACCCTGGCCAACGACAGGCTGGAGATTGCCTTTGAGCTGGAGGCCGACCGGATGCGCAACCTGCTGCTGGATGAGAAGGAGTTCGCCAAGGAGATCCGGGTGGTGCAGGAAGAACGCCGTCTGCGCACCGAGGACAAGCCCAAGTCCTTCACCTATGAAAAATTCAATGCCACCGCCTACCGCGCCTCGCCCTACCGCAATCCGATCATCGGCTGGATGAGCGACCTGGAGTCCATGCGGATCGACGACCTCAAGGCTTGGTATCAACGCTGGTATGCCCCCAATAATGCCATCCTGGTGGTGGTGGGCGATGTGCAGCCGGAGCAGATTGTCGCCCTGGCGGAGAAGTACTTCGGCCCCTTGCCGCCCTCTGAGCTGACCCCACTCAAGCCCGAGGTGGAGCCGCCGCAGATGGGCGAGGTACGCCTCAAGGTCAAGGCCCCGGCCAAGGAGCCCTATCTGCTCATGGGCTACAAAACCCCGGTGCTGGGCCATGCCGATGCCGAGTGGGAGCCCTACGCCCTGGACATGCTGCAGGCGGTGCTGGACGGCGGTTCCAGCGCCCGCATCGAGAAAGAGCTGGTGCGCGGGCGGCAGATTGCCGTCTCCGCCGGGGCCAGCTACAGCAGTTTCAGCCGTCTGCCCGCCATGCTCAGCCTGAGCGGTATCCCCGCCGAGGGGCATAGTATCGCCGAGCTGGAACAGGCCCTGCGCGGCGAGATCGAGCGGCTGCGCGCTGAGCCCATCTCCCAGCGCGAGATGGAGCGGGTGCGCAACCAGCTGCTGGCGGCCAAGGTGTACGAGCGTGACTCGGTGTTCTATCAAGCCATGCAGATCGGTATGTTGGAGACCATTGGCCTGGATTGGCGGCTGGCGGAGAACTATGTGGAGCGTATGCGCCAGGTAACCCCGGAGCAGGTGCAGGCGGTGGCGCGCAAGTATCTGGTGGCGGACAACCTGACCCTGGCCGAGTTGGTGCCGCAACCCATGGACAAACCAAGGGGTTTTGCCCGTCCGCTGATTTCAGGAGGTCGTCATGGTGGTTAAGTCTCCGTATTACGCAACGCGACCGGTATCCGGACGACTGCCCGCCACGCCCTGCCTAAGATTGGTGCCGAGATTGACGCTGCTGCTTGCGCTGCTGCTGTTGAGCGCTGTGCTGCAGGCGGCCCCCCAGATCCAGAGCTGGACCACGAGCAAGGGCAGCAAGGTGCTGTTCGTGCCCGCGCCGGGCCTGCCCATGCTGGACCTGCGCGTGGTATTTGATGCCGGTAGCGCCCGCGATGGCGACAGGCCCGGCCTGGCCCTGATCACCAATGCCATGCTCACCGAGGCGGCGGGGCCCTGGAGCGCCGATGAGCTGGCCGAGCGCATGGAGTTTGTCGGCGCCGATCTGAGTAACGGTGCCCTGCGCGACATGGCCTGGGTCAGCATCCGCAGCCTTACCGATCCTTCGGTATTGGAGGTCAGCCTCTCTACCCTGGCCGCGACCCTGGCCCAACCGGCCTTCATTGAAAAGGATTTCGAGCGTATGCGCAGCTCCATCCTGGCCACACTCCAGCGCGAGCAGGAAAACCCGGCGGATATCGCCAGCAAGGCCTTCTATCAGGCCATCTACGGCGATCATCCCTATGCCAGCAACACCACTGGCACTACCGCGTCGGTGCAGGCCCTGAGCCTGGAGCAGGCCCGCGCCTTCCACCGCGCCTATTATGTGGCGCGTAACGCGGTCATCGCCATGGTGGGGGATCTGAGCAATGCGCAGGCGCGGCAGATCGCCGAGCAGATCAGCCAGGACCTGCCCGCCGGTCAGGCGGCCCCGGCCCTGCCCGCGCCCAAGCCCCTGAGCGGACCATTGGTGCGGCATATCGAGCACCCCTCGTCGCAGACCCATATCTATCTGGGTCAGCCGGGTATGCAGCGGGGCGATGCCGATTACTTCCCCCTCTATGTGGGCAACCATGTATTCGGCGGCAGCGGCCTGGTCTCCATCCTCAGCGAAGAGGTGCGTGAGAAGCGCGGCCTGTCTTACAGCGTCTCCAGCTATTTTCTGCCCATGCGCCAGCCCGGCCCCTTCCGGATGAATGCCCAGACACGCAACAGCCAGGCCGAGGAGGCGGTCCGGGTGATGCTCGATGCCCTGCGGGAGTTCCGCCAGCGCGGGCCGACGGCAGAGGAGCTGGAGGCCAGTCAGCGCAACATCAGCGGCGGCTTCCCCCTGACCATCGCCAGTAATAAGAAGATTGTCGAATACCTGGCCATGATCGGCTTCTACGACCTGCCGCTGGATTATCTGGATCGGTTGGTGGAGCGGGTGCTGGCGGTGACCCCGGAACAGGTGCGCGAGGCCTTCATGCGCCGCCTGGACCCGGAACGCCTGGTGCTGATCACCGTGGGCCAGAAGGCGGCCAGTTCGGAAGGTGGGTCGGTAGATGGGCCAGCGGATAAGCCAGTGGATGAACAAGCGGCCGGGCAGCGCTAACCGGGTGCGGTTGATCGGCGGTAGCCACGGCGGCCGCTGGATCGACTTCCCCGATGCCGCCGGTCTGCGCCCCAGCGCCGACCGTACCCGTGAGACCCTGTTCAACTGGCTGCAACCCCTGATCAGCGGCACCCGCTGCCTGGACCTGTTCGCCGGCAGCGGTGCCCTGGGCTTCGAGGCGGCCTCGCGGGGGGCAGCTCAGGTGTTGATGCTGGAGCAGGCACCACGGGTGGCCGCCGCCCTCCGCCAAAGCCAGCAGGCCCTGGACCTGGGACAGGTGGAGGTCCTGCAGACCGACGCCCTGCGCTGGCTGCAAGACAGGGTGAGAAACCCGGCTCAGGGCTTTGGTCTGGCCTTTGATCTCGTATTTATCGACCCGCCCTTCGCCCAGCGCCTGCTGCCCCAGGTGCTCCAGGCCCTGACCCAATCCCCCCTGCTCAGGCCAGCCGCTCGCATCTATTGGGAGATGGATGCCGCCGATACGCTGGCGGAATTTCCAACGGGGCTAAGCCCCCTGCGCGAAAAACGGGCAGGCCAGGTGCGCTACGGCCTGTTGGGGTGGGGAATGTAGGCGAGGGCGAGGGGCGGATGGCGTGGTCTGAAATCAGGGCCAGAGCTTGAGGGCCGCAATGACCATGCCACCGACGCTGAGGGTCAGGCTGAGGCTCCAGATCATGAATCGGTCGAAACGCTTGTTCAGGTCTTCAAAACGCTTCTCCACCATCTCAAAACGTTTGTCCATGGCCTCGAAGCGCCTGTCCATGGCGTCAAAGCCCTGCTTCATGAGTTCACGCTGGTGTTTGAGTTCTTCTTCGACCCGCACCATGCGTTCGCGCAGCTCGATCTCATAGACCACAGGTGGCTTGCCAAGAGAGGCCTCGGCAAGCCATTCGCCTATGTGATGCTTGATGTAGTCGATGTCTTCTTTGGCCAGGTTCATGAGGCGTTCCAGGTTTTGGTTCGCTCATGGCAAGTTTAGCCGGGTTGGGCGTAGCTGGCCAGCTGGGTCTTTTCAGGGATAGTCCTTTTTTCCATGAAAAGGACGCAGAGAACGCCAAGAAGCGCAGAGATCGCTGGGTTGAATGGAGCAAGCACAGACTCAGCGCGCTCTGCGTCCCAATGCCTCTTTGTTTGCAAGCCAATTAATGCGTAATATCATTTGCCTCTGACGCAGATGTCGCTATCCTTTGGCCAACCCAGGTTGGGCCGGACCTGCTGCCGCTCCCTGGGCGAGGAGACAAGACTCGATGATTACCGCCGTCTATCCGGGCACCTTTGACCCCATCACCCACGGTCACAGCGACCTGATCAGCCGCGCCTGTCGGCTATTTGGCCGGGTGGTGGTGGGTGTGGCGGTGAGTCAGGGCAAGCAACCCCTGTTCAGCCTGGACGAGCGGGTGGCCCTGATCGATCAGGTGGTGGCGGGCTGCGATAACGTGGTGATCTGCCCCTTCGACACCCTGCTGGTGGATTTCTGCCGCGAGCAGCAGGCGCAGGTCATACTGCGCGGCCTGCGCGCGGTATCGGATTTCGAGTATGAATTTCAACTGGCGGGGATGAATCGCCGCCTGGCGGCGGAGATGGAGACCCTTTTCCTGACCCCGGCCGAGCAATTTGGCTACATCTCCTCCAGCCTGATCAAAGAAATCGCCAGCCTGGGCGGAGATGTGGCAGACTTTGTCCACCCGGCGGTCGAGGCCGCATTAAACAAGAAATTAGCCGGGCGCAAGCCGGGCCAGTGACAGGAGACCAGCATGGCTTTGATAATTACCGATGAATGCATCAACTGTGATGTATGCGAACCCGAATGCCCCAACGAGGCAATCTACCAGGGCGACGAGATCTATGAGATCAACCCCGACCTCTGCACCGAGTGCGTGGGCCATTACGAGACCTCTCAGTGCGTGGAGGTGTGCCCGGTGGACTGCATCATACCCGACCCCAACCACGACGAGTCCCAGGAAGAGCTGATGGCCAAGTTCGAGCGCATCACCGGCGCCTGAGCCACATCCTCCCCACCTCTGCCGGGCAACACCAACAACGGGGCCAGCTGGCCCCGTTGCTGTGTCAATTCCCCATCACAACCCAATCTCCTCACCCACCTGGCACAGGCAGTGGATCACCTGCTCCACCTCGGCATCGCTCATGGCCGGGTACAGGGGCAGGCTGAGGATCTCGGTGTAGGCCCGCTCGGCCTGGGGGCAGAGCCCGGCGGCGTAGCCCAGTTGTTGATAGTAGGGGTGCAGATAGACCGGTTGGTAGTGCACGTTGACCCCCAGCCCCAGCCGACGCAGGGGCTGGAACCAGCGCCCGGCACCACCGGGCAGGCGCGCCACATAGAGATGATAGCCGTGGCTGCGGTAGGGGCGCAGGCCTAGCGGCTGGATAGCGGGCAGTGCGGCGAAGGCGGCCGCATAGCGCCTGGCTATGGCCTGTCTGCGGGCGATAAAGTCAGGCAGGCGCTGGAGTTGCGACAGACCCAGGGCGCATTGGATATCGGTCAGACGATAGTTGTAGCCCAGCTCCAGCATGGCGTATTGCCAGCCCTCGCGCTGGGCGAAATCGCTGTCCAGGCCGTGATTACGCAGACGGCGCAGTCGCTCGGCCAGCTGGGCATCCTGGCAAAGCAGGGCACCGCCCTCGCCGCTGGTGATGGGCTTGACTGGATGGAAGCTCAGACAGCTGACATCTGCCAGCTGCCCCACTGGCCGGTCTTGGTAGCTGGCCCCCAGGCTGTGACAGGCATCGGCAACCAGGTGCAGACCATAGCGCTGGGCCAGCTCGCTCAGCTCGGCGTAGTCGCAGGGCTGGCCGGCGTAGTCCACTGCCACCAGGGCGCGGCTGGCGGGGCTGATGCAGGCCTCGACGGAGGCCGGGTCGATGAGCAGGCTATCGGCCAGCACATCGGCAAATACCGGTCGGGCACCGCAGTAGAGAGCGGCATTGGCGGTGGCGGCGAAGGTGATGGCGGGGACTATGACCTCATCCCCCGGCCCCAGCCCCAAGGCCTGATAGGCCAGGTGCAGGGCGGCGGTGCCGCTGGATACCACCACCGCCTGGGCTGCGCCGCTGAACTGGGCCAGGGCCTGCTCAAAGCATCCCACCTGGGGCCCGCCGGTGAGCAGGCCGTCCTCCAGTACCTGGACCACGGCGGCCAGATCACTGGCATCCAGGCTGTGACGACCGTAGGGGATCATCCTATAAACCGCGGATTAGGCCGATTTGCGCAGATTAAACCTTGTCTTTTCATGGGATCACAATGCCTGAGGCCATCACCCGATGGGTGAGTGGGCCTGCCTGGCAAACAGGCTGAAAGATCCGCCTGAATGACTCTTTCTGGCTCATTCCAGCTCCAGATCCTGGATATAGCTGGCCAGGGTGTCGCCGTCCAGCCAGACCGGGTTGCTGTGGCTGTTGTAGGAGAAGCCATCGACGCAGCGCTGGCCGCCCTGCCGTTCCAGGGCCTTTTCCAGACGGGCTTCCTCGGAGAAGACGACGAAGTGATCGGCAAACTCCAGGCTGTTGTGGGCCTCGTCCTCGGGCACCATGACCTCGTGCAGCTTTTCCCCCGGGCGTATGCCCACCACCTGGGTACGGCAGTCAGGGCCTATGGCGCGGGCCAGGTCCATGATGTTCATGCTGGGGATCTTGGGCACGAAGATCTCGCCACCGCGCATCCGCGTCAGGCTGTCGAGGACAAACTGCACGCCCTGGTTGATGGTGATCCAAAAGCGGGTCATGCGCGGGTCGGTGATGGGCAGCACGCCCTTGTCCCGCTCCTTCAGAAAAAAGGGCACCACGCTGCCGCGTGAGCCGACCACATTGCCGTAGCGCACCACGCTGAACCAAGGCGGCTGGCCACCGGAGTAGTGGTTGCCGGCGATGAACAGCTTGTCCGAGCAGAGCTTGGTGGCACCGTAGAGGTTGATCGGGTTGGCCGCCTTGTCGGTGCTTAGGGCGATGACCTTCTCCACGCCTTTGTCGATGCAGGCGTCGATCAGGTTGCCCGCGCCCATGATGTTGGTCTTGACCGCCTCCATGGGGTTGTATTCGCAGGCCGGCACCTGTTTGAGGGCGGCGGCGTGGATAACGATATCTATGCCGTCCAGGGCACGGTAGAGGCGGTCCTTGTCGCGCACGCTGCCGATGAAATAGCGCAGACAGCGGTGCTCCTCAGTGGAAAACACCTGCTGCATCTCGAACTGTTTGAGCTCATCGCGGGAAAATACCACCAGCCGCCTGGGCCGGTAGTCGGCCAGCACCCGACGGATAAAGGCCTTGCCAAAGGAGCCGGTGCCCCCGGTTACCAGTATGGACTTGTCATTGAGCATGGGTTGAGCGCCCCTCTCCGATTGTTATGGCGGCAAGATTAGCAGAATTCCGCCGAATTCCGCATTTGTGGTTGGCCAGGGGTAAAAAATATGGGGTAAACTGCCCCGCTTGATCAAATTGAGGACACAACATGGAACCTCTGGTCGGCATCATCATGGGCTCTACCTCTGACTGGGACACAATGCGCCACGCTGCGGATGTCCTGCAGCAACTGGACATACCCCACGAAACCCAGGTGGTCTCCGCCCACCGCACCCCGGATCGGCTGTTTGCCTATGCCGAGAGCGCCCGTGGGCGAGGCATCGAGGTGATTATCGCCGGTGCCGGCGGGGCGGCCCATCTGCCCGGCATGACGGCGGCCAAGACCAGCCTGCCGGTGCTCGGCGTGCCGGTGCAGTCCAAGGCGCTCAACGGCATGGACTCCCTGCTCTCCATCGCCCAGATGCCGGCCGGTATCCCGGTGGGCACCCTGGCCATAGGCCGTGCCGGTGCCACCAACGCCGGCCTGTTGGCCGCTGCCATCCTGGCCAATAAATTCCCGCAGTATCTACAAGCGCTGGAGGCCTTTCGTCAGGCCCAGACCGAGCGGGTGCTGGCCCGGCCCGACCCCAGCCAGCCGGACAGCGAACCGGCATGAGGATCGGCGTACTGGGCGGCGGGCAATTGGCGCAGATGCTGGCCCTGGCCGGGCATCCCCTGGGGCTTAGGCTGGAATTCATCGACCCCTCTGCCGAGGCCTGCGCCGCCTCCGTTGCCGTGCAGCACCAGGCCGCCTTTGACGACCTTGAGGCCCTGCTGCGGCTGGCCGAGCGGGTGGATTGCATCACCTACGAATTCGAAAACGTGCCCAGCCGCAGCCTGGAGTTCCTGGCCCCGCGCTGTACCGTCTATCCCCCGCTGGCGGCCCTCGCCCTGGGTCAGGACCGGTTGCAGGAAAACAGCCTGTTCCGCCAGCTCGACATTGCCACGCCGGACTTTGTCGCCATCGACGGCCTGGATGACCTGCAACGGGGAATGGACCAGATCGGCCTGCCGGCCCTGCTGAAGATCCGCCGCGAGGGCTATGACGGCAAGGGCCAGGCGGTGATCCGCCAGCCCCAGGATGCTGCGGCGGCTTGGGCGGCCATAGGCCAAAGGGCGGCCATCCTGGAGGCCTTGGTACCCTTTGAGCGTGAGGTGTCGATCATCGCCGTGCGCCATCCCGGCGGTGAGGTGCGCTGCTATCCCCTGACCGAAAATACCCACCGGCAGGGCATCTTGTCCCGCTCCATCGCCCGCCCCGACGACCCCATGCAGCCCCTGGCGGAGGAGTACATCGGCCGCCTGCTGGAACGGCTGGACTATGTCGGCGTACTCGCCCTGGAACTGTTTCAACTGGGGGATCGGCTGCTAGCCAACGAGTTCGCCCCCAGGGTGCACAACTCCGGCCACTGGACCCTCAACGGTGCCGAGACCAGTCAGTTTGAGAACCACCTGCGCGCCGTTGCCGGACTGCCCCTGGGCAGTCCCCGTGCCCTAGGCCCCAGCGCCATGCTCAACTGCATCGGCCGAATGCCGCCCGCCGCCGAGGTGCTGACCATCGAAGGCGCCCATTTGCACGACTATGGCAAACAGGGGCGTCCCGGCCGCAAGCTGGGGCATATCAACCTCAGTGCGCCGGATGGTGCAGCGCTGGAGCAGGCCCTGGCCCAGGCCGAGGCCATATTGCAAAAGGGGGCTTGAGGTTGGCCTCCCCCTTTGCAAAAGGGGGATTGAGGGGGATTCCGGCGCTGGTAATTACGCGGGGGCCGAAGAAATCCCCCTGCCCCCCTTTGTGAAAAAAAAAGGGGGGGGGGAAGTTGGCCTCCCCCTTAGTAAAGGGGGGCCGCGCAGGACAGTTGCCGGAATCACGGCCTATTTTCCCTGCGTTGCATCTCCGGCAGGGTCACCTATCAGGGGGCGGCATCTCTGCCGCAATACCTTGCTTTATCTGTGTATTCTGTGGCTCTGTGGCCAAACAGCGCACAGGATGGTCAAGGCCGGATCAGACCCGGCTGGGCCTTCTGGCGCTGGCCCCTCATCTATGCCACTATTGCTTCTACCTGCCGCATACTGGCTGCTCAATGAGGTCCATCATGTTTGCAAAACTACCTGTTTTGATGATTTTTTTCTCTTTCCTATTGTTGCTCGTCCTGGTCGAGCCGGTCTGGGCCAATCGCCTGAACACCATAGGCAGCGGCGTCTCCGGGGTGGGCATAGACAAGGCCAAGCTGCTCAAGTTTGCCTCCCTGGGACTGGGCGGGCTGTTTGTATTGCTTGGCCTGCTGTCCATGTTTCCCATGTTCCGCGGCCACAGCAACCTGAAATCACCCGAGGTGAACCTGAAGATCTCCGGTGCCCTGGTGGCCTTCGGCGGCATTCTCATCAGCCTGTATTTCTTTGCCTGAGCAGGCGGAGGACAGAGCGCAAGCCATCCTGGGAGTTCCGAGCGCCTACTCGTATGTGTAAAGGGGCCACCCCGGATTCCGCTTCGCTGCATCCGGGCTACGGGGTTTATCAAGGCCTGCTGCTGAGGGTTTCGATCAGTTGGTTCAGCCCCTGGGTGACCGGCTCCAGCTTGCGCCGCATCAGGCTGCCGATGGCGCTGCTGTCGCCCAGGTGCGGGCGCAGTATGGCGTAGCCCAATCCAGAGAGTTGGCGCAGGGCCAGCCATTGCGGCCTGAGCTGGGGCAGGGCCTGCTGGCAGGCGACCAGCTCGGGCAGTTGCCCTAGCTCTTGTTCCGCCTGTTCGGCCAGTTGAATCAGGTCCTGGTTTGGCCCACCCTCGGGCCTCAGGGCTGCCAGGTAGCCCTGCACGGCGGCAAGGGCGGCCTCCAACACCTCTTGATTGGGCGGTTTTTTCAGCACCCCTTGCAGGGTCTTGAGAAAGGCCTGACCCTGGGGCTGCAACAGGCGAGCCAGGGCTGCGGCATGGGCATTGCCCTGTTGCGCCAGCCGCTGCAGGTCATCGGCCACCCCTGCCAGCAGGGGGCTTGGCGGCAGGCTCAGCGGAATGGCGTCCGGGGCACCGACGAGAAAACCCACCAGATAGGCGCTCTTGCGCGCCGCCTTGTGCCACAGCTCAAGCCGTGCCGCCTCGTCGATCAGCCCCTCCTGCAAGACCAGCGCCACGCTCTGTATCATCGGCTCGGGCTCGGTCTCAAACGGCAGGTGCTCCAACAGGTAGGCGGCCAGCTCTGGCCCCATGCGGCCCTGACAGATGCGGGGATTGGCCAGCATGGAGCGGGCGTTGTCGGCATCCGGCAGGCACCACCAGGCACGCCGGGCCAGCTCGTCTGTCAGGCCGGGGGCGCTTACCGCCGCCATCACCGCCTCGGGCTCGGCCAACAGGAGCAACTGCTCCAGGCTCTCATCCCGCATCTGCATCTGACCCATGCGCGTCCAGCGCTTGATATACACCGGATAACCACCGGGCGAGCCGAGCAGGTGACCGGAGATCAGGGCGCGCACCCGACGCAGGTAAAGGTCTTCCCGGCAATTGGGGTTGAGGGCGATCTCGCGCTCTCCGGACTCGGTCAGGGCCTGCAGACGCAGACCTGATTGCTGGATACGGATAGCCAGGGGGCGACTGGCAAGCAGCACATTGAGGCGCAGACTGTCCTCGGCGCAGACCTCTTCCATGGCCGACCCCAGTCTCAGTTGCCCTGCGGCGGGGCGTAGTTGGCGTCCTTGGGGTTGATGAAGATAAACTGCGGCTCCTCTTCACCCTCCAGGCGTGCGAAATCCAGCAGGGTCTCATCCAGCAGGGGGGCATATTCCGGCTCCATTACCACCTCTATGCCCTCGCTGGTGATGCTGATGTCGTCGTCACTGACCTCATCGAAGCCCATGCGGTAATCCAGGCTGCCATCCTCCCGGGTCACTGCCGCCAGGCGCAGGGCCATGCCCTCGGCACCGCCCTGCCTGATTGCCTGCTGAACCTGTTGCGCTGCGGCTGAAGTCATTCTGAACATAGTCTCACCCCATCGATGGTTTTGCGGCAGCGCCCCTGCACTGCCGGATAAAGGCCAGAAAGCGGTCTGCCCAGGGGTTACCCGCCACCTGACGTTGATGGCCGTAACTGGCCAGCAGATTCTGGCTGATCAGGCCGTCCCGGCTACCGTCTATGCCCATGCCACGGCTCAGGCTGTAGGCAAAGGCGTGGCCGGGGGCCAGATTCTCCAGGCGCGAATAATGGAATTCATGCACCGGCAACTGGCGATCCTGATCACCACCCGGCCAGGGGTGTGCTGGGGTCTGCTGCATCAGCACATAGCCCCGGCCCTGGGGTTGATCATACATCACGGCATCGGCCGAGATCACCCCGGCCATGGGGGCCGCCCTGCCCCGCCAGCGCAGCTCGCGGCACAGATACATCAGGCCGCCGCACTCGGCGTAGCAGGGGCCACCTTGCCGGATGAAGCGGCGTATGGATTCCAGCATAGCGCCATTGGCGGCCAGGGATTCCATGTGCGTCTCAGGGAATCCGCCGCCAAGAAACAGGCCATCGGCCTTAGGCATGCACCCGTCGTGCAGGGGGCTGAAGGGCAGCAACCGGGCACCGGCCCGCTCCAGGGCCTCCAGGTCATCGGCGTAGTAGAAGCCGAAGGCGGCATCCCGGGCTATGGCCAGGCGCACATCGGGCATCCGGCCGACAGGCTCGGTCGGGACTGGGCCAAGGGACGGCCCTCGCAGGGCCAGCAGGGCCGACAGATCCACCTGCTCGCGCACCCTATCAGCAAAGCGTGCAATAGTGGCGTCCACCCCGGCGGCCTCGTTGCTCGGCACCAGGCCCAGGTGGCGCTCTTCGATGCGCAGCTCCTCGCTGCGGTGTACCGCGCCCAGGATGGGGATATCGGTATAGTGCTCGATGGTCTGGCGCACCTTGGCCTCATGCCGACTGCCGCCCACCTTGTTGAGGATCACCCCGGCCAGGCGCACGCCGGGCTGGAACTGGCTGTAGCCGAGCAGCAGGGGGGCCACGCCGCGGATGATGCCCTGCACGTCCAGCACCAGCACTATGGGCAGATCGAGCAGCAGGGCCATGGCCGCATTGCTGTCCGAGCCGAGCAGGTCCATGCCGTCGAACAGGCCCTTGTTGCCCTCCACCAGCACCACCTCGGCCCCCTGGGCCTTGCGCCGGTACAGGGCAAGGATCTCCTCCCGCCCCTGGGTGTTGAAATCCAGGTTGTAACAGGGGCGGCCAGAGGCACGGGCATGCCACAGGGGGTCGATGTAGTCCGGGCCCTTCTTGAAGGTCTGCACAGGCCTGCCGGATTGGCGCATGGCAGCGGCCAGGCCTATGCTGAGGCTGGTCTTGCCGGAGGATTTATGGGTGGCGGAGAGATAAAAGGCGGTCATAGTTCCAACCTGGCGCGGCCGGTAGTGGCCGATCCCTCTGGGGCGCAAGAGACGAATCGCAAGTCATGTCACAAAGCCACTGGGCAAGTGCTCGGGATATCGAGCCTCTCGCCCCCTGCTCCATCAACACCAGCCGCATCGACTCAGATCAGGCAGCCATGCCCCGCCTCTGGGCTCAGTGCTTGGCGACCTGGGTGTCGAGGGATTCGTCATCCAGGGCGCGGGGCAGGAACTTGAGCAGGCGCACCGCCACCAGGGTGCCGGCAATGGCCAGGGCCACGCCACCGAAGCCGAGCAGGACCTCTGGCAGGGAGGCCATGTATTGCGCCGCCTGACCGTTGATGCCATCGCCAAAGCTGCTCTCGATCACCGTCTGACCGGGAAACAGGGCCATGGGAAAGGCCTGGCCACCGATGATGATGACAAAGATCTTGGCCAGCCCACCGAGCAGGACCAGCAGGGCAGCGCCAACGATCCAGTTGCGGTTTATGCCCAATGCCGGGTGGAACAGGATGGCCAGGGGCAGCAGACCACCGAGGAAGACCTCAAACACCCAGAAGGCCAGGGTATAGCCGCCACCACTGACCAGGATGAAGGACTCCAGGGCATGGTTCTCGGTCACATAGAGGTTGGTCAGGTGATAGACGATGGTGAAGAAGAGCACGGCGGCGATGAACACGCCGAGCAGGTTCTTCAGCCGATGCAGGATCATATCACCCAGGGGGCGGCCCTCGGCCTTGAAGGTGTAGATCAGCATGAGCAGGAAAAAGGCCAGACCGTAGCTGAAGGACATGATGATGAACATGGGTGCCATGATGGCAGCGTCATAGGCCTGACGCGCCACTAGGAAGCCGAAGATGGAGCCGGTACCCGTGGTCAGGGCCAGGCGCCAGACAAAGGCCAGCAGGCCCATCTGCTGGGTGTACTGGTTGGCCTTGCGCTCCATCATGGTGAACAGATAGGCCGCCACTATGACCATGAAGCCGGTGTAGAGATAGATATTCCAGGCAAAGATGGACTTGAAGTTATAGGTGGTCATGGCCACCAACAGCCGATCCGGCCGACCCAGGTCCAGCACCAGCACCAGCAGGCCGCCCACCAGCAACATGATGGCGAGCAGGCCGGACAGGGGTGCCAAGGGCTTGTACAGCTTGACGCCGAACACCGAGCCGATGGAGGCGACGTTGAGGGCGCCACTGGCGGCGACGATCAGAAACACGGCGAACACATGGGGCGTGCCCCAGACCACCTGGTTGTTCATACCGGTGACGTAGTGCCCCTCGTGCTCCATATAAAGCACGGACAGGGCCGCGGCACCGATGAACAGGCCAAGGAAGGCCAGTATGCCCCAGTATTTGGGGCTTTCTATGGCCCATTCGCGGAAATACATCTTTTTCATCGGTCTTGGGTCTCCGCTCAGATAGAGGTGTAGCGCACGCCGGTGTTCAACTGCAGATCGGCGCGGATCTGCCGACTGGGTTCAGACTTGAGACGCTGCGCCAGCTCGCTGTTGGGGTCGTTCAGGTCACCAAACAGGATCGCCTGATGGGGACAGGCCTCGGCGCAGGCGGTGGTGGTCTCGCCCCGGTCCAGCCGGTGCACGCAGAGGGTGCAGGACTCGACGCAGCCCTTGCCACGGGGGGCATGGGTGGGCTTTTCCGTGATGGTCTCGTGGATGAAGGAGCGCGCCTTGTAGGGGCAGGCCATCATGCAGTAGCGGCAGCCGATGCAGACATGACGGTCCACCATGACGATGCCATCGGCCCGCTTGAACGAGGCCCCGGTGGGGCAGACATCGACACAAGGGGGATGCTCGCAGTGCTGGCAGAGCATGGGCAGGTTGGTCTCGCGACCGGTCAGGTTGTCACGCAGCTTGACCTTGCGGATCCACTGCGGGTCCGATGCCGGGCGGCCGTGATCGGGCAGGCCATTTTCCTTGTTGCAGGCGCTGACGCACTCGGTGCAGCCGTCGGCGCACTTGTTGGTGTCGATCAACATGCCCCAACGCACCTTGTCGGTCACGGCCTGGGACGGGTCGCGGGCACCGGCGCTGGTGTGCAGGAACAGGCCAGGGGCAATGGCCGCAGTGGTCAGGGCCGCGGTCTTGCCGATGAAGGATCGGCGTGACGCGTTGACCTGATCCTCGGAAGTGTGAACCTCAGACTTGCTCATCTCGATCTTCTACCTTTATCCGAATTCAGCGGCTTGCACTGACAGTGGCCGGCACGGAACTGTGACACTGGAAGCAGGTGATATTCACTGCGGTAAAGCCATGACAGCCTTGACAGAATTCACCCTCGGCATCAATCGCTACCGGCTGCTGGTTGGCATCCTGCCGACTGTGGCAATCCACGCAACCGGCCAGGCTGCCATCGGTCACGCGAATACCCTCGCGCACCGTGCGATCACGCTCATGTTGAATCAGGTCCATATGGTAACGGCGCATTTCCTCCGTGGGCCTGACACAGGTCGCCCCGGCCTGCTCGGCCTTGGACGTGCCAGGCACACCGGCCCCCGACGGGGCTCCCTGCCCCGCCACCACCGCCCAGGCCAGCCCCAACAACAGGGGCAGGGCCAACAGGCGGAACAGATTAGCTTTCAGCGCTGAAGCCATGGGGCCTCCTTATTCACCCAAACCCATCTGGATGTAGCCGGTGGGGCAGACATCCGCGCAAATGTGGCAGCCGATGCAGCGGGTGTAGTCGGTATCCACATAGCGGCCCGTGGTGCTCTTGCTCTTGTTGACGCGGAACACGGCATCCTGCGGGCAGTAGATGACGCAGTTGTCACACTCGAAGCACATACCGCAACTCATGCAGCGCTTGGCCTCGCCCACTACCTGTTCTTCTGCCAGGGCCGACATGCGCTCGGTGAAGTGGTGCAGTACCTGATCGCTGCTGGGTACGTCTTCCGAGCGCAGGTAGCGCGCCTCGTACTTGAAATGGCCCAGGAACAGCTCATCGCTGCCGACCACCTCGGCGAAGGAACGGTCGTCGTAGTTGTGCACCGCCCAGTCGCCACCATCGGTGCCGCGCAGATCGCCCCGATCGTCATGCACGAAGGGCTCGGGGGTCAGGCCGGTCTCTTCCAGCTTCTTGTTCAGATCAAAGTGGTGTACATCGATCTTGGGGCGCTTCTTGTGCTCCTGGTTGTTCAGGTACTCGTTGATCGAGTCGGATACGATGGAGGCCTGACCGATGGCGGTGGTAAGCAGGTGTGGACGCACGATATCACCAGCCACGAAGTGGCCCTTCTTGCCGGGCACCTGATAGAACTTGTCGGCATCGATCAGGTTACGCTCATTGGCCAGCTCCTCCAGCCCGGTCATGTCGCCGCCCTGGCCAATGGCCGAAACGATAATATCCGCCTCCAGCACGCGCTCGGTGCCCTCCACTGGGACCGGCTTCATGCCGTCCATGGTGCAGTCGCACACCTTGAGGCCGGTGGCACGGCCATCGGCACCCAGGATTACTTCCAGCGGCATGACGCCATCGAGGATGGCGCAGCCCTCGGTCAGGGCGTCGTGGATCTCGTGCTCGGCGGCGAACATCTTGTCCTTGGTGAACAGGGAGGTCAGGGTCGCCTCAGAGGGCACTGCGGCATCGGCGATGGCCTGATCGTGCTGCATGCTGCGATCATGCACCACGTCCTCCGGCTTGCCGGCGGCCTCATTGGAGCCCAGCCGACGGGCCACGGAGATGACGTCGATGGAGGTATCGCCACCGCCGATACAGACCAGCTTCTTGCCGGTGGCCTTCATCCGACCCTCGTTGAAGGCCTTGAGGAAGGCGACGCCGCTGACGCAGTTAGGGGTACCTTCCCAGCCGGGCACGGGCAGGCCACGGCCGGTCTGACAGCCCAGGGCCCAGAGAATGGCGTCGTAGTCCCGCTCCAGGTCGGCGACCGGGATATCTGTACCCACGCTGACCCCGGTGCGGGCCTCTACGCCCATGTCCAGGATGCGCTGGATCTCGGCTGCGAGCTTGTCACGCGGGATGCGGTAGTTGGGGATGCCATAGCGCATCATGCCGCCCAGCTCCGGGTCGCGTTCAAAAAGGGTGACCCCGTGACCCATGCGGCGCAGCTGATAGGCCGCAGCCATGCCGGCCGGACCGCCACCGATCACGGCCACCTTCTTGCCGGTATCGGCACCGGCCTGAAACTTGTAGCCCTGCTCCAGGGCAGTATCGCCGATATATTGCTCGACGGCGTTGATGCCGACGAAGTCGTCCACGTCGTTGCGGTTACAGCCATCCTGACAGGGTGCCGGACAGACCCGGCCCATCATGGAGGGGAAGGGGTTGGCATCGGTGGAGCGGCGGAAGGCGTACTCACGCCAATCCATGTCTGCCGGTGGCTTTTCCTGCTGCCGGACGATCGCCAGATAGCCACGGATATCCTCACCTGACGGGCAGCTACCCTGACAGGGCGGCGTCTTGTGGATATAGGTGGGGCACTTATGGGAGGTATCCTGGACAAAGATCTTGTCGGTCAGTTCATCCCATTGATCTACACCATCTTCGAAACGACGCCAGGTCAGATTGGTGTTGGTGTCTTGAGTAGGAGTAGCCATGTAAATCTCCTTCCGGGTAATGCTCAATTGAGTGGCAGGTCCGCCGGGGCTGGACCCTGGGTTGTGTCGTTATATCTGAATTCTCTATAACTAAATTCGCAGGCCTGGGGCTAATCGGCCCCCTCCGCCTCGGCCTGATCCTCGTCATCATCGCTGTTCTGACCGGTGAGGACGATGGCATTACTGACCAGCTGGTGGACGCTGACGATCTGGTCCATGTCCATGCCGTAATAGGGCAGCACCTTGGTGAACTGGCTCTTGCAGATGGCGCAGATGGCGGCCATGTGGGTCACCCCCTGCTCCTGCATGACGTTGTTCAGGGCCTCCATGCGCGGTTTGGCCCCCTTGACCCGTATCTCCATCAGGTCGTCGGTGAGCAGACCGCCGCCACCACCGCAGCAGAAGGTGCGCTCACGGGTGGTATCCGGGTCCATGTCCACATAGTTGTTGCACACCGCCTTGATTACGTTACGCGGTATCTCGAACTGGCCACCGGGCTTGTCACCCATCCGGCTGGCTCGGGCCACGTTGCAGGAGTCATGGAAGGTCAGAACCATCTCGTCGTTGGCGGATTTGTCCAGATTCAGCTTGCCCTGCTGAATGGCATCCCAGGTGAACTCCAGGATGTGCTGGGGTACCGGGTAATTGGGATCAAGAAAGTCAAAGGGACCGGCCAGGGTATTGAGGAAGCTGTAGGCCACGCGCCAGGCATGGCCGCACTCGCCAAACACGATACGCTTCACGCCCAGCTCCAGTGCCGCCTCTCGCACCCGCATGGAGACCCGGCGCATGTTCTCGTAGGAGCCGATGAACATGCCGAAGTTACCCGCCTCGGAGGCATGGGTGCTCAGGGTCCAGCTGACGCCGCACTCATGGAATACCTTGCCGTAGCCGATCAGGCCATCCACATGGGGCTCGGCGAAGAAGTCGGCCGACGGGGTGACCAGCAGGATATCGGCACCCTTGACGTCCAGGGGGTATTTCACCTCGACCCCGGTTTCGTCGAATACGTCTTCCTCCAGGCCCTCCAGGGTGTCCAGGATGGCCGGCCCGGGCAGACCCAGGTTGTTGCCGATCTTGTGGACCTTGGCGATGATTTCGTTGCAGTACTTCTGGCCGTAGCCGATGCGGTCAAGGATCTCGCGCGCGGCCATGGAGATCTCGGCGGTGTCTATGCCGTAGGGGCAGAATACCGAGCAACGCCGACACTGGGAGCACTGATGAAAATAGCTGTACCAGTCGTCCAGGGTCTCGCGGGTGAGATCCTCTGCCCCCACCAGCTTGGGGAAGTACTTGCCGGCAAAGGTGAAGTAGCGCCGATAGACCTTGCGCAGCAGGTCCTGGCGGGCCACCGGCATGTTTTTCGGGTCCTTGGTGCCCAGATAATAATGGCACTTATCGGTACAGGCACCGCACTTGACGCAGGAGTCCAGATAGACCTGAAAGGATCGGTACTTGCCGAGCAGGTCGCCCATGGCCTCCAGGGTCTTTGCGTGCCAATCGTCCACCAGCTCGCCGGGAAAACCCAGCGGGGTGTTGTGATCCGGCTTGGCGACAAAGGGCGAGCTTTTCGCCATGGCCCCTTCGACATACATGGGGACTTCGGGGTATTCCTTGAGTTCAGGTACTTCGAAATCGGCCTTTGCCATTTTCTGATGCCTCGATAATTCTGCTTGGGGACCGGGCTGAGTGGGGCTCAGCGTGTCTTATTGTTCAAACTTGCGCGCCCACTCGGCCAGGTGGCGTTGTTCCCGTGGGTTATCCACCTGGTTGCGGGTGGGGCTGAAGAACAGTCCCGGTGCATGCAAGAGTTTGCTGATCGGGAAGATGATCATCAGCAGGGCCACCAGGAACAGGTGCACCAGCAGGACAACATCCGTCGGCAGTTCGGACCAGCTGAAGGTCATCAGGCCCAGAAAGAAGGACTTCACCGCCACTATGTCGGTGTGGGAGACAAACTTCATCATCAGGCCGCTGAAGCCGATGAGCAGCAGCAGGCCGAGCATGAAGAAGTCGGACGGGGCGGAGATATAGCGCACCCGGTCCACCAGGATACGGCGGCCGATCAGGCCGACCAGGCCTGCCACCATGGCAAAGCCGGCATAGATGCCGAAGGGCTGGATCAGCTCTATGGGCAGCCACACCGGGTCCTGGAAATAGCGCAGGTGGCGCAGGGTGACCAGAAACAGGCCGAAGTGAAACAACCAGCCGAACAGCCAGGTCCACTTGGCGCCCTTGAACAGGCTCTCGAAGAACACCACTTCACGGAACAGGCGCATAACCACACCGGTCTGCGTTGTCGGCGCCGGGGTGGTGGGAATCTTTAATGGGGCGGGCGCGCGGTAAAAGATGATCATCTTGCGCGCCAGTCCTATAACCAGAATGGCGGTGGCAAAATAAAACAGCAGCGCGTATGCAATCGTCAGAAACGACATGTTTCCGCATCCTCAATAGCTAATGGGTAGCCCGGGGTGCGCCGCACCCCGGAACACACGAGCGTCGAACCTTAGACGCAGCCAGTCGGCTTGGGCAGACCGGCGTAACGGCAGGCCTGCTTGCCTGGGCCGTAGGGGAACAGGTTGTACAGATACTTGCTGTTGCCCTTGTCCTTGCCCATACGCTTGCCAACGGCCTTGGTCAGGACGCGCACCGCCGGGGCGATCTGGTACTCTTCGTAGTACTCGCGCAGGAAGTTGATGATGTCCCAGTGCTCGTCGGTCAGTTCCAGATCATCTTCCTTTGCCATGACTTCGGCAACGCCAGGGACCCAATCGTTCAGGTTAGCCAGGTAACCCTCTTCATCGGTCTCTAATGACTTACCTTCTACTTCGATAGGCATAATTTCTCTCCAGTTGTTGTGCTAGGTTAATGACTATTACAGCCAGGACTGTACCTTATCCTTGGCCACGCTAAGGTCCACAAAACCGGCGTAATCAACGACGGTCACACCGCCTACCAGTTTGTCTTCGCTGATGCCACGGGCGGCCAGGTCGGGTCCAAGGACCGAGACCTCAAGCCCCTTCAGTTCATCAGCGGCTTTGCCGCCTGCAATAGCGGCATAGACGCCATCTTCGATCAGAAGTACGGCATCACCGTCCTTCACGTAGCCTGCGCAGGTACTCAGGCTGTTACGCTCATAGGGGGACTTGTTTACCAGATGCAGAATGGACATGTGTTTTCCCCTTAGAAATTGAACATGACATCTTGATCGGCGAAGACGTCGGCCAGCTCGGCGCGGGACACCAGACGAATGGAGTCCTTCTCCGCGTAGTCGTCATCCTCGTCTTCCCATACCAGGTGCTGCAGGTCGTCCAGGGTCAGGCCCCGTTCTTCCAGCGACTCCTTCTCCACGTAGATCTTGTTGACCTCGTAATCGCCCAAGGCGGAGTAGGTGGGGGAGAAGTTTTTCATCTCCAGCCCCTTGGTATCCTGCCCCTTGGTCAGTTGATAGACGCCGTCATCGATGAAGGCCAGACTGACGTCCTGCTCAAAGGCAGCACCAATCAGCACCACCTCCAGCGCCTCCCAGGCATAGATGGTGCCGTAGGGGGCCTTGCGATTGACGTACATGAACTTTTTTGTTGCAGACATTCTCGCTTCCCCCTCAATCACCAAACACAACCAGGCGTTCGCTCTGGATGGCACCCTCCACCAACTGCCCCAGCCCGGAGATACGGAAACCGGGGGCGATGTTGGTGGCGTCCTTACCGTTGCGGCTGGCCTCGCCCTCATCGACGATGCCGCGGCGCTGGGCCGCCGCCACGCAGATGACCAGATCGAGATCATGCTTGGCGGCCAGTTCCGACCAGCGGTTGACCACATTACGGTCGTCCTGCGGCGGGGTGGTCAGGCGGGTGCCGTTATTCACCCCGTCGTGGTAAAAGAAGACACGAAAGATCTCGTGCCCCTTTTCCAGGGCGGCCTTGGTGAACTGGTAGGCGGAGTCCGTAGCCTGATGTTGGTACGGGCCTTCGTTTACCTGAATCGTGAACTTCATGCCAAACCTCGATCAAAAACGGATGTGGTTGGAGGCGTTAAAGGACTTGCGCGCGCCACGCCAGTTATCGATGTGATACTTGGTGAAGGGCAGCTCGACCTCTTCAAAGAAGCGCGACCAGCCGATCCGCTCGACCCACTCACCCACGCGCTCCCAATCCCGCGCACCTTCCTTGTAGGCCTTGAGGATGCGCTTGACCAAGGCGGTGGCCTCGGGCCAACGCGGCGGGTTGTTGGGGATGCCAGCGGCCACCAGCTTCTGGAAGGTGGGCTTGCCACGGGCGTTGGAGTGGTTGCCACCGACCCAGATGGCCAGCTTGGTGTGCTCGGCGTCGTTGATCTGCATCGGCGGGCAGGGCGGGAAGCAGGCACCGCAGCAGATGCATTTCTTTTCATCGACTTCCAGCGAGGGCTTGCCGTTGACCATGGCCGGACGGATGGCAGCCACCGGGCAGCGGGCTACTACAGAGGGGCGTTCGCAGATGTTGCCCACCAGGTCGTGGTTGATCTTCGGCGGCTTGGTGTGCTGTACGTTGATGGCGATATCACCCTGGCCACCGCAGTTGATCTGGCAGCAGGAGGTGGTGATATGTACCCGGTTGGGCATGTTGCACTCGCGGAACTCGTCGATCAGCTCGTCCATCATGGACTTGACCACGCCGGAGGCGTCGGTGCCGGGGATGTCGCAGTGCAGCCAGCCCTGGGTGTGGGAGATCATGGTCACCGAGTTCTTGGTGCCGCCGACGATGAAGCCGGCGTCTTCGATGGCCTTGATCAGGCCATCGACCTTGGAACCATCGGCCACCATGTATTCGATATTGGAACGGATGGTGAAGTGGACGAAACCATCGGCAAACTGGTCACCGATATCACACAGCTTGCGCAGGGTGTACAGGTCGAGGATACGCTGGGTACCGGCGCGTACCGTCCAGATCTCATCGCCGCTGTAGGCCACATGGCGCAGTACGCCGGGGCGGGGATGTTCGTGGAATTTCCACATGCCGTAATTCTTGCGCATCACGGGATGCATGTACTGGAATGCGTCGGGACATCCCGTTTCGATAGGCTCACGCATTTCTTTGGCCATCATAACCTCCAAAGATTAAAAAACATTAATCAGAATAGGGTCTTGCACTAAAAGCGACCCCTGGCCGGGGCCTTGGCCCCGGCCTACCGGTGTTACAGGGTTCGCGGATCAGGCCTCGGCCTTGCGTGCAAAGTAGGCCTCTGCCGCCTCGTCCCAGCCGTCCATGCGGACGTAGGAGCTTTGCCGTGGTTCATTCACCATGTTGGCGTCGGGCTCGATGCCGATGCCTTCGAGGAAGTTGACCAGACCGATGCGTTCGATCATCTCACCGCAGCGTTCGTGCTCCAGGGCGTTCTCGGCCCAGAACTCGATGATCTCCTCGGCCATTTCTACCAGGGATTCCCAGTCCTCTTCAGTCTCCAGCTTCTTGAAGGGGACCACCACGGTGCCCATGAGGTCACCGATCTTGAGGGTGCGCTTGCCGCCGATGCAGATGGTCACGCCCTTGTCGTCACCGGGGTGCAGGGCCTTGGGTACCACGTTGAGGCAGTGCATGCAGCGTACGCAGTCGCGGTTGTTGACCTTGAGGCTGTCGTCATCGTTCAGGGCCAGGGCCTGGGTCGGGCAGCGGGTGATGATGTTGTCCATTACATGCTGACGCCCCTTTTCGGCAACGTACTTTTTGAACTCTTCCTGATCCACCTTCATGTCGTCGCGCCAGGTACCGATCACGGCGAAGTCGGCGCGCTCGATGGCGTTCTGGCAGTCGTTGCCGCAGCCGGAGACCTTGAACTTGAACTTGTAGGGCAGGGCCGGACGGTGCACGTCATCGGTGAAGTTGTTCACCAGCAGGCGGTGGGCCTTCTGCTCGTTGACGCAGGACATCTCACAGCGGGCCGCGCCGACGCAGGACATGGCGGTGCGCACACAGGGGCCAGCACCGCCCAGATCCCAACCGTAGTCGTTGATATCGTCGAAGAAATCCTGGGTGCGCTGGGTGTCGGTACCGATGAACATGATGTTGCCGGTCTGACCGTGGAAGGTTACCAGGCCGGAGCCGAACTTCTCCCAGCTGTCGGCCAGCTGGCGCAGCATGCCGGTGGTGTAATGGTTGCCTGCCGGCGGCTGGACGCGAATGGTGTGGAATTCCTTGGACTTGGGGAAGGCCTTGGCCACCTCGGAGAAGCGCGGGATGATGCCGCCACCGTAGCCGTAAACCGAGACCGTGCCGCCCTTCCAGTAGCCCTTGCGGGTTTCGTAGGAGTGTTCCAGCTGGCCCAGGAGGTCATTGACAACCTCGTTGATGCGCCCATCCGGGTGTTCGTCGCGCATGCGCTTGATGCCAGTAATGAAACTCGGCCACGGGCCGCTTTCCAGCTGGTCGATCATCGGAGTATGGTGTTTCTCAATTGCCATCTCACTCTTCTCCTGACATAGGTTCAAAGGTAGGTATAAATTAGGTCTTGCCTGCGTGACCGGCACCTGGCGGTCAACTGAAACTCTGCGGGGAGCAGCCTTTGGGTTGCATCACGCCTAACGGGAGCGGACCCAGGACTCAGCCCCCAATAGCCGCGACAATATAGACAAGCCAGCGGCAACGGCCTATTCCACCAAAGGGGGGTACTTCCCGACCACCCTATCCCCTTTGGGATAGCCGTGTGGCAAAAGCCACGAGGCACCTGCCTGCCCTCATCGCCAACAGGACTGAAACCTTGCAGACCTGAGGCAAGCGCCCCGCAACACCCGCGATAAAATCGCTGCGGATTATGGCCTTTTTGTTACCATAAGGTCAATATTTTCTAATATTCGAATGTAGCCGCCAGCCGTCAGTCGTCAGCGATCCGCTGGGCCTGGATTCGGAGTCAGTACCCCATGTCGTCAACCTAAGCCCATAACCCCAAACGGAGCGCCCCCAGATGCACAGCCAGCACCCCTTTGATCTCACCAACGAGTCCGCCTATGGGCGCTGGCGTGATGACAAACTGCGCCAGGCCCCGCAACGGGCCGAAGAGCTGATCGTCGAGATCCAGGACCCCGCCCAGCTGACGCCCGCTGAACAGGGCCAGATGCGCCAGGCCATCCAGCGCGCCAACATGGTGCTGTTCGCCTGCCAGCGGCCATTCACCGATCACGCCAGCCTCAGCGCCCTATCGGCCCAGTTCGGCCTTAAGCGGCTGGACAATCACTTGTGTACCGATGAGGATGGCATCAGCAATCTGCAGGTCTCGGATCAGGGCCACAAGCGGCACTACATCCCTTACACCAACCGCAAGATCAACTGGCACACCGACGGCTACTACAACCCCCTGGACAAGCAGATCCACGGCCTGGCCCTGTACTGCGCCCAGCAGGCCGCCGAGGGCGGTGGCAATAAGGTGCTGGACCATGAGCTGGCCTATATCCGTCTGCGCGATGCCAACCCGGACTTCATCCGCGCCCTATCCCAGCCCGATGCCATGGGCATACCGGCCAATGACGTGGAAGGCGAGGTGCTGCGCCAGGCCACCTTCGGCCCGGTGTTCTCGGTGGACGCCAGCAGCGGTACCCTGCACATGCGTTACACGGCGCGCAAGCGCAACATCATCTGGCCGGACGACGCCACCACCCAGGCCGCCCTGACCGAGCTGGATGACTTGTTTTCCGAGGACGCGCCCCCTATCTTCTCTGTCAGACTGGAACCGGGGCAGGGCCTGTTGTGCAACAACCTGCTGCACTACCGGGATGCCTTCACCGATGACCCGCAGCGCGGCCAGACCCGGCTCTACTTCCGCGCCCGCTACTACGACCGCATCGTCTGAAGCCCAAGCGGCACCCTCGCCAAGCGCAGGGGACGGACCCAATCGGACTCAGCCGACTGCTGAAAACTGACCGCTTTAAAAACCACCCAGAGGAATCAAGCATGCTCTATCTGAGCCAGATACTCATCGCCCACCAGGACCTGGACAGCTTTGACCAGCTGATGGAACTGGTAGAGGAACACGCCCGCCAGGGCGAGCGGTTCTTCCGCATGGACGTAAAACCCCAATACAGCGACACCCCGGAGAACTGGGAAGACCGCCTGGAGGCCGCCTTTAGCGGCCGCGTATGACGAGACAAAAGCCCATGATCAACACCTTTGAACCCAGCCAACCCCTGCAAGACAGCGAGGCGGGTTCCATCGCCGCCCTCAAGGCCCGTGAGCAGGCCGACCTGGAGGGCCGTCTGCACCAACTGCAACAGGCCGAACACAGCCAGAACCTGGCCGACCCCTCGCAGCGTGCCCTGCACAAGCTGGAACTGGCGCGCACCCTGATGGGGCTGGAGCGGGGTGCCGAGGCCTGGCCCCTGGGCCGCGATGCCCTTGAGCTGTTCCTGCAACTGCACGACTGGGACAATGCCGCCGACTGCTGCGATGTGCTCTACCGGTGCAATCAGGAAGGATCCATCGCCGCCCTGGGTCAGGGCATCTGGCTGGTGGTCACCTTCCCTTTGGACCCGGAACTCACCGTCCACCTGCTCACCCACCTGGTGGACGAGACCCCGGACGACGCCGATGGTGCCGCCGTCGCCGCCGTCACCGCGCTGTTCCTGGTGGATCACCGGGTCACCGAACCCAAACTGCACGAAAAGCTGCACTTCTTCGCCAGCCAGATCCTCGGTCAGGTGGCGCGCCGCCACAGCCAGGTAGAGACCCAGGAGCAATTCGACCTCTGGCTGGAACGCCTGGAGCTGAAGGAGCCGGAAAAATTCCTCGTCCGGCTGCGTAACGTGGTCGATGTACTGGTGCAGGACGACTGGTGGTTCGACCGCGAACAGATCCAATCCCAGCTGCCGGAGGACTGAGATGTTTTGGCAAGAAGACAGCGCGCTCAAGCCCCAGACCAACCCCGACGAGGTGGTCGATCTGAGCTTTCGCATCCAATGTCGGCAACTACCGGTAGATCACATCCACGCCCTGTCGCAGGCCCTCACCAGCGCCCTGCCCTGGCTGCTGGAAGAACCTCGGGCCGCCATCCATCCAATCCACGCGGCCGGCTCGCAAAACGGCTGGAACCGCCCGCGCCACAGCCCGGATGAACTGCTTCAGCTATCCAGGCGCACCCGCCTGCGCCTGCGCCTGCCACAGCACCGCTTGCAGGCCGCCGAGGCCCTGAGCGGACAGACCCTGGAGGTGGCCGGCCACCCCCTCACCCTGGGGCAGACGCAGATCAAACCCCTGGCCAAGCTGGACTGCCTGTTCGCCCGCCACCTGGTCTGCGCAGAAGACCTGTCTGAAGCAGACTTCCTGCAGGGCGTGGCCGAGCAACTCAAGGCCATGGACATAGGCATACGCAAGGCGCTGAGCGGCAAATCCGTCCACATCCACACCCCGCAAGGCGGCCTGCACACCCGCAGCCTGTTGCTGGCCAGCCTCCCCCTGGAGGAATCCCTGCGCCTGCAGCAGCGCGGACTGGGTCAACACCGCCTGCTCGGCTGCGGCATCTTCATCCCGCACAAGGGAATTGAGGCGGTAGGCAAAAGCACAGATGACGGAACCGAGTAAGCGGGGTAATATTAGCGGGCTTTAACATAAACCCCTCACGGATTCCAGGGGGCTCAGATGCCGCCCTGCCCTGGCAGCGCGCCTGACCTGACGGAGTCTTTACCTTTACTACCGATATCGAAGGAGTAACCATGGCCATCGAAGTTAACGGCAAAACCCTAGAAACCGACGACCACGGCAACCTGACCAACTACCTCGACTGGGACGAGGATGTCGCAAAAGCCCTGGCCGCAGCCGAGGAAACCATGGGTGAATTGACCCAGGAACACTGGGACGTACTCAACTACCTGCGCAAGAAATACATCGACGACAACGAACAACCCATGGAGCGGGCCATAGTCAAGGACATGGGCAAGATCTGGGGCAAGAAGATCGGCAGCAAGGACCTGTACAAACTCTTCCCCCTGGCCCCAAGCAAGCAGGGCAACCGCATCGCCGGTCTGCCCTTTGTATTCCGCAAGGGCGGCTACTGATCCAGCGGCGTCAACCTGAGCCGTTCGCTCAAGCGAAACCGAAATAAACGGCGCAAAACACGCCGTCAACAAAGGGGCCAACTGGCCCCTTTGTGTTTACGCAGGCCCCGTACCAAACAGGCCGCCCAGCCCTTATCGGGGTGCGCGCGGCCCGGCAAGCAGCCAGATGATAAAGCCCAGGATGGGCAACAGCAGGATCAGCACCGTCCAGAACACCTTGCCCCCGGTGCTCGCGCCACTCTGCACAATCTGAATAATGGCCCAGACGTTCAGAACCAGAACGATCAGACCGGTAAGCCCCTGAATTTCAATACTCACATCCGAACCCCCCGTAGTTTAGAGTAAAACCCCACCCGTCGGCCGCCCACTGTGTATAAACCCGGCACCCCGCTCCAGCCTTCTTGCGTGAAGAAAGCAGAACGAGGCCCGGAGCCCGAGTCGAGACAACTTAGATCCCCTTCAACTGGCCGACAGAGCGGTTTGTTGCACGGTATTCCAGGCAAGGTCCCAGGCAATCCGCTCCTGCTCCAGACGGATATTCTGGCCCCAGACATGGCGTTTGATGGCCTGATACACCGCCTGCTCGGGATCCGTCAGCAAGGGCAGTGTTTCCGCAGCATGCTGATCCTTCTCTTCAACCCATAAATCCTGATGACTTCGGAGGGTCCCTTCGTCCATCAATACGGATTTCAGCCCAGGGAGATAGCCTCTGGCGCGATTGAGGATCGCAAAGCCATGGGTGTCCAGATCCCCCCAGTAGATGCAGCGGGCCTTGATGACCCAGGGCAGACGACCCAGCACATCGACCCCATAACCCAGCTGCATGATGACCACCGACCCCGGCAGATCATCGAAGGCGAGACCGGTCTGCAGGTTCTCCACAATGAACAGGTTGCTGACCGGAAGATCCAGTCCGGCCAGCTGCTCCCAGGGTACAGCCAGGTCGCTTAAGCCGCCAACCCGCTGTCTAAGGCCTTGGTCCAGTATGCGCAGACGGATGAGTTGCGGCGGCGACCTGAGCCCGCAACGCCCAAAGAAATCGGCATCGGTCGTGGATCTACCGCGTACCGCGTCAACCAGATCAGCAACCAGCCCCTTACGTTTTTCAAGCCACTTGCTGTCCAGGCCAGTCACGGGCAATTGCCTGGGATAAAGCCTGGAGGCGGGGTTCTTCTCCATCCAGGCGACCATATCGATCAGGCGTCGATAATCATCTTCGCTGTAATCGGCGAGAATCGTAAAACAACGAGGCAGCCTGTTGCCAAGCTGGGGCCAACGCCCGATAAGCCCCCTGTATCGTTGTTGGGCTCGATCCCATCGTTCTGCCTGCCCAGTCCATTGTGCAACTTCGCCAGGGCCTGCCAGCAGCAGTTTTTCGGGAACAGGCTGCGTGCCCAGCTTGCGCCAACGTCGATCACCCCAGGAAACTGATCCCACGGCATTGCAGGATTGCCAGGCCGCCACCCAGGCCTGAACGTCTTTAACCTGCTTCAGTGCCTGGTTTTCGGTGGGAACACCCAGATTGACCTCCAGTGGCCAGGCACTGTCTTCCAACTGTTTGGGCTCGCCGCTTGCCTCCAGCCACCCAGGATGCCGGTTCTTGAAGCGGCGCCTCAACTCCTTTTGGACATCATCAGGAAACTTCAACAGCCGACTCCTGAGGAACAGGGGCATGGGCAGGCAGTTTCAGGCGCTGCTGCTGCGAATCGTATTCGATCATCAGCACGCCGGAGATGCGCCGGTCACTGATATCGATAAAGCAGGCACCGCCGATGAAGGGCTCCAGGGTCATGACCGACTTCAAGGGCGTGGCGACAATCATCTGAAAGCCGAAGTTCTTGAAGATATTCATCGCCAATGCGGTGAACTCGTTGTCGGCCTTGTCAAAGGCCTCATCGAGCACCACCGGCGCATACAGGGGAACACCATGCTCATTGCCGCCCAACTGGTAGCGCAGGGCCGCGGCCAGGCAGGTCGTGGCCAGCTTCTGCCGTTGACCACCAGACTTACCCGAACCACTGCGATAGACCTCCACCTCGACGCCGCTCTCATCGGTCTCCCGGCCGATGAACTCCATGTGCTGCCGTACATCCAGCACCGCCTGGCGCCAGCGTTTGTTCTCCGGCTCCTGGCTGGAAAGGCGCTCTACCAGACGACGCAACGCCAGAAAACGGGACTCCGCCAGCTCCGAATCATCAGGCCCGGCGCGGCCCCATGCATAACTCAGGGCCTGCTGAATCTCCTGTTTGAACTCGCGCACATCCGGCAGTTGCCGGTCGCTGGGGTCGATTTGCAGATAGGTGGTTTGGTTGCTGCTCTGGTGGCTTGTTTGATTAAAGGGCACCTGGGCCAGGCTATCGTTGACCAGATCCATGCGCTCCAGGATCTCCTTGCGGGCATCGCTCAAGTAGGTCGAAAGCGCCGCCAGATTCTGGTGGCTCTGACTCTCCAGCAATTCAAAAAAGCGCTGCTCATGGGCCTGCAGGCCATCGCTCTCCAGTCGGGTCAGCTTGGTGAAAAAGTCCGACGCGGCAGCCAGTGTCGCATCGAGCCCCTCCGCCTCGGCAGGCCACTCGAAAATAAACTCGTCGAACTGCTTTTCGATGAATCGGTCGCACTTGCCCACCTCCTTGGTCAGGGCCTCCATCTGGTCGCGTATCGCCCTCTCCACAGAACGGATGAGCCTATCCAGGTTTTCCAACCGTACTGGCTCCGAGAGCCTATCGAATCGCTCGTCCAACCCCTGTTGCTGTCGGGGCGTCAAGGGAACAATGCTGGGATCATCCTGGAGCCTGTTTAAGGCATCCTCCTGCTCATCGACAAGACCTATAACCTTCTCATAGTCGATGGTTGCCTTGCGCAGCGCCTCATCGGCATCCCTGACGACCTTCTTCTGCCGCTCGATCCGGTCGGCTATATTCTTCAGCTCCGTATTGCCTTCCAGGGCATCGCGAATCCGGCGTTCCAGCTTGTCGATGCCCGTTAGCAGCGGCGCAATATCCACTTCTTGCCATTGCAGGTTGACCAGCGTCTGACAGTGGATTGCCCGTTTGGCCCGTGCACCCTCCTGGTCAGTAAGCGCCTTGATATGCTCATCCAGTTCAGCGATTCTCCCGGCAAGCCCCTGGGCCTCTTTGCGGTAGAGCGCCAGTTTCTCACGGTTATCAAATCCGAGCACCCAGTTGCGGCGATCGCCAATGCTGCGCCGGTCATCTTTCTCGTGGCGGGTCTTGCTGTGTTTGATCTGACCCTCGCGGGTCAAGGCCCGGTCTGCACGCCGGAAGGATTGAATGGATTCGACGCAGGCAAAATCGAAGCGATGGCGCAGCTCGGAACTCAACCACTCGGACTGGCTGTGCTTCTTGACATTCAGCTTGAGCACCAGCGAATCCGTGCCGACCGGCCTGGCCTGCCGAGCATCCCGCTTTCCCGTGCGGTAATAGACCAGCCGCTGCCCCAGGTGACAACTGTTGATGTGATTGGATAGGGCGGAATAGTGACGCTCATCGACCAACAGGGAGAGCGCAAAGCCATGCAGCACCCGCTCGATGGCCCCTTGCCATGGGGCCTCATCTGGCTTGACCTCAATCAGCTCACCGATAAAGGGCAGCGCGCTTTCCGCTGCACCGATGGCCGTGGCAATCCCCTGGCGCAGATCCAACATCTGAGCAGGGATATTGGAGGGCTGCCGCTCCAGGGCCTTCAGCTCACCGGCAGTGTGCGTAAACGCCGTCTCGGCCTCCCTTTTCTGGATCACCAGCAGATCTCGCTTCTCGCGCATCTCGCTACTGCCACTCTCCCAGCGTTCAAGCTCCTGACGCGCCTCACCCACCAACTCGGCAAAGGCTTGCGGGCTGTTGGGCAAGGCCCGGCCAAGTTGTCGGCAGGCCTCTTTGGCTTGTCCCTGCTTTCTCAGGCACTGCTCGCGCTGCAACTCCAGCGCAGACTTCTCTGCTTGCCAGGCCTCTACCTGGTCGCCTCCAACCTCCCTATGCCGACGTTCCAGTTCACGCAAGGAATCCTTATGCTGGTTGAGCGCGGCCTGTTTCCGGCTGATCTCACCTTGCAAGCCCTCGGCCTGAATATTCAAGCGCTCGATCTGATCTTTCAGCAGGTCAATACGGCGATGGCCAGCGTAACTGTCGATGCCGACCATAAGTTCGTCGAGCTCAGCATTTTTGTGCAGCAGCGACTCTCGCTGCCGATGCCTCTCTCGTGCCGGAACCAGGGTCTCCACCTGCCGCCGTGCGGTAACCACCGCCTGGTGCGCGGCGTTGAGTTCATCGAACTCACTGACCAGTCGATCCGCCACCTCGAAGGTCGCTGGCCTGTCCAGCATGAAATCCCGCAGGAAGGTATTGAGGTCGCCGAGATTCTTGGCCGACTGGGCCTTATGCAACAGACGCAGCGCCATCTCGCTCTCTATACCGAGCAATCGACGAAACCGCTCGGCGTAGGCGCTGAATTCGCTGCGATGAAAGGCATCCGCAACTGTCTGTTTGAGCTTGCGCAGATCCAGATTGGACTGCCCGAACGCCTCCAACTCAGTGAGTTCAAAGGGTCGCTCGAAGATCATGAAATGACGCCTCACATCGCCTGCGCCGTTGGCGCTCCCGCGCAGCCATAAGATCTGCACCAATACCACATGCCGATCCAGGGCGTTCCGGTAGGTCAGCGCCAAGGCCGACCAGGTGGTGCCGAGACGCAGGTAGCGCGTGGCGATCTCGCCCGAGGCGTCGTCTTTTTGTTCCGCCCAGGCACCGCGGATATAACTCACCAGGTTTCGATCACGTCCTGTCCTTTCCGCCTCCCGCGCCGCCGCATTGAAATCGACCCAACGTGGCGGTACCAGCAACGCCGAGAAGGCATCGAGCAGCGTCGATTTACCCGCACCCGAGCGGCCCACAAACAAAAAGCCCTGTTGCGTGATCGGGATATCGTGAATATCAGAAAAGGTGCCCCAGTTATAGACCTGAAGCCGAGACATGCGAAACTGCTCCGGCGCAAAGAGGTTTTGCGTCTTTGCCTCGACACTCATTCCCTATTCTCCCCAGACGGCATCTTCTCCTCTTGCCCCGTAGATGCCTCAGCCGCGCCCATGCCTTTGTAGATCCCGGTCAGTACCTGAATTTCTTCCGCCGAAAACAGCAGCTTCAGCGTGGGTGAGATCTCGAAGCGATTTTCGCTTGCGCGAATCTTGTGCAAGATGCTGTGTTTCTTGATCTTCTCGATGGATGCATGGATGCGCTTCTCGAACAGCGCCCGGTCGGTGTTGCCGACCTGTTCATAAACCCCGAGAAGCTCGACGATCTCTTCGGTCGATACCACAGCGCGGTCACCATGCGCCTCGGCCTGGGTGAGTCGCTGGCGCAGGTGGAGCAGGACAATGGAATCCAGAAAGGTCAGATTGGCGCGACGCAGAAGCCGGGGTGCTTCCAGGTCGCCCGTGTCGGCCTGGCGGGTAAAGGCCACTTGCTGGTCACGGTCGATCACCAGCTGCAGAAACAGCTCCGACAAACGGCCGCAGATCACCGCCTCATCGCGAATCATTATCGGCCAGAGCCGGGAATGCCGCTGGCCATCCAGTGATGGACCGGCGAGGAGCTGTACCAGTACACGCCGGGTATCCAGTGACAGCTCACCACTGTCGCCTTGATAGAGTGCCTGGTCCGAGGCCTGTTCGGCGTCCTCCAGTGGCAGCAGCGTTCCCTCTGACGCCCCATCTTCGCCCCCAGGGTCAGACCAGTTCATCTAGGCAATCCCTCAAGAAATAGATTTTTGGAATACGGGCACGACGTCCCTGATCGTCTTCACCCACCCAGGCCACCGTCTCGATGGCATCTGTACCTGATAGGGTGCCCCGGATCCCATAGCGACTGCCCAGGGCCAGCAGACCGACCACAGTCCCCAGGCCCTGCTCAGCCGGGAAGTGTTCCAGCACATCGCCGATCGAGGCCTGGTCTCGCTCTGCAAGCAAGGCACGGACATGTTCTTTTAACGTGCGAAAATCAATCTCCGACTGCGCCACCAACTCGCTGACCGATTCCAGGTCAATAGGTGGTGGTTCGCCCTCACGCATCGCCTCTGGCTCTGCCTGCAAGGATGGATCGTAGAGTACCCATTGGGACAGGGAGTGCAAGCGGCTACTGGTCAGTTCCAGGGAGTATTCCAAGGGTTCGGTTGCCTTCACCGCATCCTTGATCGTCAGCGCGGTACGTTGCGCCTCCTTCAGGAGCTGGCTTACGCGACGTTGCTCAAGGTACTCACGGCTTTGCACAAAGTGCTTGAGGCTGCGGGCAAAGGTCTGCAACACCTCGTGCACCGCGCCACCCTGCTCCAGTAGATTTCGGGTCAAGCGCAGGAGAAAACGGCGTTCCCGCATCTCCAGTTCGCCGACAAACTCGCGTGACATCACGCTATCCAGGGACTCCTCCAACATCGCGCCCTGCTCGGGATCGGTGAGCAGGCGCCAGAAGGCGGAAAATGTCCGGCCGGCCTCGCTCTCTGCAATCAGGTCGATACCGGCAAACAGCGAATCGAGCACCTCACCCCGATTGCCTTCACTGTCCATGATGCGCTCTCTCAGATCCCGATTGAGCTGCTCGAACTGGTCACGCACGCGGCGAAAGTCGCCCGTCAGATCGTCGGCCAGGGAGATGATCTCGCGGATCCGCTCCAAGGCCGCATCACGCGGCAGGACGCGCATCCGGCCCTTATGGATGGCATCGATCTCTTTGTCGATGCGGACCTGCTCGGCCTTCAGTCGTTCGATCCGGCGCTGCTTGTCGGCATCGGTATCCTCGGCCAGCCCTTGCAGGGCCTGGATGACCAGCGACAGGCGACTCTCGGTCGCTGCCGAGTGGGGCTTGGCGATGCCGGAAAGGAAGCGAATCGCCTCCAGGCTGGCGGTAGAGAGTTCATATTCTTCCTCGCTGGCACCCGGCGGGAATCTCCGTTGCAGGTAGCCGTCACTCAGCCAGCTGGCCACATAGGCCTGCGCCGGCTGAGGCAGATCGTCACCCTGGGCCCGCAGCCCTTCCAGGTCTCGCGTCAGTCGCTCAAACAGGATCGAAGCCGGCAGACTGCGCTCTTTTTCATAGAGGTGCGATTGCAGCAGACCGATAATCGTCGGCCCATTGACAGCGGCAAGCAACCGCCAAAGCGGCTGATTACGCATACGACGATAGGTTGCGATGTGTTTGTCCGCTTTCATCATCTAGGTCTGAAGTTCCCCATGAGTTCCTTGGCACTCGCCCCAATGTGCAGTCTCATGGCGCAGCATCCTGAGCAAAAGTATCCCTGAGCGACCAAGGCGCGGGTCAGCGCATCCTCAAAGTTTGCCTGGCGGTGCCTGCCAGTACCAGACGTGGAATCACTCCCACTCTATTATCAATAAGCCTTTTTAGTCTTTTATATTCAATGGCTTTTCTGATTACCCATGGATCTCAGCCCTCGTCTGGCGTTGGCTTGCCGCGAGGCATAGGGCGGGCCGCGCCCGCCGCCAAGCCACAGCAATGAAGCCTGCCCCCAGTGGTTGCGCGGCGGCCACGGGCCGCCCTATTCGATTGGTTGAGATTTGTGGCTAATCAGGATGGCTTATTTTCATGCTAAATGGCAATACCATGAAAAATACCCTGCTCAGAAATTTCTTCAAAAACTGGATTCCTCGTCACCCTATAATTTCAATGCCGCCTGTAAATCTTCGTGCTCAAATGCGCTGGCCATGCGTGTGATCTCAGCACGCTTTGCACCCACCTCCGCCGCCACTGTCTGCCATGTACGCGTCACCTCTGCCACTTCGCGGATAATCGTACATGCCTGTACGTCACCAAGTCCAAAATAACCAGCCGTTTCCTGCAACAACTCCACTGAGCAAGTACCTTCATCAAGGTCAATGTTTGTTGTCAGTATCCGTGCCTTCACATCCACCGGTGTCGGATTGAGATCATAGGCAGGCGAAAGGATCCAGCCCCCCTGCCCCGACCATAGGAACCCATGGTTGCGCAAGTGATCGTCAACGTTGGACACCAGAACATTAAAAACCACACGGCGATAAAGCTGCAACGCATCTTCCCTGGCCTGGGTGCCATGCGCCGCCAACGCATCGACCAGTTCGGGGTAACTGCCACGTTCACCATCACGTGACCCCGTCATCGACATCGCTGACAGAAAGGGAATTCGATCGCCAGGGATGGCGGAAGTGCCGGAATTGCAGGAGCCGGATTTCGGCCGCCAGCCGTTGTCACGATCAAAACGGCGCGACAACAGTACCGGTTTACCGGCAACCTGCAGCAATGCATGCTCGGGGGTTTGAATACCCGCCTGCTCCGCCAGTCTGAGCGCGATTTCTTCCCAGGTTTCAATGCTGTAGTCATCGGACTCCTTGGGGAATTTTGCGATCGACAGATGGCCATGCTGATCGATCACGGATGCCTTGGGACGAGCGCCACCCAGTGACGACCCCGGCGCGAAAATCAGTTGCAGATCATCATCCGTCTCCTCATCACGCTCTATTCGTTCAGTGATCTGAAGCAGACGACCCAGCTCAATGAGCGCAGGAACACCGTCACGTACGGGTGACTGAAATACCTCCTCACCACGCCAGCGAAACCTGAGCGCACCCATGCGGGTCTCATCTGCTACACCGAGTAGATAATGTAGTTCCCCCAGCGTGCGTACCTGCCGCCCCTCACGTTCCGCCAAACGCCGTTCAGCACGCTGCATCAGGCGTCTGCCCCAGGTATCCGGTGCCGAGTCGCTAATCGACCCGAATAGGGGCTGACCCGCCTGCGGCGGGAATGCCCCTGCCGTCAGAGTCAGTGCCGGCTCAACCGAAAACCGGTTTGCATCGCCAAGCCAGGTCTCGTCATATTCAAAGGTGACGGTCTCTCCACGGCGTGATGCCTGACGATGAAGTATCCCGAGGGGTCGTACCTGCCCTTCCAGATCAATATGGACCTCTACGTCAGTCATCCGATTTTTTCCTGCGCTTATTCGACATGCGTACACGCTGGGGCAGTTCCCCGGAAGTAAGCGAACGTCCGATTTCATCATGGGCCGGGTCGGCGAGCTGATCCAGCCTGTCCAGCAAGCCCAGCGCCTGCAAGACCGCAGCGTAAATACCCATACTCACACCCGGATCCCCCGCCTCAATCCGCTGCAGGGTAGCCCGGCTGGTAAAGGCACGCTCGGCGACCACGGCCATGGTCAATCGGCGCCGCTGCCGGGCTTCGCGGAGATCGGTACCCAACTTGCGCAAGACGCGCCTGACAGCAAAAGAGGGTATATGTGGTTTTGGCATAATGTTTTATTCCAAAGACATTAAGTGCATTTAATGTAACATGAATAATACATTAATTAAGTGAAATCACCGATACCATGAACTGGCTTATCCGCTAATTGGCAATAACATTGACAATTAGCCATTATTCCGCATAATGCACGCACGTAAAGCAACCAGAAATCTTCGTCGGACCAGACTGAGCCGACTCAACAATCGTCAACTCATATCGCGTCGTTCTGCCACCACCGGGTAACGGGATAATGATACCCTTGGCAACCAAGTCAGAAAGATCACGGCTGGCCGTTCGATTGGGACACTTGGTGATCGCTTCATATTTCTTGGTCGTTATTCCGCCTTCAAATCCCTTCCGCCCTTCAGCAAAAACCCGTGACACCATCCTGGCCTGCCGGTCATTCAGCTGATTACTATAGACTTCATAAAAACGTGTCTTGGCCAGAACAAAGTTCACTTCTTCCCTGGCAATTTCCTGTGCCTTAATGACTGTATCAGCGAAATAGTCCAGCCAAAGGTTAATATCCAGGCTCCCGCAGCTCGCTTTCTCCAGCTGCAGATAATAGGACTTTTTATCCCCTTCTATCGCCGTGGCAAGGCAGGCCGTGGTTGGATAGCCGAGAGACTGCGAAAGCGCATGGTCAGCGATTGCCCTGCCAACTCGCCCATTACCGTCATCGAAAGGATGAATCACTTCGAACCAGAGATGGGCAATACCTGCCCGGACGATCCCGTATATGGTCTTATCCCCGCTCAAGGGGCTGGTTTGGTTGTACCATTCGATAAGTTTCGCCATTTCATCAGGCACCTGAGCCACTGGCGGGGCCTCATAGTGAACCTTTTCCCGCCCGTAAGGCCCGCTCACTATTTGCATCGGTGAGAGATCGTTGCGGTATGCGCCTCGCAAGATAGGCGTGTAGCGCTGTTCCGGGACAGCCATGGATTGCCACCTGCCCAGCAGATCATGTGTCAGCGGTATTTGCCAGTTCTTGCGAACATCCACCAGCAGCATCGCGGCCCCGGCCGCTTTCTGGTCTGAGATGTCCGGTAGCGTATCCGATGCAATTAAAGAGAGTAGCGATGACCTGACCGATTCCCTATCCAGAATCTCGCCCTCAATGGCGCTGGTTTTGATGGCCTCGGAAAGCATCAAGTCAATCGTGGCATCCTCTTGAGAGGCCATAGGAAGTACATCAAAGCTGCCCGCCAGACGCTCTGAGTTCAGGCGAAATTCAAGCTCCCGGTGTTCGAGAGCAAGCTCGTCGTAGCGGAAATCGGGCCAATCGGGTTGTTGCCAGATCCATTTCATGCGGCACATCCCTGTGCCGCACCCTGACGGGCGGCCTTCAGCCGTGCAAACTGCCTGTCCTGCCACTTTGTCATGGCGTGATTGTAGCGCTTATTCGCGCCATATTACAGCATTTATATGGCGTGATTATAGCCCGCAATAACGCCATCTTCGATCAAGAACTCGCAACTGAACGGCGTCCATAAAATACTTGGAAGACGGTTTTACGGCTGCCTCTGCGGCCACATTCGTGCAGTGTGCACCAGGGCCAAAATCCACAGGCTATCGTCCCGCACCTCATACACCAGACGGTAACTTTCGTGGGGAATCAGTTCGCGTGTGCCAGAAATTAGCCCTGGCTTGCCCAGGTTTGGGTGTTCGGCCAAGCGACCAGCCGCTTCAGCAAAAAGGTCGTCCATGCGGATGGCAGCAAACGGATTGTCTCGGCTGACGTAGTCAATAATTGCGGTACGGTCTTGCTCGGCAGCTGAGGTCCAGAAGACCTTCATGCGTCAGCAGTGCCTGCCTTGGCCATGGCCTGTAATTGCGCGCGTCGAACAGCAGCGCGAGTTTCGACAGCATCCGAACTGACATAGTTACCGGCACGGATCTGCTCTCGGGCGTTTTCCACCTTGCCCTGCAGAAACTCATCGTATTCGCGGGCTTGGCGCTGGCGTTGGACGAACTCACGCATCAACTCACGCAGGATCTGCGAGGCCGGGCGATGGCTGGCTTCAGCCTCGGCCATGAACTCGGCGCGTAGCTCCGGTTCCAGCTTCATGGTGAAAACGGCTTCTTTGGACATGGTGCGACTTCCTAACGTACATGGAGCGGACAGCGCCACCCCGGAACATGAAACATCGCTTAGCCGCATCGGGACTCGGGGTTCGGGACTCGGGACTCGAAAATGGCCACGGATGTTTCACAGTAAGGCTTGATCCTATATTCCTCAGTTAAGCCACAGAGACACAGAGATCACAGAGTTGTTTCAATGAGTTACCTATCAGACTGGGCTCACCTAGAAGGTGTTGAATGTTCGCTTTCCAACACATTGATTTTTCTCTGTGTACTCTGTGGCTCTGTGGGCAAATGCTCTTTTTAGGTTGATGTACTGACGAAGAATAGACGTCGTTAGTACAAGAGTCCATCTAGGCCAGCCAAACAAAGCGGGGGTTGGGTTTTCGTCCCCAGCCCGACGCGCTACTCCCACTCTATTGTAAATAAGCCTTTTTTATCTTTTATATTCAATGGCTTATTTTCCTGCTAAATCGAAATACCATGAAAAATACCATGCTCAGAAAATCCTTCAAAATGCTCGAAAAAAATTGCAGATTGAACACTGATACACAGCACCTTAGGCAACCTTCCGGGCTTTGACTTCCAGGTGAATGCCCTCCTGCTCCTGCAAGTGATGGAGAACCTTAAACAGAGACACTCAAGCGTCCCTGCACGGCTTCCCGAACAAACCGTCCCGCCGCATTGTCACTCGCCTCAACGAGTTGTCGAATCTGTTTGGTCAAATCGTCAACCCGATTTAACTTGACCGCAGCATCCATCGCCCGATCATAGGCCTCCACCACATCGACGCTGGTTACCTCGTAACCCCACCCCTCACTCAACCAGCGAAGGGCGGCTACTGCCGATCCGAGAGCAAATGCCGGTTCCGCGTCGAGGTAATCCCTGGCTGCCCTGGTCAGGGTTTTTGGATCACACGGACTCCGGTTGGTCAGTTCCAATGCCAGATCATAAAATCCGAGTTCCTTGGCCGTTGCAAACCACTTCCCTTCTTCACCCGGAGCTGCGGCTATGAGGTCTGACAGGATCTGCAACTTGTCCTTCATTGGATAGCGTTTTGCAACTGAGCGAAACCGGGCGATATAGGAATTACCCACCGCAGCACTCAATCCGTAGCGGCGGTAGGCCTCATCATACAAGCCGGATGAAATCAGGATCTGCTCGCAGGTCTGGTCGATCACGGTATCAGGCTGGTTCAGTCCCCGCGAGGCTTCGGCATACTGGACCGCCTCCGCCTTCCTGCCCAGGGCCAGAAGTGCTTCGACGCCATAGCGACGGTAATGCCAGGACGGGTACCGCGGCAGTTCCAACAAATCGAGCAACTCTGCGTAGCGGCCTGTCGTCAATAGACAGGAAAGACACGCTGTCGTGCCGTGGAAGTAACCGCCCGGATTCGGATCTGACCAACAGGATCGCAACGTAGATACCAACTCATCCGCCCAACGGCCGGCGACTTCCGGAGAGCCACAGAGTTCACCCCAGTGATCACCAACAGGGCTGAGGTAATCGACACCGTCATCCTCCATGGCCTGCCAGAGGCGATCAAGCCATTTGTCGCGTGTCTTCTCGTCAGCAGATGCGTTGACGAGGATCGGCATCAATGCATCTAGTGTCTTGTTAACTGCCGATCCCAGCGCACCACTGGAACTATCCACGTGCTCCAGCGCCGGCCAGATCTTTTCCATCAGACGGACAGCACCCTCTGCGCCAATTAGCGGATCTTTCCTTGCAACCTTCTTGACTTCGGAGACAGCTTCGCGAAGACGCTGACACGCCAGCCTTGATGCCTTCCAGCTATAAGCGCCAGCCCGGAATCGTGAGAGGAAGGCCCACTTGTGCTTACTAACGGCCACTGTCCTCAAACTCAGGCTGCAATTGGTTTGGCCTTATCTATCCGTGCCCGTCGCTTTGGCGTGTTGAGCGCTTTCCACAGCTCGTTGCGCTGCTGCAGATTCAACCAGAAATCAGCGGTATTCCCAAATACAGTAGCCAGCATCAGCGCAGTGTCCGCCGTAATTGCGCGGCGGTTGGTACATAACTCGTTAACGGTTTTTCGGCTGACCCCCATCGCTTCTGCCAGTTGTCCCTGAGTCAGCGCCATGGGTACGAGGAATTCCTCGGTAATCATTTCACCGACACTGACGGGTTGCCGTTTTGTGATATTCATAGCCTGCCTCACCGATAATCGTGGTTATCCAGATAGATGTCCCGGGCCTCGCCACGTTCGCCTGACCAGGAAAACACCAAGCGCCATTGCTTGTTAACGCGGATCGAATGCTTCCCGGCCAGATTCCCTCTCAACTTTTCAAAATGATTGCTTGGAGGCGACCGCAAGTCGAGATCACAGGTCGCGTCATCGATTAACTGCAGCTTTCGGAACAGTCGGTCCTGGACTTCAGCGGGTATCTTCTTGCTGGTTTTATCTTCCAGATAAAAATCCCTCAGCCAGCGGTCCCGAAAACTTTGAATCAATGGCAATCTCCTTCTTGATGAGAAACTGTAACGTACTTGGTTACTTTTTGCAAGCAACAGACGCGGAGCGTATAGACACAGGCATCGCGGGGAGGTCCAACCTTCTCCACGAAAAGAACTACGAAAATAATTGCAGTTTCAGTAAGTTATGGAGTCACCACTCTGTCAGTAATTTCAGAAAAACAGTACTGTTTTTCTGAAACACTTTGTTGGAATTGCCGGTTTCGGATTGATGCAGAGCACCTATAAATCAAGCTCCCCCAATACCATGCCAAGCTCAATTTTTATCTCATGGCATCGATGTATTCTGCCTTGCCACCCGCAAGAAATACCATGAAAAATACCATTGATGATGCAAATTATATTATCAATAGATGAGTAATTATTCTTATTAATCAATGTGTTATAAATTCCAGTCACTCCCACTCAATGGTCCCCGGCGGTTTGCCGGTGATGTCATAGACCACGCGGGAGACATCGGGCACTTCGTTGACGATGCGGCGGCAGACATGATCGAGGAAATCGTAGGGCAGATGCGCCCAGCGGGCGGTCATGAAGTCTATGGTTTCCACCGCGCGCAGGGCGACGACATGGGCGTATTGGCGGTTGTCGCCCACCACGCCGACGGATTTCACCGGCAGGAAGACGCTGAAGGCCTGGCTGACCTTGTCGTAGAGATCGTGCCGGACCAGCTCTTCGATGAAGATGTGATCCGCCAGACGCAGGGTATCGGCAAAGTCCTTGTGGATTTCGCCGAGGATACGCACCCCAAGACCCGGACCGGGAAAGGGGTGGCGATAGACCATCTCTGAGGGCAGGCCCAACTCCACGCCGATGCGCCGCACCTCGTCCTTGAACAGCTCGCGCAGGGGTTCCACCAGCCCCATCCTCATGTAGTCCGGCAGGCCGCCGACATTGTGGTGGGATTTGATCACCTTGGCCTTGCCCGAGGCTGATCCCGAACCCGATCCCTTGTGGGTACCGGCGGATTCGATCACGTCTGGGTAGATGGTGCCCTGGGCCAGCCATTTGACCTCGCTGAGCTTGTCGGCCTCTTCCTCGAATACGTCGATGAAGGTGTTGCCGATGATCTTGCGCTTTTGCTCCGGGTCCGCCACGCCCTTGAGGCGGTCGAGAAAGCGGCGCTCGGCATCCACCCGCACTACCTTGACTCCCATGTGACGGGCGAAGGTGGTCATCACCTGATCGCCCTCGTTGAGGCGCAGCAGGCCGTTATCCACAAACACGCAGACCAGCTGATCACCGATGGCCTTGTGCAACAAGGCCGCCACCACGGAAGAATCGACCCCGCCGGACAGGCCGAGCAGGACGCGATCCCTGCCCACCTGGGCACGTACCCGATGGATCATGTCGTCGATGATGTTATCCGCCGTCCACAGATTGCCGCAGCCACAAATGCCGTGGACAAAGCGTTCCAGGATACGCTTGCCTTGCTTGGTATGGGTGACCTCGGGGTGGAATTGCAGGCCATAGAAGTGGCGAGTTTCATCCGCCATGCCGGCCAGGGGGGCGTTGTCGGTCTCGCAGATGGCGGCAAAGCCCGGCGGCAGGGCCTTGACCCGGTCGCCGTGGCTCATCCACACATCCAGCAGGCCCCAACCCTGGTCGTTGGTGTGATCTTCGATGTCTTTTAGCAAGGCAGAGTGGCCGCGGGCGCGCACCTGGGCGTAGCCGTATTCCTTGTGACTGGAGGGCTCCACCTCGCCACCCAGCTGGGCCGCCAGGGTCTGCATGCCGTAGCAGATGCCAAGCACCGGCACGCCAAGTTGAAACACCATGTCGGCGGCGCGGGGGGGCTCGTCTCCATGCACCGACTCGGGCCCGCCGGAGAGGATGATGCCCCTGGGGGCGAAGGCCTGGATGGCCTCGGCCGTCATGTCCCAGGGGTGCAGCTCGGAATAGACCCCGGCCTCACGCACGCGGCGGGCAATGAGCTGGCTGTATTGGGAGCCGAAATCGAGGATCAGGATGCGGTCGGCATGGATGTTCTGGGCAGTCATGGTGTTCTCTCGAAGGGTTTTAGCCACAGAGACACAGAGCCCACAGAGCGATGGAGATTGCAGGCCAGCCCCGTGCCCCCTTAATGACTACTCAGGCCGTCGTCTTCTCTGTGATCTCTGTGCCTCTGTGGCAAGATTCAAACTTAATCCCGGCGGTAGTTGGGCGCTTCCTTGGTGATTTGCACGTCGTGGACATGGGATTCGCGCATCCCCGCGCCGGTGACGCGGACGAATTGCGGCCGGGTGCGCATTTCCTGAATGCTGGCACAGCCGGTGTAGCCCATGCTGGAACGCACGCCGCCGGTGAGCTGGGTGATCACGTTCACCAGCGGCCCCTTGTAGGGCACCCGCCCCTCGATGCCCTCGGGCACCAGCTTGTCGGCCTCCTTGGTGTCTTCCTGGAAATAACGGTCGCTGGAGCCGTGGCGTGCCTGCATGGCACTGAGTGAACCCATGCCGCGGTAGGACTTGTAGGAACGGCCCTGGTAGATCTCCACCTCGCCGGGGGACTCATCGGTACCGGCGAACAGGCCGCCGATCATCACCGAATGGGCCCCGGCCACCAGCACCTTGGAGACATCGCCGGAATAGCGCAGGCCACCATCGGCGATCAGCGGCAGACCGCTGCGCTCCAGGGCCTTGGCCACATTGGCCACGGCGGTCACCTGAGGCACGCCGACGCCGGCCACGATGCGCGTGGTGCAGATGGAGCCGGGGCCAATACCCACCTTGACCGCATCGGCTCCGGCCTTGGCCAGAGCCAGGGCGGCCTCGCCGGTGGCGATGTTGCCGCCGATCACCTGTACCTCGGGAAAGTGCTTCTTCACCCAGGCAACGCGGTCGAGCACCCCCTGGGAATGGCCGTGGGCGGTATCCACCACGATCACATCCACCCCGGCCCTGACCAGGGCCTCGACCCGTTCCTCGGTACCCTCGCCCACGCCAACGGCGGCACCACAGCGCAGGCGCTCCTGCTCATCGCGGCAGGCCTGGGGATAGTCCTTGGCCTTCTGTATGTCCTTCACCGTGATCATGCCGCGCAGCTCGAAGTTGTCATTCACCACCAGCACCTTCTCGATGCGGTGCTGATGCAGCAGGCGCAGCACCTCGTCCTTGCTCGCCCCCTCCTTCACCGTCACCAGCTTCTCCTTTGGCGTCATGATGGCCGATACCGGCTCGCCCATGCGCGTCTCAAAACGCAGGTCGCGGTGGGTGACTATGCCCACCAGCTCGGCCCCGTCCACCACCGGCAGACCGGAGATCTTCTCCCGCTGGGTCAGATCCACCACCTCGCCGATGCTGGCATCGGGGCGCACCGTCAGCGGGTCCTGGATCACCCCGGCCTCGTATCTCTTCACCCGCAGCACCTCGTAGGCCTGCTGCTCGGCGTTCATGTTCTTATGGATGATGCCTATGCCACCCTCCAGCGCCATGGCGATGGCCAGGCGTGACTCGGTGACCGTATCCATGGCCGCCGAGATCAGGGGGATATTCAGGTCGATCTGGCGGGTAAGCCGGGTACTCAGGTCCACATCCTTGGGCAGGACATTGGAGTAACCGGGCAACAAGAGGACATCGTCAAAGGTCAGGGCTTCTTCTGCAACACGCATGGCAAGGGTCCAGATTGAGGGTGGAGGGGCTGCGCATTATAGCAGTCCGAGACAGTTCGAACGAACCGAGGTTGCAGATCACCCCCGCCACCACGACCTTGCAGTCGGCCACCGGCTTTGCTAGCGTGGACCCACCCCCCCCGCCCGGCGATCTGGCCCTCCATGAACCCAAACACGCGTGATATCTACAGCGTCTCCCGCCTCACCAACGAGGTGCGCCTGGCCCTGGAGCAGGGCTTTCCCCTGCTCTGGGTGCAGGGCGAGATCGGCAACCTGGCCGCCCCCCGCTCCGGCCACCTCTATTTCACCCTCAAGGACGCCCAGGCCCAGGTCCGCTGCGCCCTGTTCCGCCACAAGGCACAGCTGCTGCGCTTTCGCCCCAAGGAGGGCGATCAGGTCCTGCTGCGCGGCCGCCTCAGCCTGTATGAGGCCCGGGGCGACTTCCAGCTGATTGCCGAATCCCTGGAACCGGCCGGCGAGGGTGCCCTGCGCCAGGCCCTGGAGGCGCTCAAGCACCGCCTGGCCAGTGAAGGTCTGTTCGACCCCGCCCGGAAAAGGCCCCTGCCGGCCTATCCCCGCCGCATTGGCGTACTCAGCTCCCCCAGCGGGGCCGCCGTGCATGATGTGCTCAGCGTGCTCAAGCGCCGCTATCCGGCCGTTGAGGTAATCATCTATCCGATCCCGGTACAGGGCGAGGAGGCCCCCGAGCAGATCGTACAGATGCTGCGCCGGGCGGATGCCAGGGGCGAGTGCGACCTGTTCATCCTCACCCGAGGTGGCGGTTCCCTGGAGGACCTGATGGCCTTCAACGACGAACAACTGGCGCACTGCCTAAGCCAGCTGCGCACCCCGCTGATCGCCGCCATCGGCCATGAGATCGACACCAGCCTGGCCGACCTGGCCGCCGACCAGCGCGCCCCCACCCCCTCCGCCGCCGCCGAGCTGGCCAGCCCCAGCGGCGAGCAACTGCTGATGCAGCTGGCTCAGACCCAGCGGCGTCTGGGCCTGTTGATCGGGCAACAGCTGCAGCGCCAGGGGCAACGGCTGGAACGGGCCGACCAGCGGCTGAGGCACATCCACCCGGCACGACGGCTGCAACAGCAAGAGCAGCGCCTGGACGAACTCGGCCTGCGCCTACAGCGCAGCCAGCGCCAGCGGTTACAGCGTGCCAGGGAACGCCTGGACCAGCTCCAGGCCCGCCTGCAGGCGCGCCACCCCAGCCAGCAGCTACAGCGCCTGCGCGCCCGCCTGCAGCCCCTCTCGCCACGCCTGCTGCGCGCCAGCCAGCGCCTGCTGGCGGACAGACAGCAACTGCTGCGGGCGCTGGCCCGGCAACTGCAAGCCGTCAGCCCCCTGGCCACCCTGGAGCGCGGCTACGCCATAGTCCACAAACTACCCGAGCGCAGCATAGTGCGCCGCAGCGAGCAGATCCGCAGCGGCGACCGCCTCAGCGTGCGTCTGGCCCAGGGCGAGGTGGAGCTGATCAAACCTTGAGTAGTCACCAACCCCCTGAACCGCTTGCCCCTCGGCCTTTGACACCCTTTACCTGGAGATGCCCCATGCCCGCACCCAAAACCCGCCTGCCTGCCAGGCTCCGTTCTCTATTTATGCTGCTGCTTGGCACTCTGGCCATTCTGCCCGTGCAAGCCGAGCAGGTGGGCTGCGTCTCCACCCGCTTCAAGATGCTCGGGGCCAACGACAAGGTCTGCATCGACTCCTTCAATGACCCCAAGGTCGAGGGCGTGGTCTGTCACGTCAGCCGCGCCAGAACCGGTGGCATGAAGGGCATGGTCGGCCTGGCGGAGGATACCTCGGACGCCTCCATCGCCTGCCGTCAGGTCGGCCCGATCCGCTTCAAGGAGGAACTGGAAGATGGCGAGGAGGTATTCGAGGAGAGCCGCTCCCTGCTGTTCAAGAAGCTTCAAGTGGTGCGTTTCTACGATAAGCCCAACAACACCCTGATCTACCTGGCCTACTCCGACAAACTGGTGGATGGCTCGCCGAAAAACGCCATCTCCAGCGTACCCCTGATGCCCTGGGGTACCAACAAGGCCGAAACCCAGCCAAAGGACTAAGGGGCGTATCACCACGCCTTGGGGTGAAAATCAGCGGGATTCACAAGGGCAGCCGAATCACCCGTGGCGCGAATACTGAATAAACCCCGGCTCTGCACCATTGCTTCCGCCCCCGCCACGGCAGTAAGCCAGGCCATGCCGCCATAGATAGTATTATTGGCATAGCGTGGCAGCCACTGTTTTATCTGATCCAGCTTATGGATGAATGTCTTCACATCATCCGGGCGCAAGGTGGTCTTGACCTCAATGACCACCACCTCATGGCCATTGTGGGCCAGAATATCGAATTCGAAATTACCGCCATCGGCCCGGTGCCCCTTCAGGCGCGTGGTGGTATCACTGATGGAAATGCCCCGTTGATTCAGGATCGAGACCAGATCACCCTCCACCAAGGACTCCATCAAGCGGCCCCACTGACTGGTAAACAAGTCCTCCAATTTTTGTAACTTGCGATCAGACAGCTTGAATTGCCGGTCTGTTTCCTGGAATTTACGATCAGTTTCCTTGAACTGACGATCCGTATCCTGAAACTTACGGTCCGTTTCCTGGAACTTGCGATCAGTTTCCTTGAACTGACGGTCCGTATCCTGAAACTTGCGGTCGGTTTCCTCAAAGCGCCGAGCGACTTCGCGAAACAACTCCCAAACCTCATCATAAGTAACCGATGCCATGAGAGAATCTCCCTTATTTTTAGTAAAAATCAATTAAAACAGGCTAATGACTTAGCCCCTTCCTTCACGGGGCGAGGGCTAAATGGACTGAGCAGACGCACTGGGCACGCCGCGACAGGTTCACCACGCCTTGGGGTGAAAATCAGCGGGATTCACAAGGGCAGCCGAATCACCCGTGGCGCGAATACTGAATAAACCCCGGCTCTGCACCATTGCTTCCGCCCCCGCCACGGCAGTAAGCCAGGCCATGCCGCCGTAGATAGTATTATTGGCATAGCGTGGCAGCCACTGTTTTATCTGATCCAGCTTATGGATGAATGTCTTCACATCATCCGGGCGCAAGGTGGTCTTGACCTCAATGACCACCACCTCATGGCCATTGTGGGCCAGAATATCGAATTCGAAATTACCGCCATCGGCCCGGCGCCCCTTCAGGCGCGTGGTGGTATCACTGATGGAAATACCCCGTTGATTCAGGATCGAGACCAGATCACCCTCCACCAAGGACTCCATCAAGCGGCCCCACTGGCTGGTAAACAAGTCCTCCAATTTTTGTAACTTGCGATCAGACAGCTTGAATTGCCGGTCTGTTTCCTGGAATTTACGATCCGTATCCTGAAACTTACGGTCCGTATCCTGAAACTTGCGGTCGGTTTCCTCAAAGCGCCGAGCGACTTCGCGAAACAACTCCCAAATCTCATCATAAGTAACCGATGCCATGAGAGAATCTCCCTTATTTTTAGTAAAAATCAATTAAAACAGGCTAATGACTTAGCCCCTTCCTTCACGGGGCGAGGGCTAAATGGACTGAGCAGTTACACAGGCTGTCTATCGGATCCCTAAGGATAAATCTGCGCAAATCTCCAGGCATAGTCAAGCAAAGCTTACTGTGAAAGTCGCGCAGCGCTGGCTGAGCTAAGCCCTTCAACTGGTTCCGTATTGACAATAATTGATTACAGACCTAGGGTGAAGCCATGAAGATCAGCTTCGATCCTGCTAAGGACGCCAAAAACATTGCCAAGCATGGCGTCTCCTTGGTTTTGGCCAAGGAATTGGAGTGGGAGTTGATGCTGTGCCGGGAAGATGCCCCTGCTGCCTAGGGTGAACAGCGGCTGGCCTGCTATGTACCTATCGGGACGTGACAGTTAGACGATTAATCGTGGTACGGCCCCTATTATTCGCGGGTGAGTGCTGATGCGTAAAAAGGCAAGTATCACCACCCACGCCAGGCCAATCGAAGTGTTTCGGGATAACAGGCTCTCCCACCAGGCCCGCGCTACGTCATGTTGCGGCAGGTCGCGATTGACGGCATACAGCAATAAGTTGGCATCCACCACAATCACTTGCGTGCTTCCAGCTTGTGCACGATGGCCTCATCTTCCAGTTCTTCCGCCAAATCTAGCACCTTATCCAGGTTAATACCGGCGCAGGGTTTGCCCATTGAGACAGCAGACAATTGATAAGGGCGAGCTTGGCTCGGCTGCTCCATCACGCCGAGGCCCAGGCTGAGTGCCTGATTGACCACATCCTTGAAGGATTGGTGGGTCTGATGCGCCCGTTCTTGCAAACTCTTCGCGATCTGGTCATCCAGGGTAAGCATGGTACGCATCTTGATGCTCCTTCTTTATACGTCATGATGCACGGTCGTTACCGTCGGTCAAGCCATTACCGCGTGACGAACAGCCACCTTCGTCTGACCGCGCTGCTCCGCTTGCCAAAGATCATAGGCAAGCTGGCCCTTCAGCCAACTTTCTGCGCTCGGGCCGTCAAGCCACGCCTCCAAGCGCAAGGCCAGATCGACACTGATACCGGCTTTACCATTCAACACCCTAGAGAGCGTTACCCGGTTGATACCGAGTTCCTTTGCCGCCTGGGTTACGGTTAATCCCAGCGCCGGCAGCACATCTTCACGCAGGGTTTCGCCGGGATACGGCGGATTATGCATTCTGGCCATAGGGTCTCCTGCTTAGTGGTAATCCCGGTAATCAACAAGGACCGCATCTTCACCCTCAAACACAAAAGTCATCCGCCAGTTGCCGTTGACCGTTACCGACCAATGCCCAGCCAGATCACCCGCAAGCGGATGCAGCCGCCATCCCGGCATATTCATCTCCTGCGGGCTTGAAGCATCGTTCAACTGCCGCAGTTGCCGTGCTAGGCGGGGTGCGTGATCTGGACGAATGCCCGACCGGCTTCCTGTCTCGAAGAACGACTGCAGACCCTTATGCTTAAAACGCTTGATCATGTCCGATTGTAGTGGCAGACGCTACACATGGCAACCACGCACAGAAGGCAGAAACTAAACGTTTGACAAGAAAGCCGCCCGCGGCGATGGCTTTGAGCTGCTGAATATCGGTTAATCGTGGTACGCCCCCTATTATTCCCAGGTCAGCCCTGGTGCAATTCCTGCCGAATAGTCTGCCTTACCACTTCGGCCAGCGTCACGCCCTGTGCGGCATCTCGCAAAGCCTGGTTGATCAGCGTTTGATAGTTGCTGCCGCTGATTTCTGCTCGCGCCTTGAAAACGGCCAGTATGTCATTATCCAATCGTATCGTTACGCGTGACTTGCCACCATGCTCAGCTTGTAATTTTGCAAGTGCTGGCACGGCAGATACGGGCTTGGCATCGCTAAAATCCATGTTGGCATAACGATCAAACAGTGGGTCAGAATTGTTGCTCATAGCATCTCCGTTGTGATTGATTGGCCTTCCAAGCAGAAATGATTCGAATACGGTCATCCCTCAGCGTCCACACCGCCACCAGAATCCGGTCCCTTGCCGCCCATCCCGAGAGAAACGAACCGGATCTCCCCCTTGGTGTCCCTGTCTTCCCGCGTCAGCGCATAGGGATCAAGCAGAACCAGCCTCGCCTCCTCAATGGTTACTCCTTCATGGTTGATGGGGTTCGCCCTGGCCTTTTCGGGATCGAATTCAATTTCCATTTCGTAATTGTATGTACATTTGTCAGTCCAGTCAATTTCTATAGATGGGTTTTATGTCAACTAAGTGGGTGTCCTTTTACAACCATTGTAGTGGCCTGTGGCGACGGGGCTACGCAGCGAGGTTTGCTGGCAACCTCGTGTTGGCGGAAAACTGGCTGTCATTTAATTCATAATTACTCATTGTGGCTTTTTCGCCAGGATGAGGTAACTGAGGGGCATGAAATTGCTACTGGGCATGAGTTTGGCCAGAAGCCAGCCACTGATGTTGAGTATCGGGATGGCGCTGATGAGCAAGGGGGCAAGCAACAGACTGGGGCGCTTATTGGTCACAGCATCCAGCACGGCCTTGGCCAAGGCGATGGCACCCAATGCGGCGGACGTTTCGATTGGTGCGCCATGGCTCACGATTCGCTTGCATTCCAATCCTTGGGTTTGCATGAGTACGGTCAGCCCATGTTCTGTCCAGCGCTGAAAATCATAGGGTTCGTCATGCAGTGGATAGAGGAAGGGCACCTGAATGAGAAGGACACCGCCGGGCTTGAGTACTCGTGTGGCTTCTGCGACTGCTTGGGCGGGTTTGGGCATGTGTTCGAGGACATCGAGCATGAGGATGGCATCTATGGATGCATCTTGCAGGGGCAGGTTCTGGCCATCCCCGAACAGATGCGGTTTGCCTTGATAGCCCATGGCAACGGTGTCGGGATAGTCAAGCCCCAAGTAGCGGCAATGTTGGTTCAGTTCGCTTTCTACCCAGCGGTTGCCGCAGCCGATATCGAGGACCGTGCCACTAAATTGCTGTAGTGCATGCGCTGCTGCCCTGTGTCCTTGCAGAAACACCAGCCATTGCGGATGAACGGGGGTCTTGCGCAAGCCGTGCAGACGCTTCTTGAGCGATTTGTAGGGTGAAACAGAAGTCACAAATAGGCCGGCTTAGAAAATCACAAGGGTGTTTTATATGTTTGACATCGAGGAACTCCTACTTATCAAGTAGGGTTGTTTCGCAAACTAAAGCAGTGTCCTTGGGTGGGGTGGTGAGTGTAATTTGGTCAGTATTGATCCACGGATACTTGTTTTTAAGTGCTTCAGTGGCTTGTGCAGCCAACAAATGATTGTCACAGGAATCTGCCCATTCTTTTTGCCAAATCAGGTGTCGTGGTAATGGTGCCCTAACATTAATTTGATTAATCCGCACTACGATTTTAAGCGCGTTTCCATAGTACGAATAATTGGCATATTCCTGAGCAAGTCTTTCCAGAACTTCACGGTCATTTGTGGCGAGCTTATAGGCGGTGGCGTAATTCTCCAATGCTGATTCTCTAATACCTGCCTCACGGTAGGCATGGCCAAGGTTGAACCAGGCTCGTGCTGAGTCTGAGGCGGCCTTTACATTTGCCTGGCCAAGTGAGATGGGGGTTCGCCAATCCGGGATTCGCTGAATTGTTGCATAGGCCAAGACAGCCCCAACTGGCAGGCTGAGGATAACTAACAACAGTATGCGTAGGTTATGCTGTAATACAAGTTGCCAGGCGATAACCGCGCAAAGCGTGAAGATGATCATGCTAGGGAGGTAGAAGCGATGCTCGAAAATAATTTCCAACGCAACTACGGTGCTTTCAGGTATCAATAGAATCAATGGGGCGAGCAACAGAAAGCCATAAAGCCTGAGTTGTTTGCGCAAAAGCAATGTAAACCCAGCTAGACTCCATGCCGCAATCCCCAAAACAGCGGGTAGTGTAGTGAGTGGAGTTGTCAGATTGCTGGATACGGGAAAGTTATGCTCAAGCGAGAACCTACTGGGCAGGGGAAATGCCAGTTGTGAGAGATGAAACCAGATGACCCTGGCCTGGGTCAACAAGCGTTCATTCATATTAAAGTCACGATTTATGTAACCACTACTGCCAAACCGCACGGAGAGTGGTCCATTGATGATAAAGATGTCAAGAATAATATATAAAAAGGTTAGCCCTGAGAATAACCAGATATATCGGTCAAACCACCAACGAAAAAGCTGCTTGCTATGTCTTACGACTCCGTATTCGGCTGCCAATAACAACAAAGGAAGAATCCATGAATTCTCTTTTGTATGAAAAGCAAGGAAGCCAAAAAAAAGAGAGGTGACAAGCCAGATGAACCTGTTATGCCACGCTGTAGTTGTGCGCGCATAAACATAGCTCAGGGTGGAAAGCAACATAAACAGGCTGACCATGGAGGCCATCCTTTGGACAACGTAGGTGACGCCTTGTAATTGTATTGGGTGGAGAGCCCAGAGCAATGAAAATGCAAAGGCCAGATAGGCCAGGGCTTGCTTTTCCGTTGACGAGCCGGGCTGCTGTTTTAATGTAAGTATCTTGATGATAAAAAGAAAAAGGAGAATGCTGTTTAGTATGTGTATGAGTATGTTTGTTTGCTGAAAGGCTTTTGAGTTGCCACCACCGCGCCACCAGTCAATGATGAAGGTTGCATTTGGCAAAACTCTTTCGGGAATTCTGGCTGCTTCAAGGCCCATCTTGAACTGATCCCAGTCGAGACTTGATAAGTGCATATCCTGAACATCGACAAAATTGGGGTAATCGTCAAAGTGGAATCCATTTGGGATGGCGCCCCAGTAGCTGGCCAAGACAATCAGGCTGATTGCCAGCATATAGGCAAACAGGCTTTTTTGACTAATAATGCCCATGTCCGTGGATGTTGTCTGATTATTGGTGTTCAAAAGTCATCCAAGGCGATAGTGGTGATTTCCAGTGTCTCACCATCGAGCGTGACAGTGCCTCTCACGTTACGGCCTGTTATTGGCAGGCGAATATCTGTCACAGCGTTGGCCTGGTCCGGATGCGTTGTCTTATCAGGGATAAGGTAGGTGGGCAGGAACGCTTTGCTAATTCTCTGAAAAGGATCTGGAACAAACGCAAGATGGGATAGATCAGACGTCAATGGGCTGAGTGCATTGGCTTTTTTGCCCTTGAATTTTATGGGTACCTGGGCGATGTAGGGGCCATTTTTGTACCTCGGCAAATTACTGGCGATGCTCGGAGACAATGGCTTGGTTAGATCCTTTTCTGTGACAATGTAAAATTGGTCCAGAACCAGTACCAGCAGTTTGGGTTTTTGCTGATACAGAATATAGGCGCCGTAGGCAAGCGCAATGGCCTGTAGGAGGACGATGATTGAAACATCAAGGGCGCAGTTCTTGTTTTTTTTACCTGGTCGACATAGCCATGCGGTCATCAATGGGCCTAGGATCAGCGTGGTGGCTAGTGCTATGATGAAGGTTGGCCATCCAGCCTGCATCGACAGCAAGGGCGCTGGATACCAGAAAAAGAAAACGGCAATTAGTAGACAGAGGATAAAGGCAAATGTGATGCCAGTGTGTAAAAGGATTTTTTGCATACCCGGGTTTCTTATTAGTAAAAAAACCCGCACCAATTTAGGGTGCGGGTTTAAAATTCAGGCAGTCAAAAAATATTCTCTCCTTGGTTCGTTTTCTCCACGACTGCTATAATTCTACTTAACGGAAGTTAGCTGGTACATGCTTGCCGTCGCAAGTGGTGCTGCCATTCCATTGGGTTATTGCATTACCACCAGCGTCTAACTGTGGAGTCAAGACAAGGTTGCAGGGATCAGGAGTTCCCCCGTGACCACTCACGGCTACAGTGACCGCACCGGCAGCAACTGTGGGTGCTGCACAATATTGAGTGCTTGTAGTTGCACAACCAGCAACTGTTTCATTAGTTGGCAAGCTGCCGTTAGAGGCAAAGGTCTCAGAAACTGCGGTTTTACATGAGGCAGCAACCATGGCGCACTCACTGACCTTGGCGCGAATGGTGTAATCCTGATACGCCGGCAATGCAATAGCCGCCAAAATACCGATAATAGCCACCACGATCATCAATTCGATGAGGGTGAAGCCTGACATTTGCTTTTTCATTTACATTCTCCTAAGAAGTTTTCGAAAACCGCTCGATCAGTTTCGAGCTACCCTGACCAAGCAAGCCCTATGCCAAATTGGCAAGCCTGCCGCATCCGCGTTCAACCGCACGAATTATCAACCACTTGGCATCCTCACGCTGCCTGCTGAAAAACGTGAGTCGGTTCACATTTTGCCCGGTAACTGCCTCTCAGCGGTGTCAGGGTGACCATTTGCGTCACCCCTCGCGCAACAAACTAACAACTAAAGGACACCCACTTATTGTGGAATCCATACTAACCCAGTAAAGGACACCCACTTTCTTGACATAAAACCCATTCCGCGCAATACTTCCCCCATGACACGCCCCCGCTCAACCCTGGTCTCCCTCAGCGATACCCCCTGGTATCATCTGGTCAACCGTTGCGTTCGCCGCGCCTTTCTCTGTGGTGAGGATGCACTCACCGGCATCAGCTACGAGCACCGCCGGGGCTGGATCGTTGAGCGCATCAAGCAGCTTTCCGCCGTCTTTGCCGTGGATGTCGCCGCTTATGCGGTGATGAGCAACCACTACCACCTGGTGGTGCGAGTGGATGCCGAGCGGGCGCAGGCCTGGAGCCAGGACGAGGTACTCAACCGCTGGACGCAGTTGTTTGAAGGCCCCCTGCTGGTGCGGCAGGTTCTGGCCGGGAAAGGCGATGATCTGGACGAGGCCAGCCTGTTGCGGGTAGGAGTTAACAAGGGGACAGTCACTTTATGTCGGGGACAAGCTGGCTGCGTTTGAATGTGCCAGCCCTCTGCGGGTGTAGCGAACCACCGGGACTCGACAGTTAGTCGATTATCTGGATTACCACTAGAGAGAGTGACGATGAATGGCATATACCATCCAGCCCACCCCGGCGAAGTTCTGAAGGATGGCTGGCCGGATGAGGTGACTATCACGGCAGCGGCACGGCAGCTTGGCGTGACGCGGGCGGCCTTGTCGCGCATCCTCAATGGCCATGCCGCCATCAGTGCCGACATGGCTTTGCGCTTGCAGGACTGGCTGGGCATCAGCGCGCAAATGTGGCTGCGCATGCAAGCCGCCTACGATCTGAGCCAGGCCGAACGCAATAAGAATCGCCCGCCTATCGAGCGATTCAAGCAAGCAAGCTGATCGGGAGCGTCTGGAATCGCGGGCAAGCCCGCTCCCACTGTGGCAAACAATGTGGAGACAATTTTCTCGTTCCCACGCGCCGCGTGGGAACGAAAAGAACCCCGGATACTCCGCACTCCATCCGGGCCACTTCTTCCTCATTCTTCTCTGCGTCCTTTGCGCTTCTTTGCGTCCTCTGCGTCCCATTGATAAAGATGAAAAACACCCATCGATGCCTGCAAGGTGGGAACGGATTGGCCACGGATCAGCGGTCTTTCGCGACTGTAGATTTGACTGCCTTGATGGCGCTATATACACTCGACATATAGTTTCCTGATTACCCCTATATCTCAGCCATTGTCTGGCGTCGGCTTGCCGCGAGGCATAGGGCGGGCCTCGCCCGCCGCCAAGTCGCTTGCAATGTGGTTGCACCTTGCGAGGGCACGGCGGCCACGGGCCGCCCTATGTACTGCCAGGTCCAGGTAAAGACCGACCTATTCGATAGGCTGAGGTTTGTGGGTAATCAGGTATAGTTTTATGCGGGGAGTCGAGCATGTCTATTGGTACCGTTTTCGTCAACAACCGCACCCAAGCCGTCCGGCTTCCGTTGGACGTCCGCTTGCCTGAGGGTGTCCACAAGGTGGAAATTCGCGTCAAAGGTCAAGAACGCATCATCGCACCCCTCGGTCAATCCTGGAACAGCTTCTTTTTGGGCGGTCCGGGTGTGAGTGATGATTTCCTACCCGAACGAGCGTCCCAGCAACAACCGGAGCGAGAAGCTCTTTTCTCGTTCCCACGCAGCGCGTGGGAACGAGAAATGAGACAATCACTTTGTTTGGCCATGCCGCCCATGAAGATGGCCAGCACCAGGATCTGCCCGTAGGAGGTAAAGTGGCTCGGTCGGATTGATTTGTTAGTCGTCTTCGGCTTTATTTACCAACTATTGGTATTTCTTGGAGATTGCCCCAATGGCGAAAAACACCAGTGTGAGCCTGGGAGACCATTTTGACCAGTTTATTGCGGCTCAACTTGCGAAGGGACGCTATAGCTCTACTACAGAGGTGGTGCGAGCTGGTTTGCGTCTGCTTGAGAATGAAGAACAGAAACTGGAAACACTGCGCCAATTGATCGCAGAAGGCCGTGCCAGTGGCAGGGCTGAATACCGTTATGAAACTTTTATGGCTGAGCTTGATAACGAATTGAGCTAATGGGCGCATTTTCACTTACCCGTGCGGCAAAAGCTGATTTGCGTGGAATTGCTCGATTCACAGAAGAGCGCTGGGGGAGGACCCAACGCTTGCATTACCTGAAAGGCTTGGATGCAACATTCAACATGCTGGCCGATTCGCCAAGACTTGGGAATGCCTGTGATTACATCGAGTCGGATCTACGCAAATACCCTTTCCAGAGCCATGTGGTTTTTTACGAATGCCTCTCTGACGAAGAAATCCAGGTAATTCGCGTTCTGCATAAAAATAGGGATGTTCATCAGGCTATTTTCTTCGCCTAGCTGTCGAGTCCCGTCTGATCATCAATACTTTTATTCACTAGTGTCCCGTTAAAAAAGTCACAGATACCTGCAAGATAATGTTTCTATTCGGTAATTTCCAATTTTCGTGGTGTTAGCAACTTGAAAATCGATCCGATGCCCATTGATCATTCCTGCTGGACTCCAACGAGGATAGATCATGTACACCGGCAGGCTGATTTTCTCGCAAGTCATGGCGCACTTGCCACTGCACACTTTTCGGCGTTGTGTCGCTCGCTATCGAGGCGAGCACTACGTCAAGCATTTCCGCTGTCTCGACCAATACTATGTCATGGCCTTTGCCCAGCTCACTTATCGGGAGAGCTTGCGCGACATCGAGGTTTGCCTTCGTGCCCATCAGAGCAAGCTCTATCACATGGGGCTTCGTGCACCCTCCGTCGCACGCAATACCCTGGCAAAAGCCAACGAACGTCGGGACTGGCGTATCTACGCCGACTTCGCACAAGCCCTGATTCGTGTCGCCCGCCCTCTCTATGCCGACGAAGACCTAGGGCTGGAACTGGACAATACGGTCTATGCGCTGGATGCCTCCACCATCGACCTGTGTCTATCGATATTCCCTTGGGCGCTGTTTCGTACCACCAAGTCTGCCGTCAAGCTTCATACCCTGCTGGACCTGCGTGGCAACATCCCCACGTTTATCCATATCACGGACGGCAAGGTACACGACGTCAACGCCCTCGATATGTTGCTGCCGGAACCGGGCGCTTTCTACATCATGGACCGTGGCTATGTGGACTTCCGACGCTTATTCACCTTGAACGCCGCAGGCGCATTCTTTGTCATCCGCGCCAAATCCAATACCAAGTATCGGCGCCGCTATTCCCATCCCGTCGACACCGCCGGCGGGGTGCGCTGCGATCAGACCATCGTACTCACGGGTGTGCGCTCAGCCGTCGATTACCCGCAGCCGTTACGCCGGATCAAGTATCACGATACCCAGACCGGCAAGACATTCGATTTTCTGACCAACAATTTCAGCGTCAAGGCACAGACGGTGGCCGACCTATACCGCTATCGCTGGCAAGTGGAGTTGTTCTTCAAATGGATCAAGCAGCATCTACGCATCAAGTCGTTTTTCGGCACCACAGAGAATGCGGTAAAAAGCCAAATCTGGATTGCCATCTCAGTCTATGTGCTCGTGGCCATCATCAAAAAGCGCCACGACATCAAGGCCGATCTCTACACAATCCTACAGGTTCTGAGCCTAACCCTGTTTGAGAAAACATCTATAGAACAAGTACTTAATTTAAGAGATCGCGCGCAGGAAGACCATGGTAACCCTAAGCAATTGGATTTATTCGATAATTTAACGGGACACTAGTGACTTTTATTAAACAGTTCCGGTGGGAGCATTACCCCTTTGTTCCAGCCTATACCGGTGATTTTTACCGCATCAATGGGGTAGGCCCAATAGGAGCAGGCTTGCCCGCGATTTCTGCGCCCTTCGCGGCCAAGGCCGCTCCTACACCTCTGGAAATTAGGGGACAGACCCCAATTATGCATGGGGTTGTTTAGGTCGAGCCTGACCTTGGCTTCATTGCTCGCCATGGTCAAGACGCTTGAGCGAGCTTTCGATGTCGTCATCGCTGGCGATATGATCGATGGACCAGTTCATTGCTGTTTCCAGGTCCGCAGCCGCCTTGGGTTTGTGCAACCAGCGCTCGTTGTCGGGGATGATGGTTGCGGTGCGCACGACCCAGACGCCAGGCTCGCATTCTTCCACCAGCACATGGCGGCCAGCGTATTGCTTGCCCAGCGAGATTTGACCGTTGGTGCCAACCACTTTAACGGTTGAAGGGTGCGCTGAAATGGCCATGTTTAGGCTCCTTGAAGTGCTTTGTTAATAGTATAGTTTCGTGCAGCACCAATTCAAGGCACTGCAAATTAGGGGACAGACCCCAATTATGCACTTCCCTCCCCCCAGCCCTCGACAGCTGTTCCAGACGCTGTTCTACCTCCTGCATCGGGCCTACAGGGAGGTAGGTCATGCCAAACCGATGACGGGATCATCGGTGGCCATGCAGTCGCCTCCCGGGGGGGAGGGGGAGCAAACGAGCGCTTCGGGACTCGGCAGGGAGTGCCGCCGGGCGTGACCTCACCGGATTCCGCTATGCTTCATCCGGGCTACAACTGGCTCGGACTTGCACCTCCGAGCCAGCGCTCGGAGCTCCCAGGTTGAGAGACGGCGGTAATGCTGTTTCACAGTAATTCATAGCTCACGCCCAAGGTGTCTCTGTATGCCTTGGGCTTTTTTGCCTCAGGCTATACGGCTTTCCACTGCGTATCTGCAGGTAGAAGCAGCACAGGCATGATGCCAAGACTCGTTGGGCCGTCGGTCCGGGGGCTTTAAATTGGGAAAACGGCAAGGGACAAGTTCGCAAGGGTGCCCTTAAGAAAATACCATATCACAGATCTGGCGCATCGCCTGAATCGGGAAGCATGAGCAATCGTTCACTCCGCCAAACACGGATCAAGTTGATTTTCGATGGATTCCTCAGATAGACAATTCGGAAGGGTGGATGGATTATTTCTCTAATGTTTTCCTGATCAAACTCTGGGACTTTTCTGCCGAGGTCGGGATGATCAGCCAGATGCTGCACGTGTTTCAATATGTCGTTTACGAGTCGTTGCCCTACCTCTGGAAGACCCTGTTCCGAATAATGGCCTCTTATCTCCTGCAGATCACTCAGAGCAGACTTGGCGAGTACGACTTTCATATTTAATCGAAACCCAGTATTTTCTTCGCTTCTTGTAATGATAGGGTCTCGCCTTCTCGAATATCGGCTAGGCCTTGGGCTACAGCCCTTAGAAATTGCATTTCTTCCTTCGCTTTCTCGTAATCGTCAAGCCCTTGAACCACAGCAACACCTCGCCCTCTGCTGGTGAGAAGAATGGGCCGATGCGTGTCTGTTGTCCGGGTTACGACTTTGCCTGGGTTGATCTTTAGGTCAGATAGGGGAATGATATCTTCAGAAAATACGGTATCCATAAAGCTCCTCGTCAATTAGTGTTAACAGCACCTGTAAACAGGTCGTGTCAATCATGCCATAATTGTCGAGTCTCGACGATTGGCTGGCCGGTGGAGAGGCAGCCTAAGGAGAAAAAGCGCCTCAAGGTCAAGTGAGGCCGGGGCGCAACCAGCAACAACAGACACCAAGAGGAGAATCCAATGGGCTTACAGATTCCGTCTTATCCCGAGCTGAGCGTTGAAGATTATCTGGCAGGGGAGCAGCAGAGCGAGATTCGGCATGAATACATCGACGGCCAGGTCTATGCCATGGTCGGAGCCAGCGATCGGCATGGCCTGATTGTGAATGCCCTGGCCTTTGCCCTCACGCCCGCCGCCCGCCGCCGGGGTTGTCAGCTGTTTACCTCGGATATGAAGGTACGCCTGGAGATCGGCGGCAGCAGCATCTTTTACTACCCGGATTTGTTGTTGTCCTGCGATGGGGACGATCGTCACGCCTATTTCAGGAGCAGTCCTTGCCTGATCGTCGAGGTGCTCTCCGAATCCACCCAGCGGGTGGATCGGCAGGAGAAGTTTCTGTCCTATCGGCAGATCCCCAGCCTGCAGGAGTACCTGCTGGTGGCCCAGGACGAGCGCCGTTTGGAGTGCTTCAGGCGCAGCCGTGA